>NZ_JBEYRK010000050.1:0-40417 GCF_040704065.1 Streptomyces sp. NPDC047869
GTGGCCGAAGTCCGCGTAGTAGCACAGGCCTTCGGTCTCGTCGAAGATCACGGCGACGGTGTCCGCGTCGCAGAGTTCTTCGGGCAGACGGCTGAGCTCGTCGAGGGAGGGCCTGCCGTTGATCGCCTGCGCGGGGGTTTCATCGCCGAGTTCGGCCAGGGCCTTGTCCTGCCGGTGACGGTGGTACTCCCGCATCCGTACGGGCGCCTCACCGGGATTCAGAACGAGCACGTCGGTGCCGAACACCTCGATGAAGTCGGCGCGGGCTTCGGCCTGCATCTCCCAGGCCTTGCGCAGCATCTCGGGATTGCGGCGCAGCAGCTGCGGATGGGCGGTGAGCGTCTGGACGGCGAGTTGCGCCAACTGCGGCCCGTCGCCGGGTGGGTAGGTGGTGAGGTTGCCGGTGACCAGCCAGGCGTCCGTGTCGGGGTGGACGGGCACGATGCGGCCGGCCACGAACATCCCTGTGCTCAGTTTGCCAAGGGCACGCCGCCCCAGGTTGGAATGGACCCGGTACAGGAGGTCATCGAGCAGGTTGTGCAGAACGACGGCATCCCCTTCGCAGTCCTGTACTTCGAAGACTGCCTCCACCACCTCGCGCCAGCCGAGCAGCATCGCCCGCTCGTCCTCGCTCAGCGGCGGCCGCCGCTGAGCCGTAAACCGCTCGAGAACACTCGAGCCGTCCGCCAGCCGGTGCTGCAGCACGAAGTGGTCGATGGTCTCGATGACCAGCGCCTCGTCCAGGAAGCCGAGCCGGTCCGCTGCCTCCTCGATCCGGGCATCCAACCGCCGGGCAAAGCGCGGACTGTGCGCGAAGGCCACCAGCTCGCTCTTGAGGTCCCCGCTGCGTGCCACCAGCCGGGCGACCTGGGGCAGCACCTTGGGGGAATCGCTGTGTTCCACTGCTGCTTCCTCCTGCCTGTTCTTGCTGTGTGGGGTGCGTTGTCGCGAGCCGCTGCCCCAGGGGGACGGCGCGGTCTGTGCCTGGATCGGGAGTTGCACCGAAGACCGTACAGACTCGCAATTGGTGCGGCAGCGGGTGCGGCAACTCCTGCGCCGGGCATCGGGGCAGCCCGGATTCTGCAGGCGGCTCGAGCGGAGCAGAGGTGCCGAGTCAGCCGAGATGCTCGCGCAGTTTTGTCCACATCGGTCGTGCAGGGCGAGCGTGGCCGCGGCGTCGTCGTAGTCGCGGGTGCGCGCGGCGGCGAGTTGCTGAAAGGAGGCTCGCGGCGTCCAGCTGGCTCGGACTCAGTTCGCTGGATCTGACCCGCTGGTGATAGGCGCCCGGATCAGCCGGCCATAGCCACACACACTGGAACTCCGGGCCCTGGTGTACAGGGCCCGGAGTTCGGGTGCGGGTTTAGCTACAGACCGAGGCAATGCAGACGTTGATGTTCTTGATCGTGACGTTCGGGTTGAAAGACTTGTAGGTATTGACCGTCACGTTCTTCAGAGCTGTCACGTTGACGGCGGTGTTGTTGAGGTTGTTCTCCAGCACGCTGAGCTCGTTGTCGGTGAGCGTCCGGTTTCCCGTGATCTTCAGGCTCACCGGTCCCGTGTTCGTGTTGTTACAGGTGACGACGTTGGCGAGGCCGTTGCTGCAGCTGTAGTGGCCGCCTGTAGCGGACGCCGTGGAGGCACCACCCAGCAGAGCGGGGACCAGGCCCATGAACACAGCGACGGGGACAAGCTTCTTCACGATGGTTGTCTTCCTCTCGAGTTACCGCCCCCCTGAAGTTTCCGTCGCCCTGGACCTCTTGGCCACAAGCCGCAGGAGAACCTCAGGAGCTTTCAAGAGCTTGGCCTTACCGCTGACATGCCGCTCACACGCGGCGTCCCCCAGATAGGCGCACTTCAGTTCACCTGTTCGGAGGGCAGCCTCCACGTGAGGTCTGCATTCGTCAGGGCTCCCGAGCCCGAGTCATCCCGTCATCCACACCGTCACCGGCGGGGACGTTCCAGCCTGCGGGCCGCGTTCCGCAGGCCGGGGCGAGACAGGCAGGTATCAGCCGGTCGTCGGCCTTGCGGCACAGCTGCCGTTGGCGTCGTTGAGCAGGTTGACGATTCCGAGGGTGGCGCCGGGCGGGGCTGCGGGCGTCCGACACCGAGGTGTCCTGTGCCGATCCCGAGTGCGCGGCGCGCGAGATGTACCTGACGAGTGACGGCAGCGGCAGTGTGCCGGCGTCCGGTCGGCTGCCCGCGTTCGCCCGGCGCGACGGCTTCGGCTACTTCGAGTACACGACTGGACGACCCGTTCACCTGCGGGGCCGTACCGGTCACAGGTCGAGCGGGAGAGCAGTGAGCTCGGCGCGTGAGCTGACGCCCAACTTGGAGTAGCAGTTCCGCAAGTGGAACTCGACGGTGCGTGAACTGACGAACAGCTGCGCGGCCACGTCCCTGTTTGACAGGCCCTGCCGGACCAGGGCGGCGACCTGGCACTCCTGCGGGGTCAGCTCGGTGGCGGTGGTGGCGTCGCGGCGACGGGCGGTCTCCCCGGAGGCGCGCAGCTGCTGCGCGGCCCGCTCGGCCCAGGGGGTGGCGCCGAGGTCCTCGAAGAGCGCCAGCGCGGTGCGCAGGTGCTCGCGGGCGTCGACCCGGCGGCGGGAGCGCCGCAGGTGCTCGCCGAAGGCCAGGTGGGTGCGGGCCCGGTCGGGCAGCCGACGCGAATCGGCGTGCGCGGCGAGTGCCCGCTGGAAGTGCGTCTCGGCGTCGCCGTCGTCGGCGAGCAGGGCGCGGCCGTGCTCGACGACCGCGGTCGCGGCCGGCAGACCGGTGCCCGCGGCGAACCGCTCCAGCTCGGTCAGCCAGGCGTAGGCGAGGTCGGGGCGGTCGCCGCGCACGGCGGCGTCGAACAGGTCGAGGGCGGCCAGGCGGCGCCACGCCAGCCCTTCGATCTGTTCGAGGTGGTGCAGCGCGGTCGTCGGCTGCGCGGCCGCGCGCAACCCGCGGCCCCAGAGCGCCAGGTCGGCGACGAGGCTGTCGCTGATGCCGACCGGGTGGTTCTTGCGAATCTCGGTGACCCTCTCCAAGTGCCGGTCGGCGGCGTCGTCTCCGCGCAGCGCCGCGATCAGGGCGAGCTGCGCGGTGGGCAGCGCGGTCAACCCCGGGTGGCCGGTGCCGGCGGCCAGCGGCAGTGCCTCGGCGGCGGCACCGGCGGCCTTCGACCAGGCCCCGGTCGCGATCTGGAAGTGGAAGCCTCGGGTGAGGGCGTGCTCCACCATGTTCAGCGCCCCGGCACGGCGGGCGGTGGTCAACTGCTGCTCGTGCAGCCGCAGTCCGCGCTCGTCGTCGTCGATCAGCATCGCGGCTATGCCCAGGTTGGGTTGCAGCAGGTGGTCGCCGACCGGGTCGGCGTCCGTGAGGACGAACGCGCTCCGGAAGTCTTCCGCGGCAGCCGTCCAGTCGCTGCGTACGACAGCTTGGAACCCGTGCAGCAGGTACCAGGCGGCCCGCACGCGGGACGGCGCGTCCGGTGTGGGCGTGGCCACCAGCGCCGTCGGGTTCACCGCGCGCGGGGATCGGGCGCCGAACGCCGCCAGCGACGCGGCGAGCATCGCCAGTTGAGCCGTCAGCGCCGTGTCCACGCCGGAGGCGACCTCGGCGGCCTGCAGAATGAGGTCGTAGCCGTCGTTCAGCGAGTGGGTGTTCCACTCGATCTGCCCCTGCAGCGCGAGCAGTTGGGCCCGTGGCAATGGATCGGTCACGTCCGCCCTGGCGGCGTTGGCCAGTGCCGAGGCACGCATGGGGTGCGCGCCCAGCCAGGCCGAGGACGCGGCCAGGTACAGCCGCCGACCTCGCGCGCCACCGTCGGCGGTGAGCTCGGCGGCGCGGGCCCACGCGGCGGCCGCCGCCTCGTGGCCACCGCGGGCCGCGGCTCGCTCGGCCACCCCGTCGAGGGCGGCGACGACGTTCTCGTCGGGCCGGTCGGTAGCGGCGGCCAGGTGCCAGGCCCGCCGCTCGGGGTCGCCGGTCAGCACCTCGGCGAGCACACGGTGCGCGGCGCGGCGCTGTGCGCTGGTGGCCGCCCGGTAGACCGTCGAGCGCACCAGCGGGTGGTAGAGGGCGACGGTAGCGCCGTCCACGCGCAGCAACCCGGACCGCTCCACCGCGTCCAGGGCGGTATCGGCGGCGTCGAGGCGCTCGGCGGCGTCGCGGACCACGGTCAGCCGGGCGGTGTCGTCGGCCGCGGCGACCAGCAGGAGCCGCTGCTCGGGTTCGTCCAGGCGGCGGTATCGGTCGAGGAAGGCGCGCTCCACGCCGTCGGTCAGCGGCAGCGGGGCGGGCAGCGGCTCCCGGCCGGTCAGTTGGTCGGTGGTGAGCACTCCGGCCAGCTCGACCAGCGCGAGCGGGTTGCCGCCGGTACCCGTGACCAGTTGGTCGCGCACCGCCGGGTCGATACCGGTCCCGGCATGGGCGGACAGCAGCGTGTCGGCATCCGCGCCGCTCACGCCGCCCAGCGTGACGGTGGGCAAGTCTCTGGCGTCGAAGCGGCGGGCGTCGCCGTCGCGTGCGGCGAACAGCAACGCCACGCGCTCGGCTTGCATCCGGCGTGCGGCGAACAGCAGCGCCGCGGCCGACGCGTCGTCGAGCCAGTGGGCGTCGTCGACGATGACCAGCAGCGGCGCCTGTTCGGCGGCGTCGGCGAGCAGGCTCAGCGTGCCGAGGAACGCGAGGAAGCGGTCGCCCTCGTTCTCGGCCTCGCCCATCGCCGCGCGCAGTGCCGCGGCCTGCGGCGCCGGCAGGTTGTCGATACAGGTGCGCAGCGGCCACAGCAGCCGTTGCAGCGCGGCGAAGGCCAGCGGCGATTCGGACTCCACGCCGGAGGTGCGTAGCACTCGCAGATCCGAGGCGGTTACCAGGGCGTCGGCCAGCAGCGTCGACTTGCCGACCCCGGCGACGCCGCGCACCACCAGCGAGCCGCCGCTGCCGGCACGGGCGGCGTCGAGCAGGGCGGCGATCGCCGCGCGTTCGGGTTCCCGTCCGACCAGCACGGCTCCGATGCTATCGAACACGTGCCGGAAGAGTCCGGGATCAGGAGCAGCATCAGCATCAGGACCGGGACAGGTACCGGCCTCAAGACGCGCATCAAGACCCTCATCAGGACCGGGAGAGATGACCGCGTGTGTGATCACGCACGCGGCGAGCGTGGCAGCCGACCACCGCCCCGGCCTCCAGCCAGGGGCCATGTCGGCCCACCCCGCCGCCGAACCGGCGGCTTCCACCGACGGGCATCGGCCCCCCCATGCGCCGGCCGCGCACAACCCCGTCGCCCCGGCGCCCGCACCCTGATCCAGGGGCGGCCCCGTCGTCGTGGTCGCGGCGTGCTGCTGCCCGGGCCGACCCGGCGGAAAACCCGGCGATTTCCCCAGTGAGAGGCACTGACTTCGGCGCCCACTCTTGCTTCTGACGGCGTCGGCACCGCCGCCGTCGACGACGCGGGCTGTGCCCTCGTCCCGTAGCACCGTCCATTCCGCACGTCACCCGGAGGTCTGCCGTGTCCAGTCCATCGCCCGCCCTCAGCACCACCCCCGAGCACACCGAACCCCTGGCCCTTCGTACGTCGCTGCGCCTGTCCGCCACTCTGCTGCTCGCGGGACAACTCCTCTACATCGGCGTCACCCAGTTCCACACCGGCGGGGACGCGAACAACCACCGCGCCGTGTTCGGCGAGTACGCCGGCAGCGGGAGCTGGACGGTCGTGCACCTCGGCCAGTTCGCAGGCATGGCGGTCTTCCTCGCGGGCCTGTTCGCCCTGTTCTCCGCCCTGGACCTTCGGGCGGCAACGGCGAGATGGGCGGGCCGATTCGGTGCCGCTTCGGCGGTGGCGGCGCTGGCGCTGTACGGCGTCCTCCAGGCGGTGGACGGGGTCGCCCTCAAGGAGGCCGTGAACGCGTGGGTGAGCGCCCCGAGTGCCGAGAAGACGGCACGCTTCGCGAGCGCCGAGGCAATCCGCTGGCTCGAGTGGGGAGTGAGGAGCTACCACGACTTCGCTCTCGGTCTCGCATTGCTCCTATTCGCGGTCGCGGCCGCGCGGACGGCCTGGGTCCCGGGGCCGATACCCCACCTGATGGGGCTTTCCGGCCTCGCCTACCTTGTGCAGGGCTGGGTGGTCGGCACCGGGGGTTTCTCGCAAACGGAGACCATCGCCATCGTGCTGGCGTTCGTCCTGGACGTGGCATGGATGATCTGGCTGGTCGTGACCGCGTGGCGAATGCCGGATTCGGAGGCCCCGTCGCCCAGTTGATGAACGCAGGGGCCCCGCGGCGCCGCTCCCCTTCGACATCGCCGGCGACAGCGCCGAATCGTGAACGACGTGTCGAATCGCCGACGACCGCGCAGACGCGGAGGCGAAGACCGCCGGCCACCCATCCTCACCCCGTTCGCCGTACCTGGTGGCAGGCCCGGCAGTGGCGCCACCGGGCGCGGTCCCGACGCCCAGGACCACTGACCGGGCCGGACCCGGCGAAGAACCCGGCGATTTCCCCGGTAAGACGGACCCGCCCCCGGACCGACTCTGCTGTCCGACCGCACCACCACCGACTACACATCGAGGAGTTCCCCTTGCTCTCCAGTACACCCCGCACCTTCATCGGCTCGACCACCTTCGAAGTCACCGGCGTGACCTGCGCACATTGCGTCCGCTCTGTCACCGAGGAGGTCTCGAGGGTCGCCGGCGTCGAGTCCGTCACCGTCGACCTCGCCACCGGCAGCGTCACCGTCACCGCCTCCCAGCCAGTCGACCGCGCCGACATCGCCGCCGCGGTCGACGAGGCCGGCTACGCCCTCGTCCCGTGACCCGCGCCCTGCCCCGGAGACATGCCATGCACAGCGAATCCGCCACCCCGAGCACAGCCCCCGCGCCCGCCGACACCATGGCGCAGGGCGGCTACCGCCCGAGCGTCAAGAAGTTCGCCCTGCACTATGCCGAGATGGTCGCGGCCATGGCCGTCGGCATGGTGGTCCTGCATCCGGTGTGGATGTTCGTCCTCGACGTTCTCGGCGCCGCCGGACTGATGCGCAACCCGTACTCCGGCGCGCTGATCATGGCGACGAACGTGACGGTGGCCATGTCCGCGTGGATGAGGTTTCGTGGCCACCGTTGGCGGCCCATCGCCGAGATGGGCGCGGCCATGTACGTGCCCTTCCTGGTGCTGTTCGTGCCACTGGCGCTCGACCTCATCGACACCGGCGCCCTGATGCTGTGGGGCCACCTGCTCATGGTCCCGGCGATGGCCGTGGCCATGCTGCTGCGCCCGCGCGAGTACGCCCACTGCTGAGGCTCCCACCCCGGCGACGCAGTGGTACCTGCGGCCTCACCGAACCCGACACGGGCGGCGGGAGCCGCTGTAGGCGCTCTCACGGATGGCGGTGTCCAACCGGTAGGTCGAGCTCCCACCCGGCCGCCGTGCAGTCTTCCCGGTGCTCGGGGGCGGTGTAGTCCAGGTGCGCGGCGAGCGCGGACAGGCCGGTCACTGGTCGTCGCCCCCGATGCCGCGGGTCCGTGTCAGCCGCCGACGTGGATGCCGGGGCGGCGTTCCGGGGCGGGCTCGTGCTTGCGGATGATCTCGCGGGTGACTGGTGCGGTGTCGCCGCGGCCGAGGAGGAAGTAGCGGAACATGTGCCGCAACGGGCTGCCCTCGGCCCACGCGAAGTAGCAGTGCGGCTGGACACCGGTGGCGTCGCGCAGGGCGAGCAGGATCGCGGCGATGGCGTTCGGAGCGGCTGGGGCGTCCGCGCGCAGGATCCGGTAGTCGCCGACCTCGACGCCGTGCACGGTGAGGGTGTCGCTGAAGTCGGAGGGGTCGACCACGTCGATCTCCAGGAACAGCACGTCGGCGGGGGCGGGCACCGGGTTGGTGCCGCGCTGTTCGCGTTCCTTGGCGCTGTACTCGGCGACGTCGCCCGCTTGACGGCGGTTGGCGATGATGTTGATGGAGTTGTCGTAGGCGAGGGTGTCGGTGACGAACCGGCGGGCGGCCTCGTCGAGGACGATGCGGTCGGCGCGCAGCTCGGTGGTGCGGGAGACCCGGGAGATCAGCGACACCGCGATGATGCCGGCGATGAAGAAGCCGGAGATGGCGATGCCGTCCGGTTTGTCGACGATGTTGTAGACCAGGGCGTAGGCCAGCACCAGGGTCAGCAGGGCGAAGCCCCCGGCGCTCATGCGTCGGCCGCGGCGCACGGCGGAGACGGTGACGGCGAAGGCGCCGGAGACCATCATGGCCAGGATGCCGGTGGCGTAGGCGCCTGCCTGGGCGTTGACGTCGGCGTTGAAGGCGATGGTGATGGCGATGCACAGCAGGGCAGCCTGATCCGCCGCTACATCATCTGGCGGAACAAGCGTGCCGTCGGCGCAGGCCTGCGCGGGGTGGTCGGCAGGGCGAACGCTGCTTGATACAGCACTAGGCCAGAAACCGCTCCACACGACTGCCCCGACCGTACGCTGGCCGGGGCAGTCCCGTCTCACCACCCCCACGAGGAACAAGCGCCGTGCCCATGCTCCGCCGCCACTTCCACGACCTCCCCTCCGAAGCGCGCCAGGTCATCGCCGACAAGGCAGGACCCGTCCGCGCCGCCCGCACCGCCGAGGGAGGCCTGAACTCGGGGGTCGCAGCGTTCATCGACACCGACGACGGCCCTGTATTCGTCAAGGGCATCCCCTCCGATCATCCCCAGGCGCCGGCGCAGCGCCGCGAGGCCGCCATCGCGCCGCACCTCCCCCGCTCCTGCCCTCGCCTGTACTGGCACATCGAGACAGCCGGCTGGGACCTCCTCGGGTACGAAGTCCTCCAGGGGCGGCACGCCGACTACGCGCCAGGCTCCGCCGACCTGCCGATGGTCGTCGACGCGGTCCAGGAGCTGCAGGAGATCACCGCCCCGACCGACATCGCAATCAAGACCGCAGAGCAGCGTTGGGCCATGTACGCCCCGCCCGGCACCGCCGACCTGCTCGCCGGGCACACCCTGCTGCACACCGACCTCGCCCCGCACAACGTCCTCATCGACAACCGGGCGCACCTCATCGACTGGGCGTGGCCCACGCGCGGCGCAGCATGGATCGACCCAGCCGTACTCATCCTGCGCCTGCTCGAGGCCGGTCACTCGCTCACCTCAGCAGCCAGCGTCGCCCACCAGTTCCCGTCCTGGCGCAACGCGCCCGGGCCGGCCGTTCAGGCTTTCACCGCCGCCAACGCGGCCGCCTGGGCGGAAATCTCCCGCGCAGACAGCGCCCCGTGGAAGGCGGCTATGGCCCGCCACGCCAGCGCCTTCGAGACCTGGGCGAAGACCTTTCCGGCCAGGTGAGGGTGGGGGGACGCGGACCAGCGGCGGAGACGGCACCAGAATAATCGCCATCGGATGGATTGACCTGCGCGAATGCGGCCTGCTGTATGGGGCGTTCGACTTCGCTGTCACCAGCCGGGGCCGCTGGACGTTCCTCGAATGCAACTCCAACGGCCAGTGGGCGTGGTTCCCCGAGGACATCCGCGAACCGATCGCGCAGGCGCTAGCCGACCAACTGCAGAAAGGTCTGTCGTGACCTCACCACAAACCCTGCGGAACGCCTTGGCCGACCGGCTCAAGGCGGCCGGTGATCTCGACGACCCGGCGTGGGAACGCGCCGCCCGGGACGTGCCCCGTGAGGCGTTCCTGTCCGACGGCTTCATGCGGGCCCTGCCCGCAACCCACCCCACCCTGTACGAGCCCGTCACACCGGCCGACAAGGGCTGGTTGGAGGGCGTGTACGACGACACCACACTGATCACCCAACTCGACGGGCATGTACACGCGGTCGACCTCACCGCGCCGAGGGGCGGCGAGCCCACATCGTCGTCGACGCTGCCCTCGCTCGTGCTGCGCATGTGGCAGCAGCTCGGCGTCACCAGCGGGCAGCGGGTGCTGGAGATCGGCACCGGCACCGGCTACTCCACCGCGCTGGGCTGCCACCGGCTCGGCGACGCCAACGTCACCTCGGTCGAGGTCGACGAGGGCAACGCCGAGCGGGCAGCCGCCGCGCTGAAGCAGCTCGGTTACGCGCCCACCCTGATCGTCGGTGACGGCCTGGACGCGACGGTCATCGACGGCGACTACGACGCGCTGATCGCCACTTGCTCGGTGCGGCACATCCCCTACGGCTGGCTGGACCAGGTCGGCGACGGCGGCACCGTGCTGGTCACCCTCGGCGGGTGGATGGGCGCGTACGGCCTGGTGAAGCTGACGGTCACCGGCCGCGGGCACGCCACCGGACGGTTCCTGCCCGGCACCACCTCGTTCATGATCGCCCGTCCGCACGGCCGGCCCCCGCGGCCGCCGCTGGTCCTGCTGCCCGGCCAGACCAAGACCACCCAGATGCCTCCGGTACTCCTCGATGACTGGACAGGCCGGTGGGTGGCGCAGCTCGCCGCGCCCTCCGCCGAGCGGCTCGGCGGAGGGGAGATCCAGGTGCTGTCCGATGTCGCTACCGGCTCCCTGGCCTACTTCGGTGCGGACGAGAAGGGACGGATACAGGTGACTCAGCGCGGCCCGATCCCGCTGTGGGACCAGGTGACGGATGCCCTGGCCAAGTGGAAGGCAGCCGGCACCCCCCACCAATCCTGCTTCGGCATCACCATCACGCCCGATGCCCAGACGGTGTGGATCGGGAGCGAAGAAGGACCCTCGTGGCGGTTGCCGGTATGACCGGAGTGGAAGTTCCGGACGTTCCTGCACGGCCGGGCGTGGACGCACGCAGAGGAGCCGGTCGCGCTGCTCAACCAGGCGGTGGGCTTGCTGCGGGTACGCGCGTACGGGTGGCGGCCGGCTGACCGGCTGCCACTCGTCGCCCGGTTCCCTACGCTTCGGCCGCGGCCGGCACCGGGGGGCTCGGCTCCGGTGCCGGCGCCGGTCGCGGGGGGGCGCAGGTCGGGGATGAGGCGCAGCCCCGGGCTCAGTGTGCTGTAGCAGGCGAGCGCGAGGAGCAGCGCGGAGTCGGCGAGCAGGACGGTGCCGGGGCTCGTGCGGGTCATCAGCGCGCTGGTGACCAGTGGGCCGTCGGAAACCATCGCCTTTGGAGGCCCGGTGGGGATGGCGATCGCCGAGAAGCTCTTCCATGTCGACAGCGCCAGGTTGAGGCCAAGCGCCCGCTACCCGTTGACGTGTCCCCGACAAAGGTCAGCAATGTGGTGGAAGCGATGGTTAAGCTCCTCGCGTTCGACCCTGCGCCCGCACTCGCCGCCGACCCACTCGCGCCCCTAGCGGACTGGGCCGCAGGCCTGGAACACGGTGGCAGGAGCCTTGCGGAGGCCGCCGAGGCCGCTTGATCGTTTGGCCTTGTCGGGATCGAACGGCCGAGCTTCGGTGTTTGGCGCCGGGCACCCGCTTGTCGATGCGCAAGTCGAAGGTGTACTCCCCGCTGCCTTCGTAGAGCGACCGCATGCCGCAGACGTACGCTCCATCCTCGGCCCGGCAGAAGGTGGCGCGCTTGACGACCGATGTCCCGGGGGGACGGCGCCGATGCACTTGCTGCTGACCGTCGACAATTCGGAATGGGACGGCGGCAGCGGCAGCTGGAAGCCACTGAAGGAACAGGGCCTCGCCACCCACCAGTCCGCTGAGCCGACCGAGGTCGCCGTGGGGCGCTGGGGCCGAGTCGACATCTTGGCCTGCCCGGATGAACCCGGCCACCCCGCACCGCTGGAGCATGCAGTAGGCCGCTCGGCCAGGACCGGTACCCGTGCTAACGCGGCCCTGTACAGCCGCCGAGGAGAGATGCAATGGGCAGTCCGACAACGGAACCGGCCGTCAGGTGGGTAAGCCACCACGCGCGGAGCAGCAGGCAGCCGTTGACCAACGGCTGCCTACTGCCGACACGTTGGGACCGTTAGCCGGCCCAGACGCCGGAGCTATACGCGTCCGAGGCGAAGTAGAACTGGAACTGGGTGCCGTCCTTGACACCAGTGGCTACCACGGTCCACTGACCCGCCGGCGCGTACTTGTAGGAGTTGCATGTACTGCCCCCTGACGTCGGGTAGAAGCACACCTCCACATAGGCGGACTGGTTGGTCTTGATGTTGATGTCGGCGCAGTTGCTCGTCGTGGTGAGTCGGCCAGTGGTGGGGTACCACCTGGCACCTGTCGGTTTCGTGTACGACTTCGCGCTGCCGTAGCAGGACGTGACTGCGGCCTGGGCGGTCGGCGCGACTATCAGAGTGCTGCCGATGAACGCAGCGGAGAGCAGGCCTACGGTCAAGTGCTTGCGCAACTTCACGTCTCCCTTTCTGACATGCGGAAGTGAGCCAGTTTGCCCGTTGGTTTCCGTATCGCCATAGGTGGCTCCATCGGCCACTGAACGGTGAGCCATCAGCCTGCGCTCATCGGGCGCACCACCGCGACGTCTTGTGCCACGATTCGATGAGGTTCGAAGGGTTGTGGTCGCGGGACCGCGCGTCCGGACAGCGGGGGGGGCATGATCGAGCTCACCGTGAACGCCGTCGGGCTCGCCCGTTCCCGCTTCGCCGTCTCGCCGCTGCATGAGGTCGTCGCGACGCTGCTGCCCTGGGGTCTGCAACTGGCCCCTGAGGCCGATCCGTGGATTGCCCGCGCCCGGCGCGTGCTGCGCAGGACCCGGCTGCCGCTGCTGTCCGAACTCGGCCTGGACGGGTCCGGGTATGTGCCCGACTTCCTCAGTCCGCACCCCTGCGGGTCCTCGCCCACCGTCGACGAGGAACTGGAGCGGGTCCGGTCCGCGCCGCCCGAGCATGTGCTCTAGACCTACCTCCATGACTCCCGCCGCCGCCCCCGAGGCGCATGTCGCCTTCGAGGACTTGGAGACCGCCGACCTGGCGGTAGACGCCCTCTACGCCGGCGGGTCCAGTGGGGGCACTGCAGACGACCCGATAGCGCGCCTGTTCAAGGGCGTTGGCAATCAAGGAGGGTTCCGCTACAAGGGCTGGCCGACGAGGAAGAACGTGCGTCTTGCCGTCCTCTACGCCACCGGTGCCGATGCCGACTGGCCCTACCACCTGGACGTAGAGACAGGCACGTTCACCTACTACGGCGGCAACAAGCGCCCTGGCCAGGATCTGCACGGCACCCCACGCGGGGGCAATGTCCTGCTGTGCGACGCCTTCGCCGCCTCCCACGGCACCGAAGCCGACCGGCTCGCCGCAGTACCGCCCTTCCTCCTGTTCGAGAAGGCGGCCAGCTCCGGCCGGGCTATCCGGTTCCGCGGTCTGCTAGCCCCCAGCGGGTCGGCCCTGTCATCGGACGACGAACTCGCCGCGATCTGGCGCACCAACCCCGGCCAGCGCTTCCAGAACTACCGGGCGCGCTTCACCGTTCTAGACCACGCTCGCACCAGCCGGACCTGGATCCAGCACGTCCTCGACGGAGGCAGCTCCCTGGAGGGCGTCTGCCCTCCAGCTTGGGCGCACTGGGTCACGGGCCGCACCTACATGCCGCTGCTCGCGCCGGCAACGACTGTCATCCGGTCCAGAGCCGACCAGCTGCCCGGCGACCGGGAAGACGAAGCCGTCCTCGACGCCATCCGCGAGCACTTCCGCGGTCGGGAAAGCGACTTCGAGAGCTGCGCTGTCGCCATCTGGCGCCTGATCGCACCGCGAACCGGTGCCTGCGACGTCACCCGTCCCAGCCGCGACGGCGGGCGGACGCTGTCGGCAACTACATTCTCGGCCCGACGGCGAGCACGATCACGAGCCCTCGGCAGGGCGGGTGGCCCTCCTGCTTGTGGTGGAGGCGCGCGGGCGTCGAGCGGGTCTCGGCACGCGAACTGGCCGATGAAAGGCCTGCTCAGAAGGCGGCAGCGCCGTCGTGGCAGGCGCTTTCGACTTCGACGCCGATCCCAACGTCGACCCGGCCACCGTCAACACGCTCGCGACCTGCGAGTAGGTGAAGAAGGGCGAGCCTCTCTGCCTGATCGGCGACTGCGGCACCGGCAAGTCTCACCTGCTGATCGCGCTGGGCACCGAGGCCGCCATGCAGGGCTTCCGGGTGCGTTACGTGCTGGCCGCCAAGCTCGTGAACGAGCTGGTCGAGGCCGCCGACGAGAAGCAGTTGTCGAAGACGATCGCCCGCTACGGCCGCGTCGACCTTCTCTGCATCGACGAACTCGGCTACATGGAACTCGATCGGTGGGGTGCTGAGCTGCTGTTGCAGGTCCTGACCGGACGCGAGGAGAAGGACAGGGTCGCCATCGCTTCCAACGAGTCCTTCAGCGGCTGGACGAAGACCTTCACAGACCCCCGTCTCTGCGCGGCGGTCGTCGACCGTCTCACCTTCAACGGCGCGATCATCCAGACCGGCACCGAGTCCTACCGCCTGGCCACACCAAGGCCCTGGCCGAGCAGGCCGCCGCCGGCTGAGAGCGGGAGCCGGCCGCTTGCGGGGTCCTTCCGACCGCGCAAGCCCGTCTCATGCGCCGGTAACTCCGTCGATCTGCTCGCGGATGAGGTCGGCATGACCGTTGTGACGTGCGTATTCCTCGATCATGTGCACCATGATCCAACGCAGGGAGACTCCCCGATCACCGACGTGACCCGCTTCCTGCTCGGACAGGCGGCCTGAGTCGTTCAGCGATGCTTCAGCGATCAGCTCACGGCCTCGAGCGACCTCCGCTTGCCACGCAGCCATCGCCTCGTCCAGCCCACGTTCCGGCTGAAGGGCAAAGCCGTCGACGTTGTTCTCCCCGAAGACAGGATGCACGTGCTGACCTGCGAATACACGCTGGAACCAGTTGCGCTCCACCTCAGCCATGTGCTGAACGAGACCGAGCAGCGTCATCGACGAGGGCGACGCCGCAGCAAGCCGTAATTGATCATCTTTGAGGCCCGAACACTTCAGGGCGAGCGTCGCACGGTGAAAGTCCAGCCATGCTTCCAGCATGGCGCGCTCGTCGGCATGCGCGGGAGGGATAGGCCGTCCATCCGGTGTCGTATTCATGAGCACACCCTGGCAGCAGCAGCCGTGGCCCACGACCGTCTTCGCTGGCGACGAACACGCTTCTCGCCCATCTCCCAGCGAGCCAGTGACATCAAAACTCACTGACATTGATCTTGCTGAGCCCTACGAGGTGACTCCCGAAATCGCCTCCGAATGACTCCCTCACAAGCTGACACAGCCACCCGGCCGACTCGACCAGCCGGACATCCATCGACGTGATCGACTCGGCGGCGTCCCTTCACGAGTCCACACACGCGGCCCGACCTGCCCGGGCGTAATAATCGGCACGCACACCGTGTGCGGGGGACGGCACAGGCCAGCACGGCCTCCCGGCCCCCGCAGCGCCGGTTTCCGGGATCAGGCTGTCTTGAGTCGCTTCGCGCGGTGTCCGAGGTACAGGACGATCAGACCGCACAGGGCGGTGGGGCCCGCGAGGATCAGGAACAGCTGCTCGTGGCCCATGCCGCCGGCCAGCATGCCTCCGACGATCAGCGGGCCGACGATGCCGCCGACGCGGCCGATGCCCAACGCCCAGCCGACACCGGTGGAGCGTACTTCTTCGGGATAGAAGGCCGCAGCGAGTGCGATGACGCTCTTCTGGCCGCCGCTGACGGCGCAGCCGACCAGGAAGATCGCCGCCAGGACCATCCAGACCGGCGAGCCCAGCGCCAGGCCCATGAGGACCAGGAAGCCGCAGCCGACGAAGTAGAGGGTGCCCAGGGAGCCGTAGGCGCCGAGCCGGTCCATCGCGGGCCCGACCACGAAGGCGATCACGATGCCGCCGATGGTCGTCATGGACGCGGCGGTCGCCAGGGTGCCGGCGGAGTAGCCGCGATCGGCAAGGATGGTCGGCATCCAGCTCTGCAGGCCGTAGAACAACGCCAGGTTGATCGCGAAGACGACCCACAGCAGGACCGTGCCGAGCAGCTGGCGGCCCGAGAGCAGCTCGGTGACCTTGACCCGCTTGCCGGGGCCGGCGCTTTCCGCCTCGATGTGCGCCTTGTCCGTCTCCGGCAGCGTCCGGTCGATCCGGCGGCACAGGGCGTACGCCTTGGCGTTTTCCCCGCGGCGCAGCAGATAGGAGATCGACTCGGGCAGCTGCCGGATCAGTACGAGGAGCAGGGCCAGGGGCAGCACGGCGCCGGCGACGAAGACCGAGCGCCATCCGTGGGCGGGGATGAGCCAGTCGGCGGCGTAGTTGGCGGCCACGAACCCGAGCGAGAAGCCGCAGTAGATCGCCAGGACCAGGCTGGCCCGCAGCCGCTTGGGGCTGTACTCGGCGGTGAGTGCGATGGTGCTCGGGGTGGCTGCGCCGAGGCCTATTCCGGTGATCACTCGCATGATCATGAGCTGGTCGGGGCTCTGCGCCCACACCGAGGCCAGCGTGGAGAGCGAGAAGACTGCGACTCCCGCCATGACGAGCCGCTTGTGGCCGAACTTGTCGGAGAGCGGGGCCAGCAGCAGATAGCCGATCATCAGGCCGACCAGTGCGGCTGAGAAGATCGTGGCCATGGTGCCCTTGGACACACCCCAGTCCTGGGTGATGGCCGGGGCCATGTAGTTGATCGCCTGGGTGTCGAACCCGTCGAGCAGCATGACCAGCCCGCACAGCAGCACGGTACGTAGTTGGAAACCGCCCGGGCGGCGTCCGTCGATGAAGCCGGGGAGCTTGAGCGGCCCCGGCGGGTCCGATACGGCGGCGGACGGGGATGACGTGGTTTTGGACATAATGCACTCCACATGGAGAAGGGTTACTCGACTCTGGCGAGGGCTCCCAGGGCCGGGACGAACGCATCGGAGTGGAACCGGTCGGAAGCCACATCGCGCTCGCGCGCCAGCTCCTGGGCGGCGGTTCGGGTCATCGCTTCGCTGCCACAGGCGTAGATGTGGTGGCTGCTCAGGTCGGGATGGTCCGCGATCGCGGCTGCTTGTACCCAACCGGCGGCGCCTTCCCAGCCGGTGTGCGGCTGGGAGAGCACGGGGGTGAACCGGAACCACGGGTAGCGCCGGGTCCAGGCTTGGAGGGTGGTGCGGGCGTAGAGATCCTCGAGGGTGCGGGCGCCCCAGTACAGGTGGATCGGGCGGGTCAGGCGCCGGGCGATGTGGTCGAGGATGATCGACCGCATGGGTGCGAACCCGGTGCCGGTGGCGAGCAGGAGGAGGGGCCCGTCGCCGTCCTCGACGAAGAACTCGCCGAAGGGCGCCTCGATTTCCACGGTGTCGTGGAACTCCAGCTGCTGCAGGATCCGGGCTGAGAACACGCCGTTTGGTTCGTGCCGGACGTGCAGCTGGGCGAGGTCGTTGTGCTGGGGTGCATTGGCCAGCGAGTACGACCGGGTATCGCCGTCGTCGAGGATGACGTTGAGGAACTGGCCGGCCTGGAAGGGCGTCCGCCGGCCGATGGGGTAGCGCAGCTCGAGAACGGTGACGCCGGGGGCGACCTGGCGGCGCCGGAACACCGTTGTGGTCAGCCGCTTGCGCACCGGCGGGGTCCGTGCCGCGATCCGGCGCGGCGCGATCTCGATATCGCCGGTTGGCTGTGCCCGGCAGAGCCGGACCTCGGCCGGGCCGCAGACGGAACCACTGCCTGGCATGTCCAGCGGGCCTTGGGTCACCGAGCCGAGGCAGGTGTCGCACACGCCCTTGCGGCAGGAGTACGGAATCGCCCAGCCGGCCGCCTCGGCGGCGTCCAGGACGTTCTGCCCCGGCTCGCAGCCGAAGGCGATATCAGAGCCGCGGACACTGATGGTGAAGGTCATCTCAGCCTTCCTGAACGGTCGGAGCGAGCAGCCGGAGAGCTGCGAGCACGGCGCCCGGGTCGGCATTGCCCTGCCCGGCGATGTCGAAGGCGGGGCCATGGCCCACGCTGGCGAACGGCGCACCGGCACCGATGGTGACTGCGGCCGCGGTACGTCCGGCCAGGACCTTGACCGGGATGTGCCCCTGGTCGTGGTACATCGCCAGGTAGGCGTCGTGGTGGCGGGCGCCGCCGAGCAGGATGTCGGCTCCGACCGGGCCCTCGGCGGAGACGCCGAGCTCGCGGAGAGCAGCCACCGCAGGTTCGGTGACCAGCTTGTCGTCGTCGCCGAACAGGCCGTTTTCACCGGCGTGCGGATTGAGCCCGAAGACGCCGATCCGGGGATCGGCGATGCCAGTTGCCCGCAGCGCCCGGTGCAGCGCCAGCCCGGCGTTGGTGACCAGCTCGGGGGTGAGCCGGGCCAGCGAGTCGGCCAGCCGCTCGTGCAGTGTGACGTGCGCGATGCGCAGACCGCCGCCGACCAGCATCAGGAAGACCTTCTCAAGCGGGGTTCCGGTGAGCTCCGCGATCAGCGGCGGGTAGCCGGCGAAGGCGATTCCGGCCCGGTGGACGGCCGTCTCCGAGTGCGGGCAGGCGACCACACCGGCGTAACTGCCGTCCATCGCCAGCCGTACCGCTGCGGCGGTGTACGCGATGGTGGCGGCGCCCGCGGGCGCGGTGACCTGACCGACCGCCAGGTCACCGGGGGCCAGAGCGCCGACGTCGACCAGGTCGCACACGCCGCGCTCGGCGGCCGCACCCGGCTGCGCCGCGCGCAGCGCGAGCCCCGCGCGCTCGGCGTACGGTTGGAGTACATGACGGTCGCCCACCACGACCGGCGCCTGGTCATCAAGCTCGGCGACCGCCGCGAGCGCGATCTCGGGCCCGATCCCGTTCGGATCGCCGGTGGTGAGCAGCAGTCTGGGTATCCCGGTCACAGCGGCAGTACCAGCAGTGTGTCGATACGGGAGCTGTCGCAGACCACGATCCGCTTCTTGATCAGGGCTCTGCCGTCCTCGAAGACGTATTCGTCGAGGTAGCGGCCGCTGGCGAACACATCGGTCGGCCCGTTCCCGGTGATGCGGATGACCAGGAACGAGGTCTCGCTGGTCGCGCCGGCCTCGCTCTCCTGAAGCACCGCGGGCTGGCCGAGCATGTGCCGGTAGGCGTGCGGCTCGTAGATGTTGGCCTCCTTCAGCGCAGAGACCCGGTCCTTGAGCATCGCCTTGTTGTTCGCCCAGATGATCCCGGCCGGCAGCCCGCGCCGGTGGTTGTCCGCCGTGGTGACCTTGTAGAAGGCGTCGTCGGCGAAGAACTCCGGCCAGTCCTCGATCGGGCCGTCGTCGATGGCGCGGACGTAGTGCCCCTGGGCCCGGCTGATCAGGTTGTGCGCATCCATCAGGCCTGTGCTCCCTTGCCCGCGCCGACGGCGAAACCCATGGCTTCGCGGTAGACCTTCCAAAAGCCGCGGATCGAAGCCTCGGTGACCCGGCTCTCGCTGGAGACCGCCTGGTCACCGCCCATCTGAACGGTCGCGAACTCCTTGCTCGCCCCGGTGATGCCCCGCTGCACGAAGCCGCCGATGGCGCCGTCCTCCATGGAGACATAGCCGGCCGGACCGACCAGGTTGGACTGCTTGAGGCGGATCAGCTGCTGCTCCTCGGTGTCGTCCTCGAAGCCGAGGTAGGTCCAGTGGAGGTCGGTGGAGTCGACCCCGGTCGGCAGCACCTGGCGTACGGCGACGGAGTTCTGGATCTGCTGGAGTACGAAGCCGGGCGAGACCGAGAGGATCTGCAGCGTGATGTCGTCCCCGACTTCGCTGAAGCTGTCGACCAGCGACGGGTCTTCGAGCTGGTACTCGGAGTCGGAGCGGATCTTCTGGTCCTTGTAGTGCGCCGCGGCCTCCGCCTCTGAATTGATGGCCGCCCAGCTCACGTGGTGGCCACCGTTCTCCGAGACGATGATGCCGCCCTTCTGGTTCAGCTTGTTGAGCCCGAAGGTCGTGAAGAACAGGTGCAGGATGCTGGCGTGGTAGGAGTCCTTGACGTTCTCCATGTACAGCTTCCAGTTGTTCGGCAGGCTCTGGGTGAACCGGCCCAGCACGACCGGCTTGCGGCCGCCGAGGACCCGCTCGATCCGGTCGAGGATCTCCTGGCCGAGGTACTCCTCGATCTCCGGCACGTCGTTGTCCAGGCTGCCGAAGACCAAGCCGTGCACATTGGCCAGCCGCAGCCGCCGGGGGCTGTGGGCGGCCTTGCAGAACTCCGGCGACATGCCGCCCTTGCCGTTGATGCCCTCTTCGAAGGCGACACCGGTGAGGTCACCCTGAAGGTTGTACGTCCAGGCGTGGTAGACGCAGGTGAAGTCCTTGGTGTGGCCGTAGTGCTCCATGGCGATCAGCGAGCCGCGGTGGGCGCACCGGTTTTCGAAGGCGTAGATCTGGCCGTCGTGGTCGCGGGTCACGAGCACCGGCTGCTCGCCGATGAAGGTGGCGCAGAAGTCGCCCGGTTCGGCCAGCTCGGCCTCGAGGCAGAGGTAGTTCCACATCGGGCCGTGGAATATCCGCTCCTGCTCGGCCCGGTAGACGTCCTCGTCCTGGAAGACCCAGTACGGCACCTCGGTCAGGGACTCGGGCCAGCGGCGCTCCGAAATCCCGGCCGGGGCCGGAGCACCCGCCCCCGTGTTCCGTGCGCTCATGCGTGCACCTCCAGTGCTTGACAACCCTCGTTCGCTATGCGAACGTTTGCTCGCTATCCGAACAGAGCGCCAGTAGATTTGCCAGCAGTCACATCTGTCAAGGGGGAGGCCGCATGGCCGTCGAAGGAATGGCAGGACTTGCCAAGGGACTCGCGGTCCTCGAGGCATTCGGGGACAGCACTCCCCGGCTCACCATCAGCGATGCGTCCCGCGCCACCGGCCTGAGCCGGGCAACGGCACGCCGCTGCCTGAACACGCTCACCGAGCTCGGCTACGTCACCTTCGACGGGAAGTTCTTCGCGCCCACTCCCCGCGTACTGCGCATCGGCGCCACCTACGGCGAGTCCGCCGCGCTTCCCCAACTCGCCCAGCCGCACCTCGCCGCCATCCGCGACGCAACCGACGAGTCCGCCTCATTGGCCGTGCGCTACGACAACGAATCACTGTTCATCGCGCGCAGCGAAGGCACCCGGCTCATCGACAACGGCATACGTGTCGGCGCCCGGCTCCCCCTCTACGCCTCCTCCACCGGACAGGTTCTGCTCGGCGCCCTGGACTCAACCGAGTTGACCGGCTACCTCGCCGCCGCTCCGTTTCCCGCACGCACCCCAGGGACCCCCACCACGGCCGCCGAAGTCGAAGACCGCGTCCGGGCTGTCCGCGCCGCAGGCATGGCGATCAACTCCGAGGAACTCGAACTCGGGCTGCTCTCCATCGCTGTACCGGTCCACGATCCGGCCGGCCAACTGGTCGGCGCCATCTCGCTCAGCGCCGCAAGCTCCCGCGTCACCGTCGATGAACTCCGCGACCGGGTCGCCCCGGTGATGCAGCAGCACGCGGCAGCGCTCGGCCGGAAGCTGTAGGAGACGGGATCCGGGCAACCTGTCACGGCGGAGGCGGCACCTACTTCTTCTGCGGGGCCGGTGATGGCGAGGATCGGCCCGTGCTGTTCGCCGACTCCAAGGGCTCCGCGGGGATCGTCGGCGCCAACCTCCGTGACGCGCTGTTGTTGCTGGCCGCGCTGCCATGCGCGGGACAGGCGCTGCACCTGGAGAGGCAGGGGCGCATCGTGGGTGAGGCGATGCTGTTGGCGCTGCGGGAGGAGGAGGACGAAGAGCTCAGTGAGGGCGCCGACATGGATGACCTGCCCCCGTCCTCGTTGAGGAGGACGTATGAAGGCTCCAGGCCTGCGGCCACGCGTACCAACAGGGTTGACCTGCTGGTCAGGGGGTCGGGCTCGCCTGCGCATGGCATTGGCAGCTGTTTTCCCAAAGCTTCTCCTGTAACCGCGGGATCAGAATCTGTTGCGGTCAGCTGAGGCGGTGTACTGCAGCCACTTGTCCACCACGTCGTCGAAGTCATCGAGAGCGGGATCGCGGCTTCCACCGGGCGCGTAGGCCGGAGACCGGGCGGCGCGGGTGGTGCATACCCATGCTCGCGGCTGACGTGGCGGCCCGTGCGCCCGTGCGCCGGTACCCGGAGGGCGATGCGCGGCCAGGCGGCACGACGGGCGGGCCAGACCCGCCTGACTGACCCCCTGCAGCCTCACGCAAACGCGCACGCTCCACCAAAGGCGGCAGCGCCGACGGGCTGGCAGCGGTTGCCCTGCGCCGGATGGGCAACCGTTCGCGATCGGCAGGAGTCTAGCGAGCGGGGACTGTCCCCTCGGAGACACCGTCCGTTCACTCGCGCCCCCAGCAAAGGATTTCTCCGTGCCGGCACCCTCACCAGCCCGTCGCACCTTCCGGTCTTCTGTCGCCGCCCTCGGCGCAGCAGGTCTTATGGCACTGGCCACCGCACCTGCGGCCTACGGCGAAGAGAACACCCCCGACCTGGTCGTCGGGGGCATCGCGCCGGTCAGCGGGCTGAGGCCGGGAGACGGCATCGACGTTGCGGCCACCGTGGCGAACAAGGGCGCGGTGACGGCCGAGAAGGTGTGGGTCGCCTACTCCGTCACCCGAGGACTCGACTTCGCCCAGGTGCCCTCCAACTGCCAGGTGCAGCACGTGCGGCCCTACGACGAGATGCCCGAGCGGTGGACCGCGGTGTGCGCGTTCGACCAGGCGGTGGAACCCGGCGCCGTCTACACGACCGACAGGCCCCTGCGCGTCACGGCTCTGGACCGCGCGCTCAACGACGAACTGCGCCTGCGTGTCGAGAGTGCTGATCCGGGAGCTGATGACAACGGCAGTGACCCGGTGGCGGGAACCGCATCGCCTGTGAAGCTCGTTGCGGCGGAGGCCGGGGGCGTGGGGTCGGCGCGCATCGTCGACGTGCCCGTCACCACCGTGAACACGGCCGACTACCAGGTGACGGGTGCCGCACTGAGGGGGAGCGTCGGGGACACGGTCACGATGAAGGTGAAGTTCACCAACGCCGGACCCGCCTGGGTGTGGCCCAGGGAAGGGGACAAGGCCGTCCGTGTGGTGATCACTCCTCCCCCCGGAACGTCGGTCGTCAAGCGCGGCGCCTTCTGCCGGGCCGAGGAGGGAGCGTACGTCTGCGGCATGCGGTCGCTCTACGAAGGCAGCGGGGAGACCTACACCTTCGACTTGCGCATCGACAAGCGGGTGCCCGGCGCCAAAGGGTCGATAGCTCTGAGCACCGAAGCCCGGCCGTTCGATCCCGACAAGGCCAACGACCAGGCCGACATCACCCTGGACGTCGCGGGCGGTGGCTCCTCCGGCTCGGCAGGTGGCTCGGACGGGTCGGGCGGCTCCGACGGATCGACAGGCGGCTCGAACGGCTCGACGGGCACCTCGACCAACGGCTCGGACGGCGGATCGTCCTCCACGGTCACCGGCGGGACGGCGAACAGCGGGACGACGAGCGGCGGCAACCTCGCGGAGACCGGCTCCTCGGCGCTGCCGGCCGCCGGCGTGGCTGCTGCGGCGGTAGCGGTGGGAGCCGGCGTGCTGCTCATCCAGCGCCGTCGCCGCGCCCAGCGGCCCGACTGACCTCCTGCCGATCTGCCCGTGGGCGCCTGGCCCGGTCCGGGGGCGATGAGCCGGTGCGGGTGCCCGCGTCGAGGCGTCGGCCGTCTGCCGCGGGACATCATCACGACGCGGGACATCGTCACGACGCGGGGATCGCGTACAGGTGCTCGCCCTGTGGTGCAGCGGCGATCGGCACCGTTCGCGTCGCGCCCGCTGGCGGACAGAGTGTCGGTGACCGTCGGCGACCTCGCCCGCGAACACCTGCTTCAGGACCCGGACGCCGTTCCGGAATGGCGTGACGGGGCATGGGAGCGTCACCGCCACCGAACTGCTGCGCTTCGGGCACTCCTGGGCCGCCGTCCACGCCATCCACGCCGCCCGCCTCTCCCCCGCCCACCCCACCGGCCGGTTCCTCCTCGCCCTGACCCCCAAGGCCTACGCCGGCACCGGCGGCCAAGCCGTCCATGGCCGGCCCGGCCGGCCGGGAGCTGCTGATGCGCCGGTACGACGCGTTCAGGGACGCGATCGGGCAGAGCGCCGGCCAGGGTGCGGGTCCCTGGGCCGGGATTCGGAAGCTGAGCCCGACCTGCACAGGGACGGCCGTCCAGACGCCGAGACCGTGCACAGCGGCCCCGCAGACAGGAGGAGCAGGGTTCCACTGCTGGGTCTGCGAGGCCGGTGCATGCCCTCACGTACCCCGCGATGCGTCCGATACGCCCGATCCCTCCCAACCGCCCGCGCAGAAAGTCTTCTTACGTGAGTGGGGCCCGGCCGTATCCGGCCGGGCCCCACTCACGCGTGGCGCGCTCATCGCGCCAGGTGCCTTCTCGTCTACCAGCGGTACCAGCGGCCCTTGCGGCCGGTGCCGTCCGCGGACCGGACGACGAAGCCCAGCAGCCACACGACCAGCACGATCACCGCGATCCACCACAGCGCCTTCAGCGCGAAACCCGCACCGAAGAGGATCAGAGCCAGCAGAAGAACCAGAAGCAGGGGAACCATAGCTATCAACCTCCTGGCCACCGGATGCCCTTACCTCACCCCTACAAGCACACAAAATGTGAGTTACTTCTGCGAAGTACCGGGCATATGCGCGCCACTGCATGGTTCCCCCAGCCCTGCCCCTCACGCACCGCAGCACCGACTCTCGAACTGCCGTCCGCGGGCCTGTGGTCAGGGTGCGTCGCCGGAATAGTAGAAACGACAGGCCGCTCCTGGGCCCGGTGCGCGCGGTCCATCGGCGCTCGGGTCGTACAGGGCGCGGCCGCCGGGCCACCGCGACAGCTCGGTGGCCAAGGCGACGCCTCCGTCGACTTCCTCCGGCGTCCACCCGGTGATGTCCAGCAGCAGACCGTCCAAGGGTCCGCCGACGAGCGTGACGTACGTCCGTGCGGGAAGTGGCCCTGGATCGGGGTCGTCGTGGTCGCAGCCGTAGACCCGGCCGCGCAGCAACTGCTCATCGCCGTTCATACGACCAGCGTTCCAGTCACCACCGACAACGAGTTCTTCGCCGCTGTCCGGCTGGCCCACGGCACCGCCGGCCAGCGGTCCGAGGGGCAAGAGGCGTGTGATGACGTCAGACGTCCCTGGGGCCGAGGACCCTCGTCTCGGTCTCCAGCTCCGGGATCATGCCGCGCGCGAAGCGAGCCGACGGGAAGGGTGCCACGATGGTCCTGGCCACCAGGTCGGCGGCACGCCCTCGCAGCTGAAGCGGGGTGAGTGAAGCCACCGGACACCTCGGTTCTCACGTCCGCCGTCTGTCGCACCCATTGCACCGTGCAGCGGCGGTAGGGCATGTGCGGAACGGGCTGCCGCGAGAGCGCCTGCGTGTGACGTCAGCGCGCGAACTTCTCCATGGCCGCTGGGGTGACGGGGGTGAAGAAGTTGATGAGGTTGCCGTCGGGGTCCCGGAACAGCAGCGACCGGTTGCCCCAGGGCATCGTGGTGGGCTCGTTGACGAAGTCGGTGACGAAGCCGGTCAGGTTCTGGTGCACGCGGTCCACGTCGTCGACGAGGAACTCGGTGATGACGCTGTGGTTGTCCGCCGGGCGAGCAGAGCCTGGGGCGAACAGTGGGACAGTGCGGGTGCCGGCGATCGCGAGGGTGGCGCCCGCGGTCCTGAGTTCGGCGAAGTCCTCGGTGGCCCATATCGCCTGCGTCTGTGTGGCTCGCTCGTAGAACGCGACGAGGCGTGCCACGTCGCTGGTGATGATGCGGATCGAGATGAAGTCCACGGAAGTCTCCTTGGCTGCGCTGTAGGCGTGCATGTCGCAGGCTAGGAGGAATAGTGGACAGAATCGGTCCTGTATTCGCGCTAGGTTTGCGAACATGCCTCGACCCACCGGCCGCGTGCTGACACTCCTGGAGCTGCTGCAGTCGGGCGGCACCCGGACCGTGGCCGAACTCGCCGACCGGCTGGGCGTGGAGGGGCGAACGGTGCGGCGGTATGTGGGCCAGCTGACCGACCTGGACGTGCCCGTGGAATCGGTGCGGGGCCGTTACGGCGGGTACCGGCTCGCCCCCGGGTACCGCTTGCCTCCGCTCATGCTCAGCGACGACGAGGCGCTGGCCGTGCTGCTCGCTCTGGTCGCAGGCCGTCGAGCGGGCTTGACGACGGCGGAGCGCACGGCAAGCGAGACGGCGTCGGCGAAGATCCGGCGGGTGCTGCCCAGGCACATCGCCCGTCGGCTCGACACACTCGTGGAGGCTCTCGCCTTCACGGAACAGTCCGGCGGGTTCGAAACCCTGGACACCCCGGACGCTGAGGTCCTGCTCACCATCGCCGATGCGGTACGCCGCCGCCGGCCGGTGGCGATCCGCTACATCGACCGCGACGGACGGCGTAGCGAGCGGACGCTGCACGCGTACGGGATCGTCGCTCATGCGGGCCGGTGGTACGTCACGGGCAAGGACGCCCAGATCGGCGAGGACCGGACCTTCCGGCTCGATCGCATCGCAGACCCGAGGACCCTGCCCGGCTCATTCGAAGCGCCCGCGGGTCCCGGTCCGGCGCAGCGGGTGTTGTCAGCGTTCGCCACGGCCGAGTACCGGCATCAAGTGACCTTGCGAATCCAGGGGACGGTTGAGCAGATCCGCGCCCACCTTCCCGCCAGCGTCGCGCGCCTGGAAGAGTACGCGCCCCTGGCAGGCGAGGAGCGGGCGACCGAGCGCTGGCTACGCGTCGAGCTGCGAGTGGAGCGGCTCGACTGGCTGCCTCTCGTACTCGCCTCACTCGACCGGCCTTTCGTCATCGAGCGCCCCGATGAGCTGCGCGACCTGGTCATCGCGCTCGCCGATCGCCTCACGTCCTCCGCCCGCCAGGCCTGACAGTGAGGGAGTGAGTGGAAAGTGTCCGAGGCCGGCGTCCTTGATCGCTTCTGCCACCTCGACCAGCACCCCGCTGTTCGGTCTTCCCGTAACCGAGTTACCGGCGAAGCTCCCCCGGGCGTCGCCTTCGTCAGCCCACCCGGGAAGCGAAGGAAGCCGGCAGACCCGCCGGAGACACGTCACAGCCGAAACAACCGCGTCACTGATCAGCCGGGCGGCTGCCCGCTACGGTCTGACCGCCCTGGTGCGTGCCGGGGCAGTGGACAGGGGCCTGGCGCCGGCGTTCCCTCCCGGCGGCCACGCGCGAGTTCAGCCCGGTCTGCGGTGGCCCTTTAGTGTTTGACATCGCGAGAGTCCTCGACAGGCCCGGAGTTGCCATGCCACCGCAGATGAAGCTGTCCGCGATCACGCTCGACTGCTCGGACCCGCTGGCGCTGGCGGCGTTCTACCAGCAGGCCACCGGCCTCGAACGGCATCCGAAGTCCGACGCCGACTTCGCCGGTCTCAACCGCGAGGACGGACTCTTCATCGGTTTCCAGCGGGTCGACGACTACCGGGCTCCCCGCTGGCCCGACCAAACCGTTCCCCAGCAGTTCCACCTCGACTTCGACGTCGACGACCTGGACGAGGCCGAGGCGTGGCTCCTGGAACTGGGCGCAAGCAAGCCGGAGTACCAGCCCAATGAGAAGCGTTGGCGGGTCCTCATCGATCCCGCTGGTCATCCTTTCTGTCTGACGGCCAAAGGCTGATCTCACTGCGCGTGGCCTCGCAGCCGAGGACACCCGTGGGGTCGTCGGATATGCGATGGCCGACCAGAATTCCCCCGGCGCGCAACTGTGCCTCGCCGCTGGCACCTCCAGGGCGAGGCGCACACCGTCCAGGACGCTTCCCGACCAGCCAGCGATGCCACGCTCGCCGGTGGCACTGGCACCCACTGCATGTAGTCAGTGCTCGGCTGATCGCCTGTGAACATCGTGCCCGCAGGCAACGGCAGCAGACGATCCCGGAGGGCAGGACTCACGCGGTGCAGGGCCGCGCCGTCACAGAATCCGAGGCTCGGGACGTGGGCCGGTGGGTCCGGCTACCTATGCGCAGCACCGTCGGCAGGGGGCGGCAGGTTGCCCGGGAACGCTGCGGCCCACCACACGTCGTGCACGGTTGCCTTCGTCTTGAGCACGAGTCGTTCGCGGCGTCCTGGGCTCGTACGTGCCTGCGTGTGGCGGCTGGCCCCCGCGGACGGCGCCCAGCCGCGGGCCTGTGCAGTCGCCCCCGCCTCACGGCCGTCGCCCCGCTCCCGCAGACAGCCCCCATACCTCGACGAGGGTCTGATCTTGAACGCGTGCGCACTGCGGCCGACCTACGCGTCTTCAAGCGCTCGACCAACGGTCGCGGCCCCTCGTAGCCATACCGCTCCTCCCCACTCCGTGCGCCTTGCGCCCCGGGAAGGAGCCCTGAAGGGCGTCTGACGCCGGCGGTCCCGTGCCTTTGTGGCGTGCAGTGGTTTCCCTGTGAGGCGGCGCAACACAGCGCGGGATTGCCGGTTCGGCTAACCGGCAATCCCGCGGATCAGCAATGGCCCCCCGCCAATAGCTGCTCACGGATAGGCCTTGTGGTCGACGACATCAGCCACGAGGGCTGCGCATCCTGCTCCGCGAGGAAGGCGTCACCTTTCAACGCCTGGCGACCTGGAAGACCTGGAAGGATTCCGACTACGCGGTCGAGGAGGCCCGGGTCGGGTTCGGAGCGTGTGATGGTTCCAGAGCTCAGAAATCGGGCTGCACACGAAGTTCGGCAAGCGCGGCGGGGGCACGGTCCTTCGCGAAGGACCACCCGGGCATGCTTCCCCAGGAGATGGACCATCGCAGATATTCGACCAAGGTGATACCGGGACGCCGATCCACTCCTTCAAGAATGGGATCCGCTACCGTGTGTGCCATCCTGATGTCATACGTGGAGCCGCTCACATTGGCCTTGTGGAGTGCATCCGGAGAGAATTCAAAAATGAACTCCCCCTGATCCGATTCTGGGTCGTCTTCGAGCAGTTCGCAATACGTGTCCCAGTCGGCTCGAAGGCTCCCGGCATCCGGGATGATCAAGGGGTCGGGATAGAAGTCGACTTCTCGGGACTGAAATCCGGACGCATACTGGCCGAGCTCGGGAAGATTCCCCGAGAACCAGACTCCCCCGGCATATCTCAGGCAAGCGTCGAGGGCCAGAGGGATTCCGCCGATTCGCCCAGCAAGATCATCCAACTCCGCTGCATCGGCAGGCGTGGGCGGACTCAGCATAGCGCCGCTCACCTCCAGGCCGAGCGCAGTCAACTGTTCCGCAAGGCGGCTGATATGTGACGACACTCGCCGCATGGTCTCGGCGGCGACAGCGGAGCAGTCCTCGAACAGATTTTCAGGCACCGGCCCGAGGAGTCGCAAATCAGCCCATACTCCCTCTCGGTCACCGGCCATATAGCGCCGCGCATAAGAAGCCATGCGTACATACTGTCGGGGCATCGAGAAGACATCAAGCGAAGAATCTTCCTGCTCTCGGTCCCGCAACGGATGCGGCGTCCTCCGGATGCCACTACCGGAGGACGCCACATTCACACATTCACTACCGCAGCTTCAGATCACCGGTCCCACGGGGTTGCTGGGCCCGCACGCTGTACGCGAGGAGGCGATGATGCCAGAACCCGGGATATTGCCGTTCTCGATGACATTCACGAAGGTTTGCTCGGCATGGGTTTCCAGGCCGGGGGTGATGAGCTCACCCTTGTCGCCCCGTTTCATGAGGCGCTCGTAGCCCAATTCGGGGCCTCACTGGCCGCGGTCGACGTGGACGACGACGGCTACGCGGACGTCCTCGCCGGGGCGCCCGGCACCGACGTGACGGCTTCCGGCGCGCTCGCCGCCGACGCAGGCGCCGCCGTACTGCTGCACGGCAGCGCGGACGGACTTGCGGCCGCCGCTGCCAAGGAGTACGACACCGAGCACGCCGGCGTGCTCGGTGCCGCCGAGGCGGGCGACCGGCTGGGCAGCGCGGTCGCGGTCGCCGACCTCACCGGCGACGCAGTCTTGGACCTCGCGATCGGCTCGGACGGCGAGAACGCGGGCGACGGCACCGTGCTCACGCTCAACGGCGGTTCGGACGGGACGCCCGTGCCGGAGAGCGGCAGCTATTACGGACCCGTAGCCCTCGGCCTGAGCACCGGTTCGCACCTGAAAGTGGGTGCCGTACTGGCCCGATGAGGGGCGTGCTCCGGTCGGATCGGCTCCCGGACCGAGATCCGCGCCCTGTGCGGGCCGGCGGCCCGCCCCTCGACCCGCCCGCCACCACTTCAGCTGATCGGCAACGCGCGAGCCCTGTGCCACCAGCAGACGCAGAACCCTCCTGGTGGCGCGGCGAAGAAGCCCGGCTTCTTCGGCGCGGAGAAGGAAAGGGGGCGCCCGGCCGGGGCAGTGCCCGCCGGGCGCCCTTGCGCGGTCCCGGGTGGGATCCGCGGCAGGGCTCGCGCCGGAAGCGATCGGTCCGGCCGTTTTCGTCGGCCGCGGCCGGAGGGGTGCCGTCAGCCGGTGGCGGCGGGGTTGAGGCGTACGGCCATGAGGGCCACGTCGTCGTTTCCGTCGGGGGACAGCCGCTCCAGCAGGCGCGTGCAGGTTTCCTCGGGGTCGGTGGAGCCTTCGCCGGCCACTTCGGCCAGGGACTTCAGGGATGTCTGGAGGTCCTCGTGGCGGCGCTCGATGAGGCCGTCCGTGACCAGCAGCAGGAGTGTCCCGGGTGGTGCGGTGACCTGGTGTGCCGGCGGGTGGGGCAGGCCGAGGCCGAGCAGGGGGCCGTGCTGGGTGACGTACGCGGTGGTGCCGTCGGGGGCGCGCAGCAGGGGTGGCAGGTGGCCGGCGTTGGCGATGTGGAGGGTGTCGCCGTGGTGTGCGACGAGGACCACGCACAGGGTGACGGTGGCTCCGGGTTCGACGGTTGTCAGGAGGCGGTCCAGGCGCGAGAGGATCACCTCGGGCGGGTGGCCCTCGGTGGCGTAGGCCCGCAGTGCGTGCCGGATCTGTCCCATCACCATGGCGGCGTCCAGGGAGTGGCCGGCGACGTCGCCGACGGCCACGACCAGGCCGGCCGGTGTGTCGATGGCCTCGTAGAAGTCGCCGCCGATCTCGGTGTGGTCGCTGGCCGGGAGGTAGCGCACGGCCAGGTGGGCGCGTGCGGTCTTCGGCAGGCTTTCGGGGAGGAAGCTGCGTTGCAGGGTGAGGGCCAGGGCGTGCTCCTCGCTGTAGCTGCGCAGCGCCTCCAGGGCCAGCGCGCAGGCCTGGGTGAGCTGGGTGAGCAGCCGTTCGTCGTCCTGTGTCGTCAGGGCGCCCGCGGGGACGAGGAGCGCCACCGGGGGCCGTTCGGTCTTGGCGCGGCCTATGACGACGCGGCGGTTCGCCGGGTCCTTCAGTTCGGTGGGCAGGCAGGGCAGGGGGATGGTCTGCCCGCTGGTGGCCCATGCCTTGACCCGTTCGCTCTCTTGTCCCCAGCCGGGTGCGGGGTGCGCCTGCGGCTGGGCGGCCTGTGTGTCCGCGGGAGTGTCGTGCCAGGTGTGGGCGACCACCGGGTTGCCCTGGGGGGTGGTGAGGATCGCGGCGGCGTCGCAGCGGAAGATGGCCGCCGCACCCTGCGCTGTCGCGTGGACCAGTTGGTTGGCGTCGGGGGCGCTGTAGAGGGCGAGGGTCACTTCGTTGAGCAGGTGCAGTCGTTCCGCCAGTCGCTCGGCTCGGCGGCGGGCGCGGGCGTAGCGCAGGCTCGCGGTGATCGTGGCGAGCAGTTCGTCCGGGGCGATCGGCTCGACGAGGTAGGCGTCCGCGCCGCGGTAGAGGCCCTGGGTGCGGTCCTGGACGGTGATCGCGGACGCCGAGATGTTGATCACCGGGATGGATGCGGTGAGCGGGTCGCTCTTGATGCGTTCGCAGACCTCGAGGCCGGTCATGTCGGGAAGCCGGACGTCCACGACGGCGGCCTCCGGTGGCTCGCCGCCGTGCGGTGCGAGCAGTTCCAGGGCCCGGGTTCCGTCCTCGGCCTCGATGACCTGGTGTCCGGCGCGGCGCAGGGTGGTGGCCAGGACGTAGCGGTTGGTGGGGTTGTCGTCCACGACGAGGATCCGGGCCGGAGATCTGTCCTGTTCCAGTGCGTGGCTCATGGGTGTTCCTCGGCGCGGCGGTCTTGGGTGGGGTTGTTGGCCTGGAAGGGTTGCGGGGCGCTGTCAGGGCCTGTCGGTTCAGGGGTCGGCGCCGGCCGGTGTGGCGGCGGGGGGGTGTTCCGGCCGGGTCGACGGGTGGGGTGGGTCGGTCATGGCCGCGGCGATGCGCTCGGCTGTGAGGTGTGACTTGTTCAGGACGGCGCGGGCGTGGACGAGGCGGGGTGGGTCGACGTGCGCGGGGTCGAGCGCGGTCAGCACCGCCACGGGGATCGGGGCCGTGGCCGGGTCGGCGGCCAGCAGGCGAAGGACCTCGTAGCCGTCGAGGTCGGGCATGTTCAGGTCCACAAGGACGGCGTCCGGGCGCTCGCGTTTGACGGTCTGCAGGGCCTGGGTGCTGTCCGTGAGGACCGTGCTGGATGCGGCGAGCCGTTCGAGCACGGGGCGCAGGCCGGTCAGGAAGGCCTCGTCGTCGTCGACGACCACCACCGACCGCCAGATCGGTGTCGGCCGTCCGCTCTGGTGCTCGGTTTCGGCGGACCCCGTCGCAGCGGGGCCGGGTGGCTTCGCGGTCCGGGGCGCGGCGGGGACGCGGCCGGGCAGCTGAACGGTGACGCGGGTGCCGCGCCCCACTTCGCTGTGCAGGGTGAGGGTTCCCCCGAGTAGTTCGGTGAGTTTGCGGGCGTAGGGCAGTCCCAGCCCGGTGCCGGCCCGTCCGCGCTGGTGCGGGCCGCGCACCTGGTAGAACTCCTCGAACACGCGGTCCAGCTCGTCCGGGGGGATGCCCACACCGGTGTCGAGGATGGTGAAGACGAACCAGTCGGCGCCGTCGCGGTCCTGTTCGGTGACGTCCAGGCTGACGGAGCCGTCGACGGTGAATTTCAGCGCGTTCGACAGGATGTTGCGCAGGACCCGGGTCAGCATGGTCTCGTCGGTGTGCAGGACGGCCCGCTGGTGGTGGTCGGGGATGTCCAGGCTCACGGTGGGGTGCGCGGTGCTCTGGAGGGTGCCGCGCAGTTGGTGCAGGACGGACCGCAGGTCGGTGTCGACCGGGTGCGGCTCCAGCCTGCCCGACTCGGCCTTGGCGACGTCGAGGAGTTCGTCCACGAGCGCCAGGAGGGTGCTGCCGGAGGACTGCACGAGGGCCACCTGCTGGCGCTGCTCGGGGGTCAGGGAGTCCGCGGCGGGATCCAGCAGGAGCCGGGTGAGCGCGATGACGGAGTTCACCGGGGAGCGCAGCTCATGGCTGACGTTGGCCCAGAACCGGGTCTTGTACTCGTCGGCCAGCTCGAGCTGGCGGGATTTGTCTTCCAGTTCCGCGTACAGGGCGACGACGCCGCTGTTGGTCTTCTCCAGCTCGCCGGCCAGCTCGGAGTAGAGCGCGACCACTCCGGCGTTGGTCTCCTCGAGTTCGGCGTTGAGCTGCTGCAGTTCCTCCTGCTGTTGCTGGGACTCCTCCAGGGCGGCCAGGAGCTGGCTGTTCTGCACGCGCAGCGTGTCGATCAGGTCCAGGCCGTCCGTCCGGTTGAGCCTGGTGACGATGTCGGCGGCGAGCTCGGCCAGGGGCAGGGTGGAGGCGGGGGCGTGCAGGGCGAAGGTCAGCTCGTGGCCGCCGCCGTCGTGCGGGGGAAGGTAGCGGCACGCGTCGAGCAGGCGGGTGGCGGACTTCAGCATCTCGGGCCGGGGAGCCGTCGGTCCGTGCCAGCGGAAACGCACGGACAGCACGGTGTGGCCGGTGTCCTCCATGAACAGTCGTGCGGTCAGCCGCGGGGCGCCCAGGAGGTGTTCGCCCGCCGCGCTCACCACGGTGGCGAGGCGGACGAGAGGGGGGCCTGTGACGCCCATGACCCGGCACGCGGACTGGCTGAACCGGCGCAGGGCGAAGACGTCCCGATCCTCCCGCAGGGCGATCGTGACCAGCTCCTGGGCGATCGGCCGGCTGCTCACGGCCGCCTGTGCCCGGCCACGACGATGCCGGCGTCGTCCCGGCGGACGCCGGCCTGGTTGAGGAGCTGAGCGGCGATCAGGGAGGGATGGTGGGCGAACAGACCGGGGAAGTCGGCGGGCTTCCACCGGTCGCTGAGGCCGTCGGAGTGCAGGATCAGCACGGCGTCGGGGGGAAACGCCGCGTCGAACGTGCGGAGACGCGGGAGCTGGAGGCCGACGATGCCGGGCAGGGACAGCAGTCCCGTGCGGCCTCCCCCGGCGGTGACCAGGGCGCTGATGTTGCCGACGCCCATGAGTTCCACACGGTGGCGCCGCGCGTCGATGAGCGCGAGCGCCACCGCGGCGCCGCGGGTTCCCTTCAGCGCGCGGTGCACGTCCTGCATGACGGCGCCGGGGGTCGTGCCCTTGCTCTCGCGGAAGGCGCTGCGGGCCAACTCCGAGACGCGGGCGGCCAGGGGCCCGTGCCCCAGCCCGTCACACATCAGCACGAGCGTGGCCTCACCGTCGCCTGGTGCCACCGTGCGCACGGCCCAGGTGTCCCCGCAGACCTGTTCGCCGCCGATCGGGCGGGTCAGACCACCGACCTCGACGGGGCCCGTGCCCGGCGGCGGGCCGTCGGCGGTCCAGAAACGGGTGTGGACGACCGACCCGCGCCCCGGCAGGGTGTGCACGCCGAAGCTGTCGGCCGCCCGCGCGATGGCGCCCAGGCCGATGCCCAGCGTTCCGGCCCCTGACGTTCCGTCGCGCAGGGCCGTGCCGACGTCGTGGATGCCGGGCCCGGTGTCCAGGGCCAGGCATTCCACGGCGGCGCGGTCGCGGGAACGGACCACGTGCAGGGCAAGGGCGCCGTCCTCAGCGTGCCGGAGAATGTTCGTGGCCATTTCGGTCACGCACAGTTCGACCTGCGCGACGCGTTCCTCCCCCAGGCCGATACTGCGGGCGAGCCGTCCGCCCGTCCGGCGCGCGGCCGCCGCGAGCGCCACGTCCGCCCGCAGCCATGTGACCTCACCGGCTTCACAGACCGAAGTGCCGTTCACCGACCCCACTTCACAATGCGCACCGTGGTGCCCGTCGGTCCCGTCTCGATGTCGAACTCGTCGACGAGCCGCCTGGCTCCGCTCAGCCCGAGCCCCATGCCGTTGCCGGACGTCCAGCCGTCCGTCAGGGCCAGTTCGACGTCCGGGATACCGGGCCCCTGGTCGGCGAACTCTACGAAGATCCCCGTGCGCCCCGCTTCGTTGACGGTCGTCGCCCGTACGACACCGCCTTGGCCGTAAATGAGCATGTTGCGGCCGAGTTCGCTCGCCGCCGTGACCAGTTTGGTCTGGTGCACCAGCGACAGGCGGCTGCGCTGCGCGAGGGTGCGGACCATCTGGCGCGCGGTGACGACATCACCGCTGCTGGCGACCGGCACACTCTCCAGCGCGGCTTCCTGCGCGTAGTTCCTCATGCGCGGCCCGCGGTCAGACGCCGCAGGAGCCTCAGTCCGCGCTCGAGGTTGAGTGCCGTGCGCACCCCGTTCAGGGAGAGGCCGAGTTCGACGAGCGTCATGGCGACGGCGGGCCGCATGCCGACGACGATCGTCTCGGCCCCGAGGATGCGGGAGATGGACGCGTTGGTGGCGAGCATCCGTCCGACGAAGGAGTCGACGATCTCCAGCGCGGAGATGTCGATGACCACGCCTCTGGCGCTCGTCTCGACGATCCGGCTGGACAGGTCCTCCTGAAGATCCATCACCATCTGGTCCTCCAGATCGGTCTGGATGGAGACCAGCAGTGTGTCACCGATCTTCAGTACGGGAACGCGGTCGGTCACAGCAGAGCACCCGCGTTCTCTTCGGCGTCCCGGGCGATCTCCTTGAGCGCCTGACGCAGGGCGTCGGACAGCGAGGCGTTCGTGGGAATGTCTCCGAACTCGATACCGAGGGCGACAATCGTCTGCGCGATCTGCGGCCGGATCCCCGAGATCGTGCACTGCGCTCCCATCATGCGAGCGGCGACGACGGTCTTGAGCAGGTGCTGCGCGACCTGGGTGTCGACGGTCGGAACGCCCGTGATGTCGATGATCGCGTGCGTGGAGTCGGTGTCGACCAGGGTCTGCAGGAGCTTCTCCATCACGACCTGGGTACGGGCCGAGTCGAGGGTGCCGACCAGGGGCACGCCAACGACGCCTTCCCACAGCTTCACCACGGGCGTGGCAAGCTCGAGCAGCTGCTCGGCCTGCGCCGTGATGATCTCCTCGCGCGTCCTGACGTACGCCTCCGTCGTCAGCAGGGCGAGGTCGTCGAGCAGTTGGGCCAGCCTGAGGTATACCCGGACGCCGTCTTCGCCGTTCACCAGTTCCGGCTCGAGGACTTCCTTGAGCGCCAGCACGCTGCGTGCGGTCTCGCTGGGCGTGAAGCCCTGCCGGGCCCGGTTGCGGGAGAGCTCGATCAGGAGGCTGCGCACCTCGCCGAAGTGCTCGCCCTGATCGCTCAGACCGCCGGCCTCCAGCGCTGCGCAGATCGCCGCGTACAGGTCCGCCAGCTCGCGCTCCATCTCGACCGTGCTCAGCCGTCCCTGCAGCGAATCGCTCACGGTCCTGGTCCAGCGCGCGGTGAAGTCGTCACGACGGGCCACCAGCGTCTCGACCAGCCGCTGCGCGTTGTCCTCGTTAACCACGTAACCCGCCAAGTGTTCGATTGAATATGCCGCACCGACAATACGGCAACGGAAAGCGCTGCCGACGCCGAGCCCGAGTCGGCCGTTGGGGCCGGTCAACGAGGGCCGCCGCCCTCAAGGCGGCGGCCCGGGCGCGCGGGCCCCGAGGAACCGGGAGCGGGTGGCCGTCAGGGCCTGAAAGGGGGCAGCTGCGGGGGCGGGTGGCCGTCACCGGCTCACGGCCTATGCGGACCGGCACCGGCACCAACCCGGCACGGCCGGCGCGACGATCGCCCAGATACCCCTCGCGCAGCCGGCAGACACCGCCTCACCCGGGGCTTCGGCGCAGTGAAAGGCCCCGCCCCTGCGCCCCGGGGAGTGCACCGGGAGCGGGGCCGCCTGAAGGCCTACCACCGGGGCGTCCGCCCCTCGCGGGTGATGAAGGGTGCCCTCCTCAAGTGGTGGGGCGCCGCAGGCGCGCCGGCGTCCCGGTAGGCAGCGGTTCGGGGACCCGGCGCGGCAGGGCCCCGGCATGCTGCCATCCCTGGCCCGCCCCGCCGTCGCCGTACGCCCCGGCTGAGCGTGTTCAGCCGGGGCGTTTCACAGGGGACAGCGTCCGAAGACGGCACCGCCGGGGTCGTCGGCCAGCGCGATGCGGGCGGTGATGCGTTTGCCGACCGGCTCGCGTTGTGCTTCGAAGCCCTGGCAGACGGCCATCACGATCTCCAGGCCGTGCTGGCCCACCCGGCCGGCGTCCGCGGCCCGGGCGATGGGCAGTACAGGGTCGGAGTCCCACACCGCGACCTCGACCACGTCGCCGGCGATCCGCAGATCCAGCAGCACCGGACCGGGCGCGTACTTGCGGGCGTTGGTGACCAGCTCGCTGACGACCAGCTGGGTGAGGTCCATGGCGCGCTGCGAGACGGGCAGACCGTGGTCTGCCTGGACGCGGGTGAGGAAGTCGGCGGCCATATGGCGGGACTGGGCGATGACGGTGCCGTCGCCGTGCAGCGCCGTCGTGGTCTGGATGGCCTGTCCGCCCGGCGTGCGGCTGTCCTCTCCTACGGGCGCTGGTTCCATCGCAGCCGCCTTCGCTATGCGGTTCACCCCGCGCGCATACCCCCGCCGATGAGGGCGACACCTGCTGCCCGGCCGCCAGTTCCGTCTCACCGGGGCACCACCTGCTGCTTGCAGGTCAGCAATTCCTGACGAGCATCCGGCCGAGCCCGGGATCACCGACATGGCTCGTGGTGTGGCTGACACGCGTGTCACCAACGTCCCGGGACAGCACACCCAGGGAACAACGTGACGACGGCGATGTCGGCGAGGCCGGCCCGGCGGTCTTCTCCGCCTGAGGCCCCTCTTTTCTGTCCCTGAGTGCGCTTGCCGGGGTAGGGCGGCGTGCGGTCATGTCCGCTGCCTGTGCGCGGCTTGCGCGGTGGAGCGGTCGGGGTGGATGGGGAAGACCTGGTTGATGCCGGTGAGGTCCAGCAGGTGCTGCACGGGTGGGCCGGGCGCGATGAGGTCGATGGTGCCGTCGACGTCGTGGAGGGCTCGCCTGGCCTGGAGCAGGCAGGTCAGGCCGGTGGAGTCGATGAAGGACAGCCCGGACAGGTCCAGCAGGACCACCGGCCGGGTGGGGCGCAGCAGTGTGTGCAGAGTCTGAGTGAGCTGGGCGCTGGTGTGGTGGTCGAGAGCGCCTCGCAGGGTGAGCAGGACAGTCTGGTCAGGCAGAACCTCGGTGTGCACGGTGAGCGCGGCTGCGGAGCCCGGCGAGTTGGCCTGGTGGTCGGGCATGGTCTGCTGCCTCCTTCTCCGCCGCGTGTCCCTGTGTCTCGTCATGCGCGGGGGCGCCGGCGTCAGGGGGTGAGGCGGTCCTGATCGGGGTCCCGCCATTCGGCGAGCAGGATGGTGGCGTCGTCGTTGAGGTGCCCATCGTGGTGGTCGAGGACGGAGTGGATGAGCCGGCGCAGCGTCTCGTGGACGGTGAGGCGGTCGGCGTGGTGGCGTACGAGGTAATCGGTGAACCGTTTGAGACCGAACTCCCGGCCCTGCGCGTCGCGGGCTTCGATGACGCCGTCGGTGTAGAGGACGAGCCGGTCACCGGGGTGCATCTGGTCCTGGCAGACGGCCACCGGCAGTCCCAGAGCGACGCCCATGGGCCCGGCCGGCGGGCAGTGCAGCTCACTGGGCCAGCGTCCCGAGCGCAACAGCATGGGCAGGTGGTGACCGCGGTTGATCCAGGTCAGCCGCCCGGTCCTCATGTCGAGATCGGCGAGGATTCCGGTGATGTAGCGGCTGGTGCCGAACTGCTCGATCAGAGCGTCTTCGACCGCCTGGGAGGTCTGCACGAGGTCGGCGCCCTGGCGGCGGGCGTTGCGGCAGGTGGCCACGGCCATGTTGGCGGTCAGGCCCGCTCTGGCGTCGTGGCCCATGGCGTCGAACATGAACAGATGCAGCACGTTGTCGGATACTGCGTAGTCGAAGGCGTCGCCGCCGACCTCGTAGGCCGGCTCCGAGACCGCGGCGACGGTGGTACGGCGGCCCGCGAAGGCCGAGGGCGGGGTCAGGTGCCACTGCATCTCGGCGGCGACGCTCATCGGTGCGGTGCGGATCAAGCGTGCGTAGGAATCGCTGAAGTTCCGCTTGCTGAGCAGTAGCAACGCCACCATCGACGCCAGTACGCGTAGCGCGTCCCGGGTGGCCTGATCGTCTTGGCCGGTGTCCACGCGCAGCACTCCGAGCCGTTCCACCCCATCGGTGACGGGCACCCACCAGCGGCAGCGATCACGCCTGGATGAGGCTGAAGGCTCGGTGACCAGGTCCACCCGTCGGAAGGCCAACCCGGCCAGGGTCGTGTCGACGGCCAGCTCCACACCATCCCTACCGGCGTCGGCACCCCGGCCGGTGACCTCGCGCAACACCTTCCCCTGCACGTCCACGAGGAAGAACGCCACATCGTGCAGGCCTACCGGCTCGACGCTGTCGACCACCATGCGGGGCAGCTCCTCCAACGCCGCCACATGGCTGGCCTGCATCAGATCGGTCAGCGCACTGCTCACCTTCACCGGGTCGATCACAAGACGACTCATCCCTCCCGGGCGTCTTCCCGCAGCCCTCTCGCAGGGCCGGGTGTCTACCGACTACCCCGTACCGGGAAGCGGAGCACGCCGGCGTTCCCCTCCACACGCGGTCGTCCGCGGTCGAAGAAGGCACCGGGAAGGCCCATCCAGCGTCACCGCCGCCCGCTTTTCGCCGGGCACCACATCACCGTCGGCGGTGTCATCGAACCCGATGAGGTGGATGGTGACGCGTTCGGCTACGCCATCGCCGACCACACCGCACACATGACCGTCTTGGACACGATGGGTCACGGCATCAAGGCGGGGAACGCGCAACCTCGCCGTGCCCGCCTGTCTGCCGTGACGGGCGCCGGGTCCGCTCCGGCGCCATGTTCAAGGCCGGGCCCGGCGCTCTTGTCAGGTTGAGGTGTTCTCCTGCGGCTGACCGCCCTGGGTGCGCAGTTGCTCGTTGATGCGCTGGGCTTCTGCGAGTTGGTCTTCGAGGATGATGATGCGGCAGGCGGCCTCGATGGGGGTGCCCTGGTCGACGAGTTCACGGGCCCGGGCGGCGATGCGCAGCTGGTAGCGGGAGTAGCGGCGGTGGCCGCCTTCGGAGCGCAGGGGGGTTATCAGGCGGTGCTCGCCGAGGGCGCGGAGGAAGGCGGGGGTGGTGCCGAGCATCTCGGCGGCCCGGCCCATGGTGTAGGCGGGGTAGTCGGCGTCGTCGAGGTTGTCGACGGGTCGGGTACTGGCAGGGGGCATAGACCTCTTCTTTCACGGACGCGTCGGGGGGCCCGGGGGGGGGGGGGGCCCCCCCCGCCCCCCCCGGTTAAAAACCACGAAACGGGGGGGGGGGGGGGGGGGGGGGGGGGGGGGGGGCGCCGGGGGGGGGGGGGGGGCGC
>NZ_JBEYRK010000051.1:0-33820 GCF_040704065.1 Streptomyces sp. NPDC047869
TCCAGACTCGAACGAGGACTCAGCAGGGACGACGACCTCGCCCACGCCTACCGCGACTGGCTCCAAGCCGCTTGACAGCAATAGGAGCATCAACGCCCTCACGCGACGGTCCCCGCTCAGCCCGCGCTCAGGGCCGCCCGGACCACGTCCGGCTTGTTGGTGATAACGCCGTCGACGCCGTAGCGCGCGACCTTCCGGGCGGTGGCGGCGTCGTCCACCGTCCAGGCGCACACCCCGAGCGGCCTGCCGTGCGGCCCGTCGAAGGTGCGCAGGGCAGCCACGTAGCTCCCGGAGATCGACCCGTACGAGGGATTGATCAGATCGGTGAAGCGTGCGTACCGGTGCAGCTGAGCGAGGGACGGCCTGCCGAGGTAGGCGGTGGTGAGCGCCGGCTTCAGCTCGTGCACGGCGCGCACGCTGTCCGCGCTGAAGCTCTGCACGACGAGCCGGCCGAGGTGCGCCCGGTCCAGCCAGCCCTCATCGCCGAGGAGCTTCAGGGTCTGCCGTTCGATCCCCGGGTACAGCTCCGGATTCTTGATCTCCAGGAGCAGCTTCTCGTGATTGTGCTCCACCCGGCGCATGTACTGCTTCAGGGTCGGCACGCGCGTGCGCGCGTACGCGGCGGAGAACCAGCTGCCCGCGTCCAGCCGGGCGATCTCCGCGGCGGTGAAGTCCTTCACCTTCCAGGGCGCCCGGCCGGGGAAGACGGCCTCGACGTTCGTGGTGCGCCGCAGACTGTCGTCGTGGATCACCACCAGTTGGCCGTCCTTGGTGCGCTGGACGTCGTTCTCGACCCAGGAGAAGCCCAGCCCGGCCGCCTTGTCGATGGATGCCAGGGTGTTCTCGGGGGCGTAGGCCGAGGCGCCGCGGTGGGCGATCACCACGGGACCGCCGGCCTCGCCCGCCCGGGCGTCGGACGTGGGGGCCAGGAGGGCTGCCGCCCCCAGGATCGCGGTGGCCGTGGCGGCGACTGCGCGCGCGTGCATGAGCGGACTCCTCCCGTCGAGCGGATACCGACAGCACCAGAGTGACAGCAGAGAGTCAACGGCACGCGGGCGCGGGACGGCCACACCGTGAACGCGAGCGGCCAACTCCGCTCACCGGTGCCGCACATCTGGGGCAAGGGCGTGTTTCTTTGCCGGAAAATCGTTCGACCATTCCGGTGCGGGTCATACTCTCTGCGTCACCCCGATCGCCCGCGCGGTCCGGGGGCGGGGGCGCAGTTCGGATATTCCGGGACGCAACAGGACGGAAGGGCTGCCGCACATGCAGGGCTCGGTCGACGAATTCAGCTACGGGGTCGTCACCCCGCTGGTGGCCTATGTCATGGCCTGCCTCGGCGGCGCCCTCGGCCTGCGCTGCACCACCCGCGCCCTGCTGGTCACGCACTCGCGGCGCCCCGCCTGGCTCGCCCTCGGCTCGGCCGCGATCGGCTCCGGCATCTGGACCATGCACTTCGTCGCGATGATGGGCTTCCGCATCGAGGGGGCACCCATCCACTACGACCGGCCCATCACCTACGCGAGCCTCGGCCTGGCCATCGTGATGGTCGGCGTAGGGCTGTTCATCGTCGGCTACCGGGGGGCCACCGGCACCGCCCTGTTCACCGGCGGCACGATCACCGGCCTGGGCGTCGCCTCGATGCACTACCTCGGCATGGCGAGCATGCGCTTCGACGGCCGGTTCGCCTACAGCACGGCCACCGTGGCCGCCTCAGTCGTCATCGCCGTCGTGGCCGCCACGGCCGCCCTGTGGGCGGCCGGACGCGTCCGGGGCCTGCTGTGGAGCGTCGGCGCGAGCCTGGTGATGGGGCTCGCCGTCACCGGCATGCACTACACCGGCATGGCCGCCCTGAACGTGCACCTGCACAGCGCCTCCACTGCCGCCGCGGGCGGCCCGCCGGCCTCGGTGCTGGTACCGATGCTGATCGGCCCGCTCGCCTTCCTGCTGCTCGCCGGTGCCGTCATGATGTTCGACCCGCTGATGGTCATGGGCCGGCCGGCCCATGCCCCGGTCGAGGGCAAACCGGGCGTCCCGGCCGCCGCCGTCGCCTCGCGCCTGCCCCGTCACTCACAGCTCCACCCCGGCCGGCGTCCGGACCCTCACCAGCGGCACCACACCTCCCGGACCCCGCAGAACCGCTGACCGGGACCCGTTGTCAGCGGGGGGTCGTACGGTTGATGGCATGCGGCCCGTTTCCCACATCGAACGCACGGTGGCGCCCATCGAGGTCGTCAGCCCCTACCAGCCCAGCGGTGACCAGCCGGCGGCCATCGCCGACCTGGCCAAGCGCATCGAGGCCGGTGAGAAGGACGTCGTCCTGCTCGGCGCGACCGGCACCGGCAAGTCAGCCACCACCGCGTGGATGATCGAGAAGCTCCAGCGTCCCACCCTGGTGATGGCGCCGAACAAGACACTGGCCGCGCAGCTGGCCAACGAGTTCCGCGAGCTCCTGCCCAACAACGCCGTCGAGTACTTCGTCTCGTACTACGACTACTACCAGCCCGAGGCCTACGTCCCGCAGTCGGACACCTACATCGAGAAGGACTCCTCGATCAACGAGGAGGTGGAGCGGCTGCGCCACTCGGCGACGAACTCGCTGCTCACCCGCCGCGACGTCGTCGTGGTCGCCTCGGTGTCCTGCATCTACGGCCTCGGCACCCCGCAGGAGTACGTGGACCGGATGGTCCCCCTCAGGGTGGGCGACGAGATCGACCGCGACGATCTGCTGCGCCGTTTCGTCGACATCCAGTACACCCGCAACGACATGGCCTTCGCCAGGGGCACCTTCCGGGTCCGCGGCGACACCATCGAGATCTTCCCGGTCTACGAGGAGCTGGCCGTCCGCATCGAGATGTTCGGCGACGAGATCGAGGCGCTGTCCACGCTCCACCCGCTCACCGGCGAGATCATCAGCGAGGACCAGCAGCTGTACGTCTTCCCCGCCTCCCACTACGTCGCCGGACCCGAGCGCATGGAGCGGGCCGTCAACGACATCGAGAAGGAGCTCGGGGAGCGCCTGGCCGAGCTGGAGAAGCAGGGCAAGCTCCTGGAGGCGCAGCGCCTGCGTATGCGTACGACGTACGACATCGAGATGCTCCGCCAGATCGGCACCTGCTCCGGCGTGGAGAACTACTCGATGCACTTCGACGGCCGCCTGCCCGGCTCGCCGCCCAACACCCTGCTGGACTACTTCCCGGACGACTTCCTGCTCGTCATCGACGAGTCGCACGTGACGGTCCCCCAGATCGGCGCGATGTACGAGGGCGACGCGTCCCGCAAGCGCACCCTGGTCGACCACGGCTTCCGGCTGCCCTCCGCCCTGGACAACCGGCCCCTTAAGTGGGAGGAGTTCCAGCAGCGCATCGGGCAGACCGTCTATCTGTCGGCGACCCCGGGCGCCTACGAGCTGTCCCGCGGGGACGGGGTCGTGGAGCAGATCATCCGCCCGACGGGTCTGGTCGACCCGGAGGTCGTGGTCAAGCCCACCGAGGGGCAGATCGACGACCTGGTGCACGAGATCCGCAAGCGCACCGAGAAGGACGAGCGCGTCCTGGTCACCACGCTCACCAAGAAGATGGCCGAGGATCTCACCGACTACTTCCTGGAGCTCGGCATCCAGGTGCGCTACCTGCACAGCGACGTCGACACCCTGCGCCGCGTCGAGCTGCTGCGCGAACTGCGCTCCGGCGAGTTCGACGTCCTGGTCGGCATCAACCTGCTGCGCGAGGGCCTCGACCTGCCCGAGGTGTCCCTCGTGGCCATCCTCGACGCCGACAAGGAGGGCTTCCTGCGCTCCGGTACCTCGCTGATCCAGACCATCGGCCGCGCGGCGCGCAACGTCTCCGGCCAGGTCCACATGTACGCGGACAAGATCACCCCGGCGATGGAGAAGGCCATCGACGAGACCAACCGGCGCCGGGAGAAGCAGGTCGCCTACAACAAGGCCAACGGCATCGATCCGCAGCCGCTGCGCAAGAAGATCAACGACATCGTCGCGCAGATCGCCCGCGAGGAGGTCGACACCGAACAGCTGCTCGGCTCCGGCTACCGCAAGCTGAAGGACGGCAAGGGTGCCAAGGCTCCCGTCCCGGCGCTCGGCGACAAGGCGGCCAAGGGCGCGAAGGCGGGCAAGGCCGCGAAGTCCGCCAAGGGCAAGGCGGCGGCCGCGGTGCCCACGGACCGCCCGGCGGCCGAACTCGCCGAGCAGATCGAGGAGATGACGGAGCGGATGCGCGCAGCGGCTGCCGAGCTCCAGTTCGAGATCGCCGCTCGGCTGCGCGACGAGGTGTCCGAGATGAAGAAGGAGCTGCGGCAGATGCGTGAGGCGGGTATCGCCTAGGAACCCTTCCGCGGCCGCCCGTTGAGGCTCCAGTGGTGCCGGACCTCGGCATATGCGCCAAGTGTTGCAACACCGACACAAAGCGCGGGCCGGGGTTCGGCACTGTCAGTGCCCCTGCGTAGGGTTCTGGCAACCGCGCAGTGCGCGGCAACTGGGGAACACCGAAAGGGGAATCAGCCGTGACCGTCAACTTGTCCAAGGGTCAGGCCATCAGCCTGGAGAAGAAGGACGGGGCCAGCCTGAGCGCGGTCCGTATGGGTCTCGGCTGGCAGGCGGCTCCCCGCCGCGGCCTCTTCGGCTCGCGTACGCGGGAGATCGACCTCGACGCCTCCGCGGTGCTGTTCGCGGACAGGCAGCCCGTCGACGTCGTCTTCTTCCGGCACCTGGTGAGCGACGACGGTTCCGTGCGGCACACCGGTGACAACCTCGTCGGCGGCGCGGGCCAAGGCGGCGACGACGAGGCGATCCTCGTCGACCTGCAGCGCGTCCCGGTGCACGTCGACCAGATCGTCTTCACCGTGAACTCCTTCACGGGCCAGACCTTCCAGGAGGTGCAGAACGCGTTCTGCCGCCTCGTCGACGAGACCACCGGGCAGGAACTCGCGCGCTACACGCTGGCGGGCGGCGGCGAGTACACCGCGCAGATCATGGCGAAGGTGCACCGGTCCGGTTCGGGCTGGTCGATGACCGCCCTGGGGGAGCCGGCCAAGGGCCGTACCTTCCAGGACCTCATGCCGGCGATCCAGCCGCACCTGTAGGACCGCCGCCGGACGCGGCACGCACGACATTCGACACAGGGGGCGACGGCGATGACGGCCGAGTTGGTGCGGGGACAGAACCACCCGCTGTCCCAGGTCCGGCTGGAGATCCGGATCTCGGCCGGATCGCCGGTTCTGGCGGGTGCCACGCTCGGCGACGAGCACGGCACGGTGCACGGCGCCGAGTGGGTGGCCCACCCCGGCGCCCCCACGCTGCCCGGGATCGAGGTGTCCCCGCAGGCCGCCGCCGACCACCGCCTGGCCGTCGACCTGGCCGCGCTGCCGGAGGCGGTGCACCGCGTCAGTGTGCTGCTCGCCCTGCCGGAGCGGCCGGGAGGCCTGCTCCGGTTCGGCGCGTTGGCCGCGCCCAGGACGGCGGTCACCGGTCTCGACGGCACCGAGATCGCCCGCTTCGACCTGACCGGTCTGGACGCCGAGTCCGCCGTGGTCGCCCTGGAGCTGTACCGGCGGCAGGGCGTCTGGAAGGTGCGCGCGGTGGGCCAGGGCTACGCCGGTGGCCTCGCCGCCCTGCTCGCCGACCAGGGCCTGCCCTCGGCAGCCGCACTCGCCTCGGACGTCCAGGAGGCGGTGGCCCGCAGCCTGGCACGGGCGGTACCGGCACCGCCGCCCCCGGACACCCCCGACGCCTCCGGTTCCCCGGAGTCCAGGCCGGCCCGGGCGAACGGCGGGCGGACGCCGGGCGGCCCGATCGACTACACCCACCCCGGCCGTCGTCCCGGTAGCGCCCCGCCGCCCGCCGGGTCGCAGGATGCGTCGTCCCACCCCGCGCCCGAGGGGCAGCCGCCGCGCCCCGTCGCGGGCGACGCGGTGGGATGGTCGATGGACGAACGGCTGTACAACCAGGTGTGGGGCATGTTCGAGGACCTGGCCCGCACCACGGCCGCTTACCGCAGCGCCGTCGACTTCGCCGACTCCCGCCTGGAGAAGGAACTCGACCAGGTCCTCGCCGACCCCCGCGCCCGGCTCGGCGCGGCGGGCGACGCCGCGCAGGAGGCGGCCCACGCCCGGCACACCCAGCTGGTCGACCAGGCCCGGGCCGCGCTCGACCGCGACGTCGCGCAGCTCGCCGCCGAGTCCGAGGTGGTCGAGCCCGCCCTTCCCCCGGCCTGCGCCCGCTGGGACAACCCGGTCTGGCACGGCTACCGGGTGCCGGCCGAACCGCCCATGGCCCTGCGGCTCGGCGACCTCCACCTTCCGGAGAGCGCCACGCTGTGCATACCGCTGCTCGTCAGGCTCCCGCTGGAACGCGGTCTGTGGGTCGACAGCGGCCCCGCGCCAGGACCCGACGACGTCTTCCTGGACTCCGCGGAGACACGCCGGCTCGCCATGGACGCCGCGGTGGCGCTCGCCGTCCGGCTGCTCGCCGTCCATCCGGTGGGGGAGTTCACCCTCCAGGTCCTGGACGCGGCCGGTACGGGGGCCCAGGCGCTCCTGCCGCTGACCCGGACGGGGGCCGTCACGGTGCCGTCCTTGGCCGGCGCGGCAGGCGTGGCGGACGTCCTGGGACGGCTCACCCGACGGGTGGACCTGGTGCAGATGGCACTGCGCGGCGGGGCGGCCGAGTCGCTGCCGCCCGACTTCGACGCCGCCCAGCAGCTGCTGCTGGTCAACGACTTCCCGCACGGCTTCGACGACCGTGCGGTGACCCAGCTGCGCTACCTCGCCGACGAGGGGCCGGCCGTCGGTGTCCACCTGCTGATGGTCGCGGACCGCGAGGACGCGGCGGCCTACGGCTCGTTGCTCGACCCGCTGTGGCGTTCGCTCATGCGACTCACCCCGGTCCCCGACGACCACCTCGCCGACCCTTGGGTCGGCCACGCCTGGACGTACGAGCCCTCGCTCGTGCCGTCCGGCAGCGGGATCCTCCAGCAGGTGCTCACCGAAGTGGCAACGGCCCGTACCAAGCGTAGGTAAAGCGCTCCTGAGCTGGTGCTTTGGGATTTACTTTACCAATCGCTTTACCTTTCCTTGGTGATTGGGGTACTGTTTTCCGTGCGGAGGGGAGTACTCCCTGACTGCGGCGCACCCGTCAGTACGGACCGTTACGGATCCCGGGGCGCCGGCCCATGCGGGTGGAAGAGACCTCCGGCAATGACAACGCGGATGTGTTTGCCATGACCTATGCCGGAGGTGCAGTGGAAGTCTCCCCGACCCTGTGGGTCCTCACCATCGTGGGCCTCGCCGTCCTCATCGCGGTCGACTTCTTCATCGGGCGCAAGCCCCATGACGTGTCGATCAAGGAGGCGGGCATCTGGACGGTCGTCTGGATCGCCCTCGCCGGGCTCTTCGGCCTCGGCCTGCTCCTCTACGGCGGCGGCGGGCCGGCCGGCGAGTTCTTCGCCGGCTTCATCACCGAGAAATCACTGAGCGTCGACAACCTCTTCGTCTTCGTACTGATCATGGCGAAGTTCGCGGTGCCCTCGCAGTACCAGCAGCGGGTGCTGCTCGTCGGTGTCCTCATAGCCCTGGTGCTGCGCGCGGTGTTCATAGCCGCCGGCGCCGCGATCATCGCCAGCTTCTCCTGGGTGTTCTACCTCTTCGGTGCCTTCCTGATCTGGACCGCCTGGAAGCTCGTCCAGGACGCGCGGGCCGACGAGGAGGAAGAGGAGTACGAGGAGAACAAGCTGCTGCGGGCCGCGGAGCGCAGGTTCGGCGTGGCGGACCGTTACCACGGCACCAAGCTGTGGATCCAGCAGAACGGCAAGCGGGTCATGACCCCGATGCTGGTCGTGATGCTGGCCATCGGCACCACGGACGTGCTGTTCGCGCTGGACTCCATCCCCGCGATCTTCGGCCTGACCCAGGACCCGTACATCGTCTTCACCGCCAACGCCTTCGCCCTGATGGGACTGCGCCAGCTGTACTTCCTCATAGGCGGCCTGCTGAGGAAGCTGGTCCACCTGTCGTACGGCCTGTCGATCATCCTGGGCTTCATCGGCGTCAAGCTGGTGCTGCACGCCCTGCATGAGTCCGGGGTCCACGTCCCCGAGATCAGCATCCCCGTGTCGCTCGGCGTGATCTGCGCGGTCCTGGCCGTCACCACCGCCACCAGCCTGATCGCCTCCCGGAAGCAGGCGGCGGCGGAAGCGGCGGGCCCCGGGGGCGACGAGACGGCCAAGCGCAGCGTGGACGCCTGACAGGCCCGGCGCCCGACAGCGGGCGACGAACCCGCGGGGCCCCGGTCGCACCGTGACCGGGGCCCCGCGCAGGAAGGATGACGAGGGATCCGAAAAGAACGTAATGCGAATCCTGTACCGTTCTGCCACGATCGCAGCATGATCGTTCGGCTCAGACCGCTCACCACTCAGTGGACGTTCCTCGTGCCGGTACTCGCGGTCGTCCTGCTCGTCCTCACCTGGGGCCGCGGCCTCCCCGGCCCGCTCGTCGCGCTGGTCACCCTGGTACTCGCCGGGTCCGTCCTCGCCGCGGTGCACCACGCCGAGGTGATCGCACACCGGGTGGGCGAGCCCTTCGGCTCCCTGGTGCTGGCCATCGCCGTCACGATCATCGAGGTCGCCCTGATCGTCACCCTGATGGTCGACGGCGGCGACAAGAGCGCCACCCTGGCCCGGGACACCGTCTTCGCCGCCGTGATGATCACCTGCAACGGCATCGTCGGACTCAGTCTCCTCGTGGCCTCCCTGCGGCACGGCACCGCGGTCTTCAACCCGGAGGGCACCGGCGCCGCCCTGGCCACCGTGGCGACCCTCGCCACGCTCAGCCTGGTGCTGCCGACCTTCACCACCAGTAAACCCGGGCCCGAGTTCTCCACCGTCCAGCTCACCTTCGCCGCGCTGTCCTCACTGATCCTGTACGGCCTGTTCGTGACCACCCAGACCGTGCGGCACCGGGACTACTTCCTGCCGGTCAGCCGGCAGGGCGATGTGATCACAGGGGACGACCACGCCGGGCCCCCGTCGGCGCGCACGGCATGGCTCAGCCTCGCTCTGCTCGGCCTCGCGCTGATCGGCGTGGTCGGACTGGCCAAGGGTGTGTCGCCGACCATCGAGTCCGGGGTGGAGGCGGCCGGCCTGCACCAGGCGGTCGTCGGTGTGATCATCGCCCTGCTCGTACTGTTGCCCGAGACCATCGCGGCGTTGCGCGCGGCCCGCCGGGACCGGGTGCAGACCAGCCTCAATCTCGCGCTCGGCTCGGCGATGGCCAGCATCGGCCTGACCATCCCGGCCGTCGCCCTGGCCTCCGTCTGGCTGTCCGGACCGCTCGTGCTCGGCCTCAGCGCGACCCACATGCTGCTGCTCGCGCTGACCGTGGTGGTCGCCTCGCTGACAGTGGTGCCGGGGCGGGCCACACCCTTGCAGGGCGGTGTGCACCTGGTGCTGTTCGCGGCCTACCTGGAGCTGGCGATCAATCCCTAGGGCCGTGGGTGCGGCCGGCCCACCCGGTCAGCCCGTGGCCGGTTCCATCGCGGGCGCGGGCGCGGGCCGGGTCTCCGGCAGCAGGGCGAAGCAGACCAGGCTCACCAGGGCGATCCCGGTCAGATAGGCGCCCACTCCCCACGGGACGCGTCCGCCGCGGTCCGCCAGCGCCGTCGCCACGATCGGGGTGAGGGCGCCGCCCAGGACGCCGCCGAGGTTGTAGCCGACCGCGGCGCCCGTGCAGCGCACCCGCGCCTCGTACAGCTCCGGCAGGTAGGCGGCGATGACGGCGAACATGGTGATGAAGGCGATCAGCGCGCCCAGGATGCCGAGGAACATCAGCAGCGGTTCGCCGGTCGCGAGCAGCGCGACCATCGGCAGCATCCACAGCGCGCATCCCGCGCAGCCTGCCAGGCACAGCGGGCGCCGGCCGTAGCGGTCGCCGAGCAGCGCCATGAGGGGCGTCAGGGCTCCCTTCACCACCACCGCCGCCATGACGCAGGTCAGCATGACGGTTCGGCTCACCCCGAGCCGTCCGGTGGCGTACGCCAGTGACCACGTCGTCACCGCGTAGAACACCGCGTACCCGACGGCCAGCGCCCCGGCCGTCAGCAGGACCAGCCGCCCGTGGTGCCGTACGACCTCCACGAGCGGCACTCGCGCGTGGTCGTCGATCTCCAGGAACCGGGGACTCTCGGTGAGGGAGGCGCGCAGCCACAGCCCGGCCAGGGCCAGTACCCCGGCCGCCCAGAACGGCACCCGCCAGCCCCACTGGGCGAACTGGTCGTCGGGCAGGGCGGCCGACAGCGCGAGCATCACCCCGTTGGCCAGCAAGAACCCCACCGCGGGCCCCACTTGGGGAAAGCTCGACCACAGGGCGCGCCGTCCCGCGGGCGCGTGCTCGGCGGTCAGCAGCACCGCCCCGCCCCACTCACCGCCGAGCCCCAGCCCTTGCAGGAAGCGCAGCAGAAGCAGCAGCACGGGGGCGGCCGCTCCGATCGTCCCGTATGCCGGCACGCAGCCGACCGCGACCGTCGAGGCACCGGTCAGCAGCAGGGAGACGACCAGCACCGGCCGCCGTCCGCGCCGGTCGCCGAGGTGCCCGAACAGCACCGAGCCGAGCGGCCGGGCCACGAATCCCACCCCGAACGTCCCGAACGCCGCGAGCGTCCCGGCCATCGGCGAGAACGTCGGGAAGAACAGCGGCCCCAGCACCAGGGCCGCCGCGGTCCCGTAGACGAAGAAGTCGTAGAACTCGATCGCGGTCCCGGCGAGCGAGGCGGCCGCCAGCCGCGGCATGGAAGGTGCCCTCACGGGGCGTACGGGCTGCATGCCGCGTCAACCACCCGTAGCGATCTTGGGTTACGGGGGCGCACGGAGCTGACCGGGGATCGCGGCGTGGGCCGAACCGACCGGCGTACGCCGCCCCTCGGCTGCTCCTCGCCCGCTCCTCGGCCGTCCTTCGTGCCGTGATAGACCGGGTCCGAGCAGCGGTCGTGAACGCACGCACCGCCCGAACGGACCGGAGGAACCGTGCCCCGCACCCTGGCCAACGCCCCGATCATGATCCTCAACGGGCCCAACCTGAATCTCCTCGGCCAGCGTCAGCCCGAGATCTACGGCAAGGACACGCTCGCCGACGTGGAGGCGATGTGCGCCAAGGCCGCGGCCGCGCACGGCGGCACGGTGGACTTCCGGCAGTCGAACCACGAGGGCGAACTGGTCGACTGGATCCACGAGGCGCGGCTGAACCACTGCGGCATCGTCATCAACCCCGGCGCCTACTCCCACACGTCGGTGGCGATCCTGGACGCGCTCAACACCTGTGACGGCCTGCCGGTGCTGGAGGTGCACATCTCCAACATCCACCAGCGCGAGTCGTTCCGGCACCACAGCTACGTCTCGTTGCGCGCAGACGGCGTGATCGCGGGTTGCGGGGTGCAGGGCTATGTGTTCGGCGTGGAGCGGGTCGCCGCGCTGGCGGGTGCGGCTCAGGCCGAGGCGTAGACCACCGGGCGGCCGCGGGCGGCCGCCCGGGCACAGGGCGTGGGCGATGCCGAACGTGCTTCCGCCCGGGCCGCCGGCCGAGGGCGGGGTTGGAGACCGGCGGCCCATACCGCTCAGGAGCCGTCGTCCTGTGCGGGGCTGCTACCAGTTGACCGCGTGTCACGGGGCCCGGGGAGCGCGCACACGGACCCGGCGCGTGTGAAGAGTTCACACGGGGCGCACGCCATGGCGTGCGCGCCGGGCGTGCATCAAGGGCGTGCGCCCGGCGTGCGTGATGCCTTCGCGGCTACCACCCGCGCGCGTGCCACTCCGGCAGGTGCGGCCGTTCCGTGCCCAGCGTGGTGTCGTTGCCGTGTCCGGGGTAGACCCAGGTCTCGTCCGGCAGCACGTCGAAGATCTTCGTCTCGACGTCGTGGATCAGGCTGGCGAACGCCTCGGGATCCTTGTGTGTGTTGCCCACACCGCCTGGGAAGAGACAGTCGCCGGTGAACACATGCGGATGGCCGTGCGGGTCGTCGTAGACCAGAGCGATGGAGCCAGGGGTGTGCCCGACGAGGTGGCGGGCGGTGAGTTCCACGCGCCCGACCCGGATGACGTCGCCGTCGTCGACGAGGACGTCGGTGGCCACCGGGATGCCGGGCGCGTCCTCCCGGCCGGCGTACGTCACCGCGCCCGTGGCGGCCACGACCTCGGCGAGCGCCTGCCAGTGGTCGCCGTGCCGGTGGGTGGTGACGACGGACGCGATGCCGTCGTCACCGATCGAGCCCAGCAGCGCCCCGGCGTCGTTGGCGGCGTCGATCAGCAGCTGCTCGTCGGTGGCCCGGCAGCGCAGCAGGTAGGCGTTGTTGTCCATCGGGCCGACCGCGATCTTGGTGATCATCAGGTCTTTCAGCTCGTGCACGTCCGCGGGTCCGCCGACCCTGACCTCTCCGCTGTACGTCATGGTGATCAGCCTATAGCGGGCCGGCGCCCGGAGAACCGTGTCGCGCTACAGCGGAGGCAGCTTCGGCAGCGGTCCTCCCGCCACCTCCAGCGCGGCCCCCTCGCGGCGTCCGGCGAGCCAGCCCAGCAGGTCAGCCGGCGCGCCGCTCACCGTGACCTCGGCCACGGCCGCCTCACGGCCGGTGCGCCATGCGTGCGTACCGTCGGTGATGCGGGTCGCCGGGACCTCTGGGTGTCCGGCGAAGCGGTCCGCGAGGAAGCCGGTCTCGCGCTCCGTGAACTCCGCCGGAAGGTCCTCCAGCTCGTAGCCGATCCCGAGGTCCACGTGGTGCAGGTCGACCTCGGCCCACCGCCGGAACGGCAGCCGGGCCGCGGAGTCGGTGACGCCGTTGCGCAGCTCCACCGTGCGCGTCCAGTCCGCCGGCACGGCCCCCGCCCGCTGGAAACGGTCGGCGCTCTCGCGCACGTCGGTGAGCTGGGCGGCCGGCGGGCGCGGGGCGTCCCGCTCGATGTCGGCGTCCCGGGCCTCGGCGCTCTCGTACATGGGCCGGCCCTCGAGAACGTTCACGAGGGCGTCCGCGTTGCGGGCGAGGTGGGCGAGGACGTGTCCGCGGGTCCAGCCGGGCAGGCGTGACGGCTCGGCCGTCGAGGCGTTGTCCAGCTTGGCGACAGCGGTGAGGAGCCGCTCGGTCGCGTCCCGCACACATGCCAGGTCATGAGCGTGATCAATCATGGCCCTGACCCTAGCCGCGCCATCCCTTCGGGTGAAGGTGGTGAAGCTCGCCCGTAAATCGAAAGCACGTGCTATATCGTCGAAGGTGGCGCCGGGCATGCAGAAGGGCCCGCGATTGTTATGCATCCCGGAATCCGACCGGCGCTGTCAGTGGCTCCCCCTAGTCTCGAAGAAGCACGGGGGCCCCGGCCCCTGTCACTTCTCTCTAGAAAGGTGCGGACCGGCGTGGCCGACCGTCTCATCGTCCGTGGAGCGCGCGAGCACAACCTCAAGAATGTCTCGCTCGACCTCCCGCGCGACTCGCTCATCGTCTTCACGGGCCTGTCGGGGTCGGGCAAGTCCTCGCTGGCCTTCGACACGATCTTCGCCGAGGGACAGCGGCGTTACGTGGAGTCGCTCTCCTCGTACGCCCGGCAGTTCCTCGGCCAGATGGACAAGCCGGACGTGGACTTCATCGAGGGTCTGTCCCCGGCCGTCTCCATCGACCAGAAATCGACCTCGCGCAACCCGCGCTCGACGGTCGGCACCATCACCGAGGTCTACGACTACCTGCGTCTGCTCTTCGCGCGCATCGGCAAGCCGCACTGTCCCGAGTGCGGCCGCCCCATCTCGCGGCAGTCGCCGCAGGCCATCGTCGACAAGGTCCTGGAGCTGCCGGAGGGCAGCCGCTTCCAGGTGCTGTCGCCGCTGGTGCGCGAGCGCAAGGGCGAGTTCGTCGACCTCTTCTCGGACCTGCAGACCAAGGGCTACTCTCGCGCGCGCGTCGACGGCCAGACCGTCCAGCTCTCCGAACCGCCCACGCTGAAGAAGCAGGAGAAGCACACCATCGAGGTGGTCGTCGACCGCCTCACGGTCAAGGACTCCGCCAAGCGCCGGCTCACCGACTCCCTCGAGACCGCGCTCGGCCTGTCCGGCGGCATGGTCGTGCTCGACTTCGTCGACCTCCCCGAGGACGACCCCGAGCGCGAGCGCATGTACTCGGAGCACCTTTACTGCCCGTACGACGACCTGTCCTTCGAGGAGCTGGAGCCGCGCTCCTTCTCCTTCAACTCGCCCTTCGGCGCCTGCCCCGAGTGCACCGGCATCGGCACGCGCATGGAGGTCGACCCCGAGCTGATCGTCCCGGACGAGGACAAGTCCCTCGACGAGGGCGCCATCCACCCCTGGTCGCACGGCCACACCAAGGACTACTTCGGCCGTCTGATCGGCGCCCTCGCGGACGCCCTCGGCTTCCGCACCGACATCCCCTTCGCGGGCCTTCCCCAGCGGGCGAGGAAGGCCCTGCTGTACGGCCACAAGACCCAGATCGAGGTCCGTTACCGCAACCGGTACGGCCGCGAGCGCGTGTACACCACCCCCTTCGAGGGAGCGGTGCCCTTCGTCAAGCGCCGGCACAGCGAGGCCGAGAGCGACGCCAGCCGTGAGCGCTTCGAGGGCTACATGCGCGAGGTGCCCTGCCCCTCCTGCGAGGGCACGCGCCTGAAGCCGATCGTCCTGGCCGTGACGGTCATGGAGAAGTCCATCGCCGAGGTCGCCGCGATGTCGATCAGCGACTGCGCGGACTTCCTGGGCGAACTGAAGCTGAACGACCGCGACAAGAAGATCGCCGAGCGGGTCCTGAAGGAGGTCAACGAACGGCTGAAGTTCCTGGTCGACGTCGGCCTCGACTACCTCTCGCTCAACCGCGCGGCCGGCACCCTCTCCGGCGGCGAGGCCCAGCGCATCCGCCTCGCCACCCAGATCGGCTCCGGCCTGGTCGGCGTCCTGTACGTGCTGGACGAGCCGTCCATCGGCCTGCACCAGCGGGACAACCACCGGCTGATCGAGACCCTGGTCCGGCTGCGCGACATGGGCAACACGCTCATCGTCGTCGAGCACGACGAGGACACCATCAAGGTCGCCGACTGGATCGTGGACATCGGCCCCGGCGCCGGCGAGCACGGCGGCAAGGTCGTGCACAGCGGTTCCCTGAAGGAACTGCTCGCCAACACCGAGTCGCAGACCGGCCAGTACCTCTCGGGCCGCAAGTCGATCCCGCTGCCCGACGTACGGCGCCCCCGCGACCCGTCCCGGCAGCTCACCGTGCACGGCGCACGGGAGAACAACCTGCAGGACATCGACGTGTCCTTCCCGCTCGGTGTGTTCACGGCCGTGACCGGCGTGTCCGGCTCCGGCAAGTCGACGCTGGTCAACGACATTCTGTACACGCACCTGGCGCGCGAGCTGAACGGCGCGCGCAACGTACCCGGACGGCACACGCGCGTGGACGGCGACGACATGGTCGACAAGGTCGTGCACGTCGACCAGTCGCCCATCGGCCGTACCCCGCGGTCCAACCCGGCGACCTACACCGGCGTCTTCGACCACATCCGCAAGCTGTTCGCGGAGACCACCGAGGCGAAGGTCCGCGGCTACCTGCCCGGCCGCTTCTCCTTCAACGTCAAGGGCGGCCGCTGCGAGAACTGCGCGGGCGACGGCACGATCAAGATCGAGATGAACTTCCTCCCGGACGTCTACGTCCCGTGCGAGGTCTGCCACGGCGCCCGGTACAACCGGGAGACCCTGGAGGTCCACTACAAGGGCAAGTCCATCGCCGAGGTGCTGAACATGCCGATCGAGGAGGCGACCGACTTCTTCGAGGCCGTCCCGTCCATCTCCCGGCACCTGCGCACGCTCAAGGACGTCGGCCTCGGCTACGTCCGCCTCGGCCAGTCCGCGACCACCCTGTCCGGTGGTGAGGCGCAGCGCGTGAAGCTCGCCAGCGAGCTGCAGAAGCGCTCCACCGGCCGCACGGTCTACGTCCTGGACGAGCCGACCACCGGTCTGCACTTCGAGGACATCAGCAAGCTGCTGAAGGTCCTCTCCGGCCTGGTCGACAAGGGCAACACGGTCATCGTCATCGAGCACAACCTCGATGTGATCAAGACCGCCGACTGGCTCGTCGACATGGGACCGGAGGGCGGCGCCGGCGGCGGTCTCGTGGTCGCCGAGGGCACGCCCGAGGAGGTCGCCGGGGTCCCGGCCAGCCACACCGGCAAGTTCCTGCGCGAGGTCCTCGGCGCCGACCGCGTCAGCGACGCGGCACCGGTGAAGGCACCGCGCGGCACGGCGGCCAGGAAGACGGCCGCCGCCCGGTCCACGGCGAAGAAGACGGTGACGGCCAAGGCCAACAACACGGCCACCGGAAAGGCCACCGCCGCCACGAAGAAGGCGGCAGCGGCGAAGAAGGCCGCACCGGCGAAGAAGACGGCCCGGGCCCGCAAGGCCTGAGGCCACCGACGGCGCTCCTGACGCGCCGTCACGCAGACGGCGCCCCGCGGGAACTCCCCGCGGGGCGCCGCCTGTGTACCGGGGGAGGGGCTACAGCTCGCCCAGTTCGGCCGCGAACGGCGGTTCCGCCCCCGCCCGGGAGCAGGTGACCGCAGCCGCGCGCGCCGCGAACCGCAGCAGCCGCCGCCAGCCGTCCGGTCCCAGCGCAGCGAGCCCCCGGGGCGACAGCGCGTCCTGCGCGGCCAGTCCGTGCAGCAGGGCCGCGTTCACGGTGTCCCCGGCGCCGATGGTGTCCACGACCTCGACCTTCTCGCCCGGCACGGAGTACTCCGCGCCGTCCTGGGTGTGCACGGTGAGGCCCTCGCCGCCCCGGGTGACCACGACGGCCGAAGGCCCCGCGGCCAGCCACTCCCGTGGAGTGCCGCCGAGCCACTCGGCGTCCTCCGCGGACAGCTTCAGCAGCGTCACCGAGGGCAGCCAGCCGCGGAAGCGCGCCCGGTAGGCGTCCGCGTCCGGGATCAGCCCGGTGCGGATATTGGGGTCGAGGGCGGTGAACAGGCCCTGTGCGGCCGCGTCCCGCATCAGCTTCTCGTAGGCGCTCGCCCCGGGCTCCAGGACGAGCGAGCAGGTGCCGAAGGACACCGCGCGCGTCCCCGCGGGAAGAGCGGCGGGGGCGGTGAAGAGGCGGTCGGCGGTGCCGTCCACGTAGAAGGAGTAGGCGGCCGAGCCATCGGCGTCGACCGTGGCGACGGCCAGGGTGGTCGGCTCGGGGCCGCGCTGTACGTCCGACACCTCCACCCCGGCCTGTCGCAGCCCGTCGAGCAGGGCCTCCCCGAAGGCGTCGTGGGAGGCGCGGGAGCAGAAGGCGGTCGGGGAGCCGAGACGGCCGAGGGCCACCGCGGTGTTGTACGGGCCGCCGCCCAGCGCCGGCTTCAGGTCGGCCAGGGCGCCCGGGGCGCGCGGTACCAGGTCGATCAGTGCCTCTCCGGCGACGACGATCACGAGGCGGTTCCCCTCTCCAGAGGCGCGGATGGTTCGGTGGTCCCGCCGGTCCCGGCCGGCGGGCGGCCCGGGGCCCCGTCCCGCCGCTCCGGGCACCCGCAGGAGGTGCGGTGGACGAACGCGCAGGGCAGCCGGACGGTCCTGGTGGGCCGGTCCGGCGCGGCCAGTCGTTCCAGGAGCACGCGGACGGCCCGGGCGCCGAGCTCCCTGCTGGGCTGGGCGATGGCGGTGAGCCGGGGCGAGAAGAGGTCGGCCCAGGCGAAGTCGTCGAAGCAGCACAGGGCGATGCCGTCCGGCACGGCCAGACTCCGCTCGCGCAGGGTGCGCAGGGCGCCGATCGTCATGGCGTTGTTGGCCGTGACGAGGGCGGTGGGCGGAGCGGGCAGCGAGAGCAGCGCGGCCGTCGCCCGCTCGGCGCCGGCCGACTCCGAGTGACCGGACACCACGAGATCCTCGTCATAGGCAAGTCCGGCGGCGGTCAGGGCCTGCCGGTACCCGGCGGTCCGTTCCTGGGTGGTACTGAGGCCGGGCAGACCCGCTACCAGGCCGATCCGGCGGTGGCCCAGCGCCACGAGATGACCGACGAGGTCCGCCATCGGGCCGGTGTTCTCGGCGCACACCTGATCGAAGGGGGCCCGGCCGAGCGTCGGGCCGCCGCCGGCGTGGTCGCGGGCCGGGAGCACCCGGTCGAGGAACACGGCGGGCACGGCGTGCCGTCCGAGATAGGCCACGAGGTCGCTCGGGTGGGCGGACGGGGCGACGATGACGCCGTCCACCCGGCGTTCGTGGAGGAGCTGGACGGCCTGGCGCTCGTGCGCGGGGTCGTCGTGCGGATCGGCGATGAGGAGGCTGTAGCCCGCCTCCCGGGCGGCCGCCTCGACCCCCTGGAGGATCTCCGTGAAGTACGGGTTGCTGATCGCCGAGACCGCGAGACCGATGGAGCGGGTGTGGGACGTCACCAGGGAGCGGGCCAGGGTGTTGGGGGTGTAGCCGAGGGCGTCGACGGCGTCCAGTACGGCCTGCCGGGTGTGGGGCAGCACCGGACGCGTGCCGTTGAGCACGTGGGAGACGGTCGCCACGGAGACTCCGGCGCTGCGGGCCACGTCCGCCATGGTGGGCATCGCGTCATCCCTTCTCTCCGGCTGACTGAAGTGTCCGAGCCCCCAGAGCCGTGAGCCGCTGGAGCCACGGACGGCGGGGGGTGGCCCTTCGGCCGGGAAGGTATCCCATCCCCACCGCCCGCGTAAACGCTTGCGCAAACGTTTACGCGTCGGCGCTCGCCCCGCCGCCGCCCTCGTCCACAGGGTTCGCCGCCCGTCCGCCTCCGTCCCCGACCCGCCCCCCGGCCCCCGGACGAGCCCGGGTATCGTCGGGCTGCACGCCCCCTGAGCAGTGGAGATCCTGATGCCCGCCCGATCGTCAGCGAGCCGCCGTACCGTCCTCCGCGGAGCCGCCGTGGCCCCGGCCGCCGGCCTGGGACTCGCCGCCTGCTCGGCCCCGGGCGACGACTCGGCCGACGCCGCCCCGACCACGCCGGTCGACCTCGGCGCCGAGAGCGAGGTCGCCAAGGGCGGCGCCAAGCTCTACCGGGACCGGAACGTGGTGGTCAGCCGGGACGCGGGCGGCGCGCTCAAGGCCTACAGCACGGTCTGCACGCACGCCGGCTGCGTCATCAACAAGCTTCAGGGCACCACCCTGATCTGCCCCTGCCACGGCAGCGAGTTCGACGCGGTGACCGGCAAGGTGCTGCAGGCCCCGGCCACCGAGCCGCTCGGCGAGCTCCCGATCCGCGCCTCGAAGGGGCGGATCATCGCCGGGCCCGGCGCCTGATCCGGTTCGTTCCCGGCGGGGTCACTCCCACTCCCACGCGATGCCCACCAGCCCCGGCCGGATCCGGGGCTCGACCACATGGACGCCGTGGTGCGGCGCGCTGAGCCGCAGTTCCTGCCGGCCACCGCGCGGGGCGGCGGGGCTGTGCTGGGTGAAGCGGTGGCAGCGGGCGGGCAGCGCCTCCGCCGCGAAGCTCACCTGGAGCGCGTACTGGCCGCCCGGGAAACCGGACCGGTGGACGTACTCGCCCGAGACTCCCGCCGTGCCGTCCTCGACGCCGAAGCGGAAGAGGAACGTGTCGCCGGAGCGCAGCCGGGTGCCGAACAGCAGCTCCGCCACCAGCACACCGGTGTCCTGGTCCCAGCGGACCCGGCCGGTGCGGCAGTTCTCCAGGGCGCGCACCGCCATCGCGTCCGGGCTGCAGCCGGGGTCGCCGTGGTGGACGGCGACGAACCGGTCGACGCCGTCGCGATGGGCCCGCACGATGTGGTGGGACTCCAGGCCGGCCAGCTCGCGCCGGGCGCCGATCCGGACGCGCTCGTGATGGCCCAGGGTGTGCAGCCCCCCGTCCAGGGACCAGCCCAGATCGGCCCGGAGCCGGTTCCCGGCGTCACAGGCGGCCGCCAAGGAGCGGTAGGAGCGGGCCGGGCGGAGGCCGGCCGGCCCCGGCCCGCCGGCCTCGGTGAGCAGCCGGATCAGGGACTCGTCCGGAAGCCGCAGGATCTCCTCCAGGGCCCGCACGGCGCGCAGCGACTCGGGGCGCTGGGGGCGCCGGGCCCCCTGCTGCCAGTAGCTCAGACTCGTGATGCCGACTCTCACCCCGTGGCGGGAGAGATGGTGCTGCACCCGCTGGAGCGGCAGTCCGCGGGCGGCGATCGCGGCGCGCAGCGCCACATGGAACGGGCCGCCCCGCAGGGCCGTGTCCAGTTCGGCGATGGGAACGTCCGCGTGCTGTGTGGCGTGCCGCATAGGCAGAGGCCTTTCTGTGAAGGTGTCACGACGGCTGGTCAGACCGCTGGCGCGGGCGCGGATCCACCCCCGTGGACGCCCGGGCACGCCCGTCTCCGCGCACGTCGCGTCCGCGCCCGGTGGGCACGGCCCCGAGTTCCCACGCATTGAAGCGTGTTGACCATGCCCCGACAACACCGTGGACCGGTCGCGGTCCGCTCTGGCCGGGTCACGGCCCCCGCACGCGCGATTTCCGGCCGACCTCACCCGCCCCCGGGAGTGCCCGCCCCAGGTGCGCCGTCCACAGGCCCGACGCGGTGTCGGTGCTCGCCAGTAGGGTGTGAAGCATGGCCGACCCCTCCAGCTACCGCCCCAGGCCGGGTGAGATCCCGGACTCCCCGGGGGTGTACAGGTTCCGTGACGAGCACCGCAGGGTGATCTACGTCGGAAAGGCGAAGAGCCTGCGCCAGCGCCTGGCGAACTACTTCCAGGACCTGGCGGGCCTGCACCCCCGCACCCGGACGATGGTGACCACCGCCGCGTCCGTGGAGTGGACCGTGGTGTCCACGGAGGTCGAGGCCCTGCAGCTGGAGTACTCCTGGATCAAGGAGTACGACCCCCGGTTCAACGTCAAGTACCGCGACGACAAGAGCTACCCGTACCTCGCGGTGACGATGAACGAGGAGTTCCCGCGCGTACAGGTGATGCGCGGTCACAAGAAGAAGGGCGTCAGGTACTTCGGCCCGTACGCGCACGCGTGGGCCATCCGGGACACCGTCGACCTGCTGCTGCGCGTCTTCCCGGTGCGCACCTGCTCGGCCGGTGTCTTCAAGAACGCCGCCCGCACGGGCCGGCCCTGCCTGCTCGGCTACATCGGCAAGTGCTCCGCCCCCTGTGTCGGCCGGATCACCCCGGAGGACCACCGGGAGCTGGCCGAGGAGTTCTGCGACTTCATGGCCGGCCGCACCGGTACGTACCTCCGCCGGCTGGAGAGCCGGATGACGGAGGCCGCGGAGGAGATGGAGTACGAGCGGGCCGCCCGCCTGCGCGACGACATCGGGGCCCTGAAGAAGGCCATGGAGAAGAACGCGGTCGTGCTCGCCGACGCGACCGACGCCGACCTCATCGCCGTCGCCGAGGACGAGCTGGAGGCGGCGGTGCAGATCTTCCACGTGCGCGGCGGCCGGGTGCGAGGCCAGCGCGGCTGGGTGACGGACAAGGTCGAGGACGTCACCACCGGCGCCCTCGTCGAGCACGCCCTGCAGCAGCTCTACGGCGAGGAGAGCGGGGACGCCGTACCCAAGGAGGTCCTGGTCCCGGCCCTGCCCGAGCCGGTCGAGCCGGTCCAGGAGTGGCTGGCCGGCCGCCGCGGGGCGAACGTCTCGCTGCGCGTGCCGCAGCGCGGCGACAAGAAGGCCCTCATGGAGACCGTGCAGCGCAACGCCCTGCAGGCCCTCGCGCTGCACAAGACCAAGCGCGCCTCCGACCTGACCACGCGCTCGCGCGCGCTGGAGGAGATCGCCGAGGCCCTGGACCTGGACAGCGCGCCGCTGCGGATCGAGTGCTACGACATCTCGCACCTCCAGGGCGACGACGTGGTCGCCTCCATGGTCGTCTTCGAGGACGGGCTGCAGCGCAAGAGCGAGTACCGCCGCTTCCAGATCCGGGGCTTCGCCGGGCAGGACGACGTCCGCTCCATGCACGAGGTGATCAGCCGCCGCTTCCGGCGCTACCTCGCCGAGAAGGAGCGCACGGGGGAGTGGGCCGACGGCGAGGACGCGACGACCGGCGGCGGGACCCCGCTCGACAATGGTGGGACCCCGCTCACCGGCGACGAGGCTGTACCCGCTGACGGCGGGACCGCGCTCACCGGCGAAGGGGCCGCGCCCACCGATGGCGGGACCGCGGCTACCGGCGGCGGGACCCCGCCCACCGGCGGCGGGACCCCGCCCACCGGCGGCACGGCGGTCCCGCTCACCGGCACGGACGTGATCGACGGCGCCCTCAAGGACGACGACGGCCGCCCCAGGAAGTTCGCCTACCCGCCCCAGCTCGTCGTCGTCGACGGCGGGCAGCCGCAGGTCGCCGCGGCCCGCCGGGCCCTGGACGAGCTGGGCATCGACGACATCGCCGTGTGCGGCCTCGCCAAGCGCCTGGAGGAGGTCTGGGTGCCCGGCGAGGACGACCCGGTGGTCCTGCCCCGCACCAGCGAGGGCCTGTACCTGCTCCAGCGCGTCCGCGACGAGGCCCACCGCTTCGCGATCACCTACCAGCGCACCAAGCGCGCCAAGCGTTTCCGTGCCGGCCCCCTGGACGACGTGCCCGGCCTCGGCGACACCCGCAAACAGGCGCTCATCAAGCATTTCGGCTCGGTGAAGAGGCTGCGGTCCGCCACAATCGAGCAGATCCAGGAAGTGCCCGGGATAGGCCGGAAGACGGCCGAGACCATCGCCGCGGCACTCGCCGGGGCGGTCCCGGCCGGACCCGCCGTGAACACGGCGACCGGAGAGATCATTGAGGACGAGGAACCCGAAACGACGGCGGGTTCCGCGGGGGAGCCCGTGAGCGCGGGCCTCCCGGACGAACGACGGGGGCAGGAGACATGACCGAGCACGACGCACAGCGAGAACAGGCGCACGGGGAAGCGGGCGGGAACCAGCCGCCGCAGCCGGTTCAGGACAACGGAGCACAGGTGAGTACGGACGTCACAGCGGCCGGCCCCGCCGAGGCGGCCATCCCCGAGCTGGTGATCATCTCCGGCATGTCCGGAGCGGGCCGGTCGACGGCGGCGAAGTGTCTGGAGGACCTCGGCTGGTTCGTCGTCGACAACCTGCCGCCCGCCCTCATCCCGACCATGGTCGAGCTGGGCGCCCGCTCCCAGGGCAACGTGGCCCGGATCGCGGTCGTCGTCGACGTGCGCGGCCGCCGCTTCTTCGACAACCTCCGCGAGTCACTGGCGGACCTGGAGGCCAAGCACGTCACCCGGCGGATCGTCTTCCTGGAGTCCTCCGACGACGCCCTGGTGCGCCGCTTCGAGTCGGTGCGCCGCCCGCACCCCCTGCAGGGCGACGGCCGGATCGTCGACGGCATCGCCGCCGAGCGCGAACTCCTGCGTGAGCTGCGCGGCGACGCCGACCTGGTGATCGACACCTCCAGCCTCAACGTGCACGAGCTGCGCGCCAAGATGGACGCCCAGTTCGCCGGTGAGGAGGAGCCCGAGCTGCGGGCCACCGTCATGTCCTTCGGCTTCAAGTACGGCCTCCCGGTCGACGCCGACCTGGTCGCGGACATGCGCTTCCTGCCCAACCCGCACTGGGTCCCGGAGCTGCGCCCGTACACCGGCCTCAACGAGGAGGTGGCCGCGTACGTCTTCAACCAGCCCGGCGCCAAGGAGTTCCTCGACCGGTACGCCGAGCTACTGCGCCTCATCGCGGCCGGGTACCGGCGCGAGGGCAAGCGGTACGTGACCATCGCCATCGGCTGTACCGGGGGCAAGCACCGCTCGGTGGCGATGTCGGAGAAGCTCGCCGCGCGCCTCGTGGCCGAGGGCGTGGAGACGGTGGTCGTACACCGGGACATGGGACGGGAATGACGGAACGTACACGGCGGCTGAGCCGGCTGCGCCGGATGGCGCCGGACAGCCGCTCGGGCCGCGCGACGGCCGACGGCGGGGCGGTCCGCCCGGCCGAGACGCGGGGCGGCCGGCCCCGCAGGCGCGGCGCACAGCCCAAGGTCGTCGCGCTCGGCGGCGGCATGGGCCTGTCCGCCTCGCTCGCCGCGCTGCGCCGGATCACCGGTGACCTCACCGCCGTCGTCACGGTGGCCGACGACGGCGGCTCCAGCGGGCGTCTGCGCGACGAACTGGGCGTGCTGCCGCCAGGCGACCTGCGCAAGGCGCTGGCCGCGCTGTGCGGGGACGACGACTGGGGCCAGACCTGGGCCAGGGTCATCCAGCACCGCTTCCAGTCCCAGGGCGACCTGCACGACCACGCGGTCGGCAATCTGCTGATCGTGGCCCTGTGGGAGCAGCTCGGGGACCACGTCCAGGCTCTGGACCTGGTCGGCAAGCTGCTCGGCGCGCACGGGCGGGTGCTGCCCATGTCCGCGGTGCCGCTGGAGCTGCAGGCCCTGGTCAAGGGGCACGACCCGGAGCGCCCCGAGGACGTGGACACCGTCCGCGGCCAGGCGACGGTGGCTCTCACCCCGGGCGAGGTGCAGTCGGTGCACCTCGTGCCGCACGACCCGCCCGCCGTCCCGGAGGCCGTCGCCGCGGTCCTGGACGCGGACTGGGTGGTGCTCGGCCCCGGCTCCTGGTTCTCCTCGGTCATCCCGCACCTGCTCGTCCCCGAGCTGCTGGACGCCCTCACCGCGACCAAGGCGCGCCGTGTACTGTCGCTGAACCTCGCCCCGCAGCCCGGAGAAACCGAGGGCTTCTCCCCGCAGCGTCATTTGGAGGTTTTGGGGCGACACGCCCCTAAACTCGCCCTGGACGTGGTGCTGGCCGACGAGGCCGCCGTGCCCGACCGCGACTCGCTCACCGAGGCCGCCAAGCGGCTCGGAGCCGCGGTCGAGCTGGCGCCGGTGGCCCGGACCGACGGAAGCCCCAGGCACGACCCGGAGCTGTTGGCCGCCGCGTACGACCGTATTTTTCGGATGCATGGAAGGATCGGCCCATGGCGATGACGGCAGCGGTGAAGGACGAGATCTCCCGGCTCCCCGTCACCCGGACCTGCTGCAGGAAGGCGGAGGTCTCCGCCATTCTGCGGTTCGCCGGCGGCCTTCACCTGGTGAGCGGGCGCATCGTGATCGAGGCGGAGCTGGACACCGCGATGGCCGCCCGCCGGCTCAAGCGGGACATCCTGGAGATCTTCGGCCACAGCTCGGAACTGATCGTGATGGCGCCCGGCGGCCTGCGCCGCGGCTCGCGCTACGTCGTGCGGGTGGTGGCGGGCGGCGACCAGCTCGCCCGCCAGACCGGCCTCGTCGACGGCCGGGGCCGTCCGATCCGCGGCCTGCCCCCGCAGGTGGTCTCGGGGGCCACCTGCGACGCGGAGGCCGCCTGGCGCGGGGCGTTCCTGGCGCACGGCTCGCTGACCGAGCCGGGCCGCTCCTCCTCCCTGGAGGTGACCTGCCCCGGACCGGAGGCGGCGCTCGCCCTGGTCGGCGCCGCCCGCCGGCTGTCGATCGCGGCCAAGGCCCGCGAGGTGCGCGGGGTGGACCGGGTGGTCGTCCGTGACGGTGACGCGATCGGCGCCCTGCTGACCCGGCTCGGCGCGCACGAGTCGGTGCTGGCCTGGGAGGAGCGCCGGATGCGGCGCGAGGTGCGGGCCACCGCCAACCGGCTCGCCAACTTCGACGACGCCAACCTGCGCCGCTCGGCCCGCGCCGCGGTGGCCGCCGGCGCCCGGGTCCAGCGGGCCCTGGAGATCCTCGGCGAGGAGGTGCCCGAGCACCTCGCGGCCGCCGGGCGCCTGCGCATGGAGCACAAGCAGGCCTCCCTGGAGGAGCTGGGCGCGCTCGCCGACCCGCCGCTCACCAAGGACGCGGTCGCGGGCCGGATCCGCCGGCTGCTGGCGATGGCCGACAAGCGCGCCTCCGACATGGGCATTCCGGGCACGGAGTCCAACCTCTCCGAGGAGCTGGCGGACAACCTGGCGGGCTGACCCACGTCACGCCAACTCGCCGGTGCCGGTGCCCACTTGGGCTGCCGGCACCGGCGTTTGCGTGTCCATGAGACGCCCTTGACTCGATCATGGAGTGACATGAACCTGGCAGCCTGGTCGTCGCTGTGGCGGTCAGGCCCTAGGGGGGTTCATGAGACACAGAGCGAGATCGATCCTCGCTGTCGGCGCGCTTCTCGCCGGAGCCGCGAGCCTCACACCCGTCGCCCGGGCGCAGGGCGCGGGTCCCGCCCCGTCCCACCCCGACGAGGTGAAGGTCTTCCGCGCCCAGGTCACCCGCCAGCAGGTGCCCCTGCTCCTCGCGGCCGGCCAGGACGGCCGCGAGCTGTCCGAGCAGGTGACCACCGGCGGCCGGACCGCCGTCGAGGTCTATCTGACCGAGCGGCAGGCGAGGAGGCTCGAGCAGCAGGGTGTCCGGCTCACCGAGCACACCCTGCCGGTCCGGACCGAGGCCCGCCTGAAGGGCGCCGCCCAGGGCGTGTTCCGCCCGTACAGCGGCGCCGGCGGCCTGCGGGAGGAGATCCTGCGGACGGCGCGGGCCAACCCCGGCCTCACCAAGGTCGAGTCCATCGGGAGGACCGTCGGCGGCCAGGACATCCTCGCGCTCAGGCTGACCACGGACGCCAGGAAGTCGAAGGACGGCTCCAAGCCCTCCGTGCTGTACATGTCCAACCAGCACGCGCGCGAGTGGATCACACCGGAGACGACCCGCCGCCTGATGCACTACTACCTCGACAACTACCGCACCGACCGGCGGATCAGGAAGATCGTCGACTCGACCGAGCTGTGGTTCGTCCTCTCGGCCAACCCCGACGGCTACGACTACACCTTCAAGAGCCCCGGCAACCGCCTGTGGCGCAAGAACCTCCGAGACGTCAACGGCGACGGTGTCATCAGCACCGGTGACGGCGTCGACCTCAACCGCAACTTCGCCTACAAGTGGGGCTACGACGACGAGGGTTCGTCCCCCAGCCCCACCAGCCAGACCTACCGCGGCGCGAGCCCCGGCTCCGAGCCCGAGACCAAGGCCCTCGACGCCCTCGAGAAGCGGGTCGGATTCAAGTACGCCGTCAACTACCACTCCGCGGCCGAACTCCTGCTGTACGGCGTCGGCTGGCAGGTGGCCACGCCCACCCCCGACGACGTCCTCTACCGGGCGCTCGCCGGCACCCCCGCCCGGCCGGCCGTTCCGGGCTACCACTCACAGCTCTCCTCGGAGCTGTACACCACCAACGGCGAGGCGGACGGCCATGCCTCGAACGTCAACGGCGTCTCGATGTTCACCCCGGAGATGTCGACCTGTCAGACCGCCTCGGACGTCGATCCGGACGACGCCTGGAAGGCCCAGGACTGCCAGTCGGTGTTCAACTTCCCCGACGACGAGAAGCTGATCCAGCAGGAGTTCGTGAAGAACGTCCCCTTCGCGCTCTCCGTCGCCGAGACCGCCGCCCACCCGGACCGGCCGGTCTCCTCGGTCGGGCTCGACGCCGCGGACATCACCCCGGCCGCGTTCACCACGTCGTACTCCCGGGGCACCGGCCAGGAGGTCTCGGCCGTCGTCCGCAAGGCGGTCCGCGGCAAGAAGCTCAAGTACCGCGTCAACGGCGGCCGTACGCACGAGCGGCCGCTGCGGCCCTGGAAGGGCGGCCGGACCTACGGCGGGGAGGACAACCTCTACTTCGACGAGTACCGGGCCACGGTGCCCGGGGGCAGGCCGGGTGACCGGGTCGAGGTGTGGTTCACCGGCGAGGCAGGCAAGGGCGGGAAGGTGACCGGCCCGCACTTCACGTACACCGTCGCCGAGCGGCCCCGCGCGGACACCCTCGTCGTCGCCGAGGAGGGCGCGAGCGCCGCCGAGGCGGGGAAGTACGCGGACGCGCTCCGGGCCGCCGGGCACCGGGCGGTCGTGTGGGACGTGGCCGGGCGGGGCGCCCCGGACGCCCTCGGCGTGCTGAAGCACTTCCGCACCGTCGTGCACTACTCGGGCACGGGCGGCCCGGGCAACGCCACCCAGCTCCAGCTGCGCGCCTACCTCAACGAGGGCGGGAAGCTGATCGAGGCCGGCGAGCTGGCCGGCGGCAGCGTCGACCTGGGCGACGGCACCCTCTCGAACGACTTCAGCCAGTACTACCTGGGCGCCTACAGCCGTACCTCGACCAAGGGGGCCACCGGCTTCACCGGCTCGGGCGGCCTCGACGGCTACAGCGGCGCCCTCGGCGACGCGCCCGGCAACCCGCTGGACCGGGCCGGCACCTACGGCGTCACCTCCGACGAGCTGTCCCCGTCCACGTACCCGCACTTCAGGAGCGAGGGCGCGGGCCGGTTCGCCGGCACCGTCAACCCCTACGGCCCGTACAGCGGCTCCGCCATGGCCGCCGCGGTGCACACCGACGACGCCTACAAGCGCCTCACCCGCACCATCGACCTCACCGGTGTCACCGCGGCGGAGCGGCCCACGCTCTCCACCCGCCTGCTGTGGGACACCGAGCCCGGCTACGACCACGCGGTGATCGAGGCGCACACCGTGGGCGCCGGCGACTGGACGACTCTGCCGGAGACGGGCGGGGCCACCACCGACTCCGTACCGGCCGAGTGCGGAGCCGGCTTCCTGATCGGTGAGCACCCGTGGCTCGGGCACTACCTGACGCTCGGGGACACCACCTGCGCCGCGACCGGCACCACCGGCTCGTGGCACAGTTTCACCGGCAGCTCCGGAGGCTGGCGGCAGGCCGGCTTCGGCCTCAGCGCCTACGCCGGGCGGACGGTGGAGGTCTCCATCGCCTACGTCACCGACCCGGGCAGCGGCGGACACGGCGTCCTCGCCGACGACGCCTCCCTCGTCGTCGGGGGCACGGCGAAGGACACCGAGGGATTCGAGTCGTCCCTCGGTGCCTGGAAGGTGGACGGACCGCCCGCGGGCAGCCCGGCGGTGCTGAAGGACTGGACGCGAACCGGAACCCTGTTCCAGACCTACGGAGCGGTCACCACCGACGACACGGTGCTGCTCGGATTCGGCCTGGAACAGGTGCCGTCCGCCGCCGACCGGGCAGCCGTCATGGGGAAGGCGCTGGCCGCACTCGACAGGTGAGCGGAACCCCCTCTCAACGGTGCGGCGAGGCTTGGTCATCAGGTGAGCCGACCCGCTCACGAACGAGTGACAAGAGCTCCATCGGGCACTCGCATTCCGTAACAAATAGGAGTGAAACGAATGCCGATCCGGGAGGGTCCGTACCCTACTGACGGGTACGGACCGCCTGCCCGTGTATGCGGCATCTCGATGTCACCTCGGGCCCCCCGGAGGGGTAGGGTCGGGGGTGGTCGGGGACATCCCAAATACAGCTCGCCGGCACCGCATGGCCGGCGTACCAACGAGGAGATCGGTTCGTGACGATCCGCGTAGGCATCAACGGCTTCGGCCGCATCGGGCGTAACTACTTCCGCGCACTGCTGCAGCAGGGTGCGGACATCGAGGTCGTGGCCGTCAATGACCTGGGTGACACCGCGACCACCGCGCACCTGCTGAAGTACGACACGATCCTGGGCCGCCTCAAGCAGGAGGTCTCCCACACCGCCGACACCATCACCGTCGACGGCCACACCATCAAGGTGCTGTCGGAGCGCAACCCGGCCGACATCCCGTGGGGCGAGCTGGGTGTCGACATCGTCATCGAGTCGACCGGCATCTTCACCAAGAAGGAAGACGCCGCGAAGCACATCGCCGGCGGCGCCAAGAAGGTCCTCATCTCGGCTCCGGCCAAGGGTGAGGACATCACCATCGTGATGGGCGTCAACCAGGACAAGTACGACCCGGCGAACCACCACGTCATCTCCAACGCCTCCTGCACCACCAACTGCGTGGCGCCGATGGCGAAGGTGCTCGACGAGAACTTCGGCATCGTCAAGGGCCTGATGACGACGGTCCACGCGTACACGAACGACCAGCGCATCCTCGACTTCCCGCACAAGGACCTGCGCCGCGCCCGTGCCGCCGCCGAGAACATCATCCCGACCACCACGGGTGCCGCCAAGGCCACCGCGCTGGTCCTGCCGCAGCTCAAGGGCAAGCTGGACGGCATCGCGATGCGCGTGCCGGTGCCCACCGGCTCCGCCACCGACCTCGTCGTGACGCTCCAGCGCGAGGTCACCAAGGACGAGGTCAACGCCGCGTTCAAGAAGGCCTCCGAGGACGGAGACCTCAAGGGCTTCCTGGCCTACACCGAGGACGAGATCGTCTCCTCGGACATCGTCGGCGACCCGGCCTCCTGCACCTTCGACTCCTCCCTGACCATGGTTCAGGAGGGCAACTCGGTGAAGATCCTCGGCTGGTACGACAACGAGTGGGGCTACTCCAACCGCCTCGTCGACCTCACGGTCTTCGTCGGCGACCAGCTCTGATCGTCCGAGATCACAGCAGCAGGACCTTGAAGTGAGAGCAGGGCTCGGGCAGCGCACCGTCGCGCTGCCCGGGCCCTGTCTCGCGTACGGACCACGCCCTCATACGATCAGGGGCATCAAGAGCCCTCCTCAGGAGTCCACCCCATGAAGACGATCGACGAACTTCTCGCCGACGGCGTGAGCGGAAAGCGGGTCTTCGTCCGCGCCGACCTCAACGTGCCGCTCGCCGACGGGACCATCACCGACGACGGCCGCATCCGCGCCGTCCTGCCCACCGTGAAGGCCCTCGCGGACGCGGGCGCCAGGGTGGTCGTCGCCTCGCACCTGGGCCGCCCCAAGGGCGCCCCGGACCCCGCCTTCTCCCTCGCCCCGGCGGCCTCCCGCCTGGGTGAACTCCTCGGCTCCGCCGTGGCCTTCGCGGCCGACACCGTGGGCCGGTCCGCCCAGGACACGGTCGCCGGTCTCGGCGACGGCCAGGTCGCCGTCCTGGAGAACCTCCGCTTCAACGCGGGCGAGACGGCCAAGGACGACGCCGAGCGCGGCGCGTTCGCCGACCGGCTCGCCGCCCTCGCCGACGTGTACGTCGGCGACGGCTTCGGCGCCGTGCACCGCAAGCACGCCTCCGTGTACGACCTCCCGGCCCGCCTGCCGCACTACGCCGGCTACCTCATCGCCACCGAGGTCGGCGTCCTGAAGAAGCTCACCGAGGACGTCAAGCGCCCCTACGTCGTCGCGCTCGGCGGCGCCAAGGTCTCCGACAAGCTCGCCGTCATCGACGAACTGCTCGGCAAGGCCGACCGCCTCCTCATCGGCGGCGGCATGGCCTACACCTTCCTCAAGGCCAAGGGCTACGAGGTCGGCATCTCCCTCCTGCAGGAGGACCAGGTCCCGGCCGTCACCGAGTACATGGAGCGCGCTCAGAAGCAGGGCGTCGAGCTGCTGCTGCCCGTCGACGTCGTGGTCTCGCCGGAGTTCCCGGACCTCAAGGCCAAGGCTCCGACCGAGCACAGCGTGGTCGACGCGGACAAGATCCCCGCCGACCAGGAGGGCCTGGACATCGGCCCGAAGACCCGGGAGCTCTACGCCTCGAAGCTCGCCGACGCCGCGACCGTCTTCTGGAACGGTCCGATGGGCGTCTTCGAGCACCCCGACTACGCCGAGGGCACCAAGGCGGTCGCCCAGGCACTCGTGGAAACCGACGGCTTCACCGTCGTCGGTGGCGGTGACTCCGCCGCGGCCGTGCGTACGCTCGGCTTCGACGAGAACGCATTCGGCCACATCTCGACCGGTGGCGGCGCCTCCCTCGAATACCTCGAGGGCAAGACGCTCCCCGGCCTCGCCGCACTGGAGGACTGACCTTAATGAGCACGCGCATGCCGCTGATGGCGGGCAACTGGAAGATGAACCTCAACCACCTCGAGGCCATCGCGCACGTCCAGAAGCTCGCCTTCGCCCTGGCCGACAAGGACTACGAGGCCGTCGAGGTCGCCGTCCTGCCGCCCTTCACCGACCTGCGCTCCGTGCAGACCCTGGTCGACGGTGACAAGCTAAGGATCAAGTACGGCGCCCAGGACCTGTCGGCGCACGACTCCGGCGCCTACACCGGCGAGATCTCCGGCTCGATGCTGGCCAAGCTGAAGTGCACGTACGTGGTGGTCGGCCACTCCGAGCGCCGGCAGTACCACAACGAGACCGACGAACTCGTCAACGCCAAGGTCAAGGCCGCCCACAGGCACGGCCTCACCCCGATCCTGTGCGTCGGCGAGGAGCTGGACGTCCGCGAGGCGGGCAACCACGTCGCGCACACCCTCGCCCAGGTCGAGGGCGGGCTGAAGGACATCCCGGCCGCGCAGGCCGAGACGACCGTGATCGCCTACGAGCCCGTGTGGGCCATCGGCACCGGCAAGGTCTGCGGCGCCTCGGACGCCCAGGAGGTCTGCGCCGCCATCCGCGCCAAGCTCGCCGAGCTGTACTCCCAGGAGCTGGCCGACAAGGTCCGCATCCAGTACGGCGGCTCCGTGAAGTCGGGCAACGTCGCCGAGATCATGGCGCAGGCCGACATCGACGGCGCCCTGGTCGGCGGTGCCTCGCTGGACGCCGACGAGTTCGTGAAGATCGTTCGGTTCCGCGATCAGTGATCGAGGCCGTGAGTAGGCGGTAACGACGATTCGTCGTACCCTTGCGGGGGCATGGCCAGGTGCCGTGCCCCCGTCGTCCATCCGATTCCGAGGAAGTTGGTCCAGCCGTGGTTCTGGGGTTCTCGATCGCCCTGATCGTCTTCAGCCTGCTGATGATGCTGCTGGTGCTGATGCACAAGGGAAAGGGCGGCGGCCTCTCCGACATGTTCGGTGGCGGCATGCAGTCCTCCGTCGGCGGCTCCTCGGTCGCCGAGCGCAACCTGGACCGGATCACCATCGTGATCGGGCTCCTGTGGTTCGCCTGCATCGTCGTCCTCGGCCTGCTGATGAAGTCGAACGGCTGATCCGCACCGCCCAGGTACATCCATTCCGTACGTAAGGCCCCATGTTCGGTACGCGCTCCTGTGCGCGGCCTATCATGGGGCTTGCGTCTAGGTGCGGGGCCGGTAACTCCAATCACTGGACGCGCGTTGGGCCTTACGTAGACTGAGGCGCTCGCAGCGAAGCGAAACGCCGACTCGCTTTGCGGCACCATCACGCAGGGAGTTACGACCGTGGCAAGTGGCAACGCGATCCGAGGTAGCCGGGTCGGGGCGGGGCCGATGGGCGAGGCCGAGCGCGGCGAGTCCGCGCCGCGTCTGCGCATCTCCTTCTGGTGCTCCAACGGGCATGAGACCCAGCCCAGCTTCGCCAGCGACGCGCAGGTGCCCGATACCTGGGACTGCCCGCGCTGCGGCTTCCCGGCCGGCCAGGACCGGGACAACCCGCCGGACCCGCCGCGCACCGAGCCGTACAAGACGCACCTCGCGTACGTACGGGAGCGGCGCAGCGACGCGGACGGCGAGGCGATCCTCGCCGAAGCCCTCGCCAAACTGCGCGGCGAGATCTGAGACCTGCAACCGGCCGGGTGCCCATGGGCGCCTGGCCGCATTTGTAGCGGGGTCCCGCGCACGGCCGCGTTCCGCATTTCCGCCGCCATCGTGCTGACACCTGCCCGCAAGCCGGACGTACCTGTTGTTGCCCGCGTGGACGACGCCATGAGCGCTCGTCCCCGGTGCTGATCAACTAGGTTGGGACCGGCAGCGGGGCAAGGTACACAGCAGGACAGGTCGCAGGAGAGAAGGCTGACGTCGAGATGAACGCAGACGGCCGTACCAGGCTCAACCAGACGCCCGAGTGGAGCGCTCTCGCCAAGCACCGGGAGGAGCTGGCCGACACCCGTCTGCGGGACCTGTTCGCCGCCGACCCGCGGCGCGGCACCGGGTACACGCTGCAGGTCGGGGACCTGCACATCGACTACAGCAAGCACCTGGTCACCGACGAGACCCTGGCCCTGCTGCGGGAACTCGCCGCCGCGACGGACGTCTTCGGCCTGCG
>NZ_JBEYRK010000052.1:0-32085 GCF_040704065.1 Streptomyces sp. NPDC047869
GTGTAAGACCTCAACGGGAGTCCTCCCGGACGGGGCGGTCGTCGATGAAGCAGGAAACCCAACGGGCGACCGCTGGAATCCCCCGCCTTTAGGCGAGGGAGGAAGTCAACTGCTGATTGAACAAGCACGGAACCGAAAGGATCAGGGTGCCGTCGCGTCCGGGATTCGCGTGGAGTGGTACTGCGGGGTGCGCTGCTGCGGGAGGATCGGGGCGAGCTGCAGGTGACGGTTCATTCCAGCTCGAACCGACCGTAGGGGTTCACGTGAGTCCAGAACAGTGGGGACAAGGCCCGCCGGTCGGTGTCGGTGAGCGGCTTCTGCCACTTCTCCTCCAACGCCGTTCGTTTGTCGGACCCCTCATCCGGTCGTAGGGCGGCGGCCCCATGCGGATATGGTGATTTGCGGGATGTCGATGAAATGCGGATCTTTCAGTAGTACGGCGAATTCTGCGAGATCTGCGTCGGTGACGCGGCCGTTGTCGAGGAGGGCGGGAGCAGCCCGGTTGATGAGAGGGGCCCAGCGGTCCTTTTCGAGGCCGCCCATGCAGCCGAGGTTTCCGGAGTAGGCCACCTCGGTTAGTGCGTTGCGGGCTAGGAGGGAGGGCAGGCTGCGGGCCCAGGTCATGTCGGCGCCGTGCTCTCGATAGGTCTGCTGATATGCCGCGAGGATGCGCTGGACCAGACGGGAAGAGGAGTGGGCGGCCGGCAGATCGTAGGGTTCTTCGATGAAGAGCCAGCCGTCGGGGGAGAGCCAGCTGGCAGCCTTTGCGAGCATCTCGTCCCGGTCGGGGAGGTGGCAGAAGACGTATCGGGCGTGGATGAGGTCGAAGGTGCCGGGGGCGTAGTCCTCACCCGTGATGTCGGCTTGCTGGATCTCCAGGTTCGTGGCCCGGCCCGCATCGAGGTGGTGGGTGTCGAGGTCGACGGCGACCACGCGCCCGGCCGGGCAGCGCGTCGCGAGCCAGTAGGCGATGGAGCCAGCGCCTGCGCCAAGTTCCAGGCAGTCCCAGGACGATTGGACGGGAAGGCGATCGAGGATGCCGGTGGTGAATGTGTCGACGCTGCTTTGGATGGACTCTAAGCGGCCACGTTCGCTGGGGGCACTGTTGCCCAGCATGCCGGTGCTGTAGGGGGTGGCGGTGGGACGCATTGTCACGGGTATCTCCTGTTCGCGGGAGTGGTCGCGGTCTATTGGTCCGGCGTGACGGTATCGGCGGTGGGAGGTGGGACGAACAAGCGGACGGCTGGAAGTGTGCGGCTCCGGAGGACGGCGAGCAGAGAGTCTGTCTCGCTGCGCAGGTCGTCGTCACTGGGATGGGGGGCGATCGGGTTCGGTCGGGGCGTACCCGCGTCAGTTTTGGCCCGGCCAGCGGCGTTCAGCCAGCAGGCGGTGACGGCTGGTTCTGCCAGTTCTTCAGGTAGCGCCTAGGCGGTGATGTGCTGGCGGGCGTGGTTCATCGTCCCGGGTGTCACGTAGTCCTGCAGAACGAGCAGCGCGTCGGGGATCCCGATGACCTGACGGTACAGCCGGATGGGATGGTGTTCGGGCTGCCGAGTACTTGGCGGAACCGGCTGCGGGGGGCATCCAGGGCGACGTGCGGGACGGCCTCTACGAGGTCGCGCCATAAGGGGTACAAGCGCCACATGGCTCTTGCGTCCCGGGCCGCTGGGGACCGCTGCGGCCGCGCGCTTGGCGTAGGCACTGAGGGGGTGCCGCTCAGTGCGGTCCGGGACGTCGCGCTGGACGTCGCCCGGCCGGCGGCTGCCCTTGGGAACGACGGACAGCGGAGTGTCGGGGCGCGCGCCGAACTGGTCGTTCTCACCGCGGCCGCCGAGGTTGCGGGTGGTGAAGGTGCGGCCGCCCTGGTGGCGGTCCACGCGCGTGACGACGTGCCCGAAGTATTATGACGTCGCCGACGCGGACTTGGTCGGCGCGCCTCTCCTCGGGGGTGAAGCCTTCGGTGTTCCCGGACACTGCGACCTGGTTCGGCATGTGGCGGACGCGGGCGGTGTCGTTGGACGCCATCACGGTGCCGTCCGGGCGGGTCAGGGTGACGTCGACGAGGGGCGCGCCAGTGGTACCCGGGCCCCATGGGGGGGCAGACGAGCGGGGCCGTACACAAGGGGGCAGGCGGCTACCGGCGGGCGCGTACGAGGAGCGTGCCAATGTGCCCGGGCTTCGGCGCCTCGAGCGTGGTCGCTTCGGCCGCGGTGAATCCGGCCTGGGTCAGCAGCCGCTCCCACACGGCCGGCTTGTAGCTGTAGCGGTAGGTGAACATCGCCTTGCCCGCGAACCCGCCCTTGTACATGCCTTGGGGGCCGTACGCGCCGGGGATGGCGGGCGGCTGGGAGAACACGAACACCCCACCCGGGTTGAGGCGTGCCCTCACGAGGGGGAACAGGCGGCTGTGGTCGGTGAACCAGGCCGCGCCGAAGATGGAGTACACGGCGTCATAGGTGTCGGTGCAGGCGGCCAGCCACTCCAGTACCTCACCGCAGTGGAAGGTGGCTCCGCCCCGTCCTGTGGCGGTTCCACAGATCCACCCGGCAGCTGCCAGCGGCCCGGGGCGGCCATGGAGGGCGACATCCTCGCTGCCAGCACACGGCCGTCGTCGGTCGGCTGAACAACGTTCACGAACAACGAGGGCAGTGCCGCGGCGCCGGGAACGCGACGCAAGGCGTAGTGCCGGTAGGTCACCCGCACCCAGGACAGGCGCAGGATGCGCGGGTCGGTCCGCTCCAGTCCCCCGCACGCCACCACGGGCCCGTCGAAGAGGGCGGGGTTGGCCCGGACCGCCATGTCCCACACCCGGTCCCGGGCCTCGGCGTCATGGGGCGGCAGTGGTGGTTCCGCGGCTTCGGTCAGCAGGAGCCGTTCGGCGTCGAAGAGGTCAATGCCCACGGGAGGCAGCGTTTCGGTCACCGGCTCATCGTAGAACCCGCTCCAGGCTTGACCGCCAACTCGGCCGAATACGGCCATCTATGGGCGCCCGGCTGGCTGCTGGTCGCCTGTGCCCGCCGGCGAGCGGGGGCCCGGCGCGGTGGCCGCAGCCAGGTTCAGACGGGCGCCCGTGTCGAGATTTACCTCCCCGTACGGCCGCACGTGTGACCAGAAGAGCGGGGTCAGGCCGCGCCGGTCTGCGGGCGTGAGCAGGTCCGCCCACTCCGGCTCACCGAGGATGTCCTGAAGCATCAAGGTGTTCACGTAGACCAGGGCCGATTGCAAGATCCGCAGGCAGAGCACGAACATCTCCTGCTCGTCGCGCCGGTTGGACGCGATTTCGCCGCCCTTGCCGTAGGCGATCACGGAGTTGGCGCCGTTGGAGGACTCCATCACGTTCAGGCCCTCCTCAATCTCCCGCTGGAGGTCCCGAAGCCGCAGGTAGCGGGCCACGAAGATGGTCTTCTGGGCGCGGCCGACCTCCAGCATCGCCGCGTAGGTGGGGTGGGAGGCGTTGCGGGTGAAGCGGCGCAGGATCGCCTCGGTGGGCGCGGTACGGGTCCGGATCGCCGTCGCATACTTGATCATCTTGTCGTACTGCTGGGTGATGAGTTCCCAGCGGATCGGACGGGTCAGTGCCGGGGTCAGCTGCGGGTAGGCGTCCGGTTCGCCGGCGACCGGCCGGTACAGCTTCACCTTGTTGATCCGCTTGATCCTGGGCAGCAGGTCGAAGTTCAGCAGCCTCGTAACGCCAAACCCGATTTCCGACTGGCCGTGCGAGTCCGTGTAGTTGGCTTCGACGTCCATGGTGGTGCCGGCCGCATCGCGCCCTCGATGATCGCGGCGACCTCGGAGGCGGTGCAGTGTGGATGGCCAGGGACTTCTTCTCCACGTGCCAGTACATGAGCACCCCGCGACCCCCGTAGCGCGAGTGCCACTCGGTGAACAGGTTCTGGTCGTAGGCGCGCACGTGCGTGGAATCGGAGACGACCGCGGTCGATCCCTGTCCCCACAGCTCGGCGCTGCGGGCGGCGAAGGTGGCGTTCGCGATCTGTACGGCGATGGCGCGGGCCGACTCCGCCGACAGGTACCGGCGGCGTACGTAGCGCAGTTCGTCCTCGGTGTGGCCGTGGCCGCCGGACGCCACGGCCTTGATCCCGGTGTTCGTGCCGTACGCGTAGATAACCAGCAGCAGGAGTTCGGCCGGCACCTCCGGCGAGAGGCTGCCGCCGCCGGAGACGGAGGTGACCGCGTCCAGGCAGCCGGTGCGCAGCACGGCTTCCTTGAGCATGTCGACGAGCGGCACGATGCCCCAACGCCTCTGCACCTCGGCCTTGACGCTGCGCAGGTTGCGCGGCTCGGGCTGGGCCTCGGCCGCCGTGAGCCGGATCGCCCCGGACTTCCGCTCGGCGATGTCCAGCCAGGGCAGCTTGGGTATCTGGTCGTTGAGCAGGGTCAGCTCGGTGGTCATCTGCTCGCGCAGCTCGTCGACGAACACGAGATGGCGTCCGTGCGCACCAGAAGGTCCTCGTGAATCAGACCTCCGGTGGCGACGAACGTCCATGGCTTCGCGCCCTCACCCCGTATGTCCCTGAAGCCATCCCATCAGCAGAGGCCGACGCGTTGTGGGCCATCCAGGCATGGAAGGCCTCGGCGGTGAAGAGGCGACCGCTGCCGAGGAGTTCGCCTGACTTGGGGTAGCGCCGGTTGATCTTCAGCACCAGGTGGCGGCCATCGGCCTGGTCGCCTGCCAGTACGGTCACCCCCCCGACGCGGCACGCCAGCCGTGCCACCGGCGGACGGCGATCACGAGCGCTGGACCGGTCGGCGGTCGCTGCCGGTACGGCGCGTACTTCTCCCGCAACAGGGCGACGGCCGCCGGGTACTCGCCCTGGTTGCCGGGCGGCAGCACGCGGGCGTCACCGTCCGCGCGGACCCACCACAGCCGCTCCCAGTCCTCGTCGTACGCGTCGACGAGCAGGCAGACAGCCGGGTGGGCCGCGATGTTGTCCAACCGTTTCAGCCGCTGCGACCTCTTCGGCTTCCAGTCGACGGCGGTGACGATCTCCTCGCCGTGGGCCGCGAAGACGACCGGCACCAGATGCGGGCGCAGGCCCGCGTCCACCGTCGCCAGGCGCGCCACCCGCGCGGTCGTGAACCGGCGGCGCGCCTCGTCCTCGGCCATGTCCGGCACGGTCAGCTCCTATTCAGCGGCAGCCGCGAGCTGTCACCGGTGGCCGGACGTGGCCTCGGCCAGTTCGTCCAGGGTCCGCAGTGTCTGGTTCTCCGGCAGGGTCGGCAGATACAACAGGACGCGTTCGACGCCGAGTTCGGCGTAGGTGTCGAGCGCCTTCCGGTCGTACCGGCCCGCGTACACCACGACGGACGGGCGGTCACCGGCCGTCCGCCGCATACGCGCGATGCGTTCACCCAGCTTCTCGAGCGGCGGCTCGCTCGGCATCCACGCCGCACCGTACGCGGCGACGCGTTCGAAAGCGCGGTCGCTGTCGCCCCCGACCCAGATGGGCGGATGCGGCTTCTGGACCGGCTTGGGCCAGGCGTAGACGGGATCGAAGTCGACGAAGTCGCCATGGAACTCGGCCTTCTCCTTGGTCCACAGTTCGATCATCGCGCGGATGCGTTCGTCCATGAGCCGCCCGCGGACGGCCGGATCCGTCCCATGGTTGCGCATCTCCTCGCGGTTCCAGCCCGCGCCGACCCCGAAAACGGCCCGGCCGCCGGAGATCAGATCGAGGGAGGCGACCTCCTTCGCGGTGTGGATCGGATCGCGCTGGATCACCAGGGCGATGCCGGTGCCCAGGAGCAGGTCACGGGTCACCGAGGCCGCCGCGGCGAGCGCCACGAACGGGTCGAGCGTCCGGTAGTAGATCCGCGGTAGCTCACCGCCCCCCGGGTACGGGGACTCCCGCTTGACCGGAATGTGCGAGTGCTCGGCCAGCAGCAGGGAGTCGAACCCACGCTCCTCCAGGGCGGGTCCCAACGCCTTGGGGCCAATGCCTTCATCGGTGACAAATGTCGATACTCCGAACTTCATCCGCGACCACCTCGTCTCGTCGGCACACCTGCTGTCAGTGTGACGGGGCCGGTCGCTCCTCGTCGGGCATGACCTCCCGCGGCGTGGCGTGGCGTGGCGTCAACGGTGTGCGTGCTGTTGCTAAAACGGGCCTGCTCGACGTCGTCGACCGTGGGCGACTTGCCGTTGATGGCGGAGCACTGGTTCCGAGTGTGGTCGATGGCCTTGTCGGGGTCGGCGACCAGGGCGGGGTTCACCTTGCGCAGTGCGGCCAGCAGGTCGGTTCGGACCTGGCCGGTGGGCGCGGCCGGGATGCCAGCGACGGCGACCGGGTCGGACGCCTTGGACGCGGTGGGCAAGGCCTTGGGCGCAGTGGCCGAGGGGGCCGGCTTCTGCTCCAGCCGTGTAGTTCCGTTGGAGACCTGGGGTCCGACACCGCCGCCACGCCTGAGGAGCGGGAGCCTTTGAGGAGGACCCCAGTGCTGCAAGGCGTCGTGGCGGGTGAGAAACCAGCGGTGTCGGCGCGGGCCGACCGTGGGGCCCGTACGGTGGCAAGACGGGCGTTCGTCGTCAAGGGCGGAGAATCAGTTTCCCCTTCGTACGGCGGCCGAGCAGGTCCTCGTGCGCGTCGCGGGCGCGCGCCAGGTCGTACTCCGCGCCGACCAGGGGCCGCAGGCGACGCTGTGCCGTGAGGCCGAGCAGCTCCGCCAGATCCGCACCGCCGGCACCGCTCCTGACGATGAGCGGAATGACCCAGAAGCCGGCGACAGTGATGCTGTCCACCGCCAGTCGGCTCGGCGCAATCGCGGAGGCTGTATGCCGGGACGAGACGCCGTAGGTCACCAGTCGGCCGAGGTGTCCGAGTGTGTCCAGGGCGGCGTCGAGGACGGGGCCGCCGATGGCGTCCAGGACGATGTCGACAGGGTGTCCGTGGTTGGCGTCAAGGACCCTCTCTCGATAGCCGGCCGCGTCGCCGTCGATCGCCGCGTCTGCGCCGAGTTCGAGAGCAAAGGCGCGCTTCTCGTCGGTCGACGCTGTGGCGATGATCCGTCCTGCCCCGAACTCCCGGGCCAGCTGGACCAGGAGACTGCCGGTCCCGCCCGCGGCGGCATGGACCACCACGCTCTCACCGGGCCTGATACGCGCGACCGACCGCAGCAGATGCCACGCCGTCAGCCCCTGTAGGAGAACTGCCAGCGCTTCGCCCGCACCCAGCCCCGGCGGCAACGCGACCAGGTGGCGGTCGGCGACAACCGTCTTGGCGGCGTAACCGCCCTGCGGGACGTAGCCGAGGACTCGTTGGCCGGCTGCGGTCCTGCCGACGACTTCCATGCCGGGAATGCGGGGCAGTGGGCCTTGGGGGGCGTACGGACCGTCGGTGTGCTCGCCCGCGATCTGCTTGATGTCGCCGAAATTGACACCCGCGGCCTCCACCTGGACCACAGTCTCGCCCGGCCCCGCCAACGGGTCCGGCACATCGGCCTCCTCCAGGACCTCCGGGCCACCGAACCTCCCGAATCGCATGGCACGCATGAATTCCCTTCCGCGATATCACTGTTTCCAGCCCGTCCGAAAAGCTGTCCCGCAATGCTGGCCAACGGCCAGATATGCGCGGAGCGCGGTCACCGGCCCGGGAAGCGGGTGCCCCAGAGTTCCTCTTCCAGGAGGAGTCCATTGGCCAGGTAGCTGATGGTGCGGTACCAGCCGGCCAGCCCGAGGAGCTCGAGCACTTCAGTAAAGATCCGACTGGACCTCGGTCAGTCGATGCCTTCGACGATGCGGAAGTCGCGCTCGACGCCGTCGGAGAGGGCGACCAGCGCCTCCTGGTAGGCCGCACTTTCGCGCGCCGCGACGGCCTGCTCGAAGCTGTCGAACTCGACCAGGACGGTGCGCTCGGCGATTCCGGCGTCATACGCCACGACCCGACCGCCACGGGCGAAGGTCCGACCGCCCCCGGCCTCGACGGCCGGACCGGCCAGCTTGTTGTAAGCAGCCAGCTTCTCAGGGTCTGAAATGGTGCGGTAGACGCTGACCCAGTAGCCCTTGGGCATGGAACCTCCAGTGTTGGGATGAGTGCATCTGACTTACGAGTTGGTCTCGGACGAGCGTCGGCGGGCGAGAGCGAGACTTGTCAGCGTCGTGATCGCCATGGCACCGATGCCGACCAGCGCCGCGGTGGTGTAGGCGCTGTCGTCGGGGAAGAGGTGGCCGGGGCCGGTGCCCGCGGCGAGGAACAGGCCGCCGATGGCGCTGCCCAGGGAGTACCCGACGCTGCGGACGACGTAGTTGAAGCTCATGGCGCTCGACGTCTCGCTCTTGGAGGTCACGGCCAGGATGACGCCGGGCATCGCGGCCGAGAAGCCGCCGACGCCGAAGCCGAGCACGCCCATCGCCGCGAACAGTTCGGCCAGGTCCGACCGGGCCGCCGCGAACAGGGCGAACCCGCCGCCGACCACGACGGCGCTGCCGGCCAGGAGCAGGGGGTCGGCGATCCGCGTCCGGACCCGCGGCGTGAGCTTGCCGGCGACGAACCCCAGCGCAGAGAACGGGATGAGGACCAGCCCGGCGACGAAGGTCGTCAGCCCGAAGCCGTAGCCGGCGCCGTGCGGCGTCTGCGCGTACCGGGTGATGAGCGTGAGCAGGAGGTACATGCCGATCCCGCCGACGAACATGGCGAGGTTCGCCCCGGCGACCGCCGGGTGCCGCACCGCCCGCACATCGACCAGGGGCGTCGTGCTGCGCAGCTCGATGACGGCCCAGACGCAGAGCAGCACCACCGCGACGACGGCGAGGCCCGCCGCCACGGCGAGGTGCCGGCTCCACAGATTCCGTTCGCCGGCGAGGAACAGCACCAGGAGCAGCGCAGCGGCCAAGACGACCGCGCCTGCCACGTCCACGTGGGCGGAGCGGCCTTCGGGGGCTTCGGGCATGGAGCGCCACGCGGTCAGGAGGGCGGCGGCGGTGACGACCAGGCCGAGGCCGTAGGCGGCCCGTACCCCGCCGAGCTCGGCGAGCAGTGCGGCCAGCGGGTAGCCGACGCCGGCCCCGATGATCGAGACCACCGAGATCAGGGCGATCACGGCCGCGCTGCGCTCCTCGGGGAGGTGGTCCCGGGCCACGCCCATCATCAGCGCGGTCAGCCCGAGCCCGACGCCCTGGGCCGCCCTGCCGGCCAGCAGCCACGCGAACGGCAGCGGCAGCACGGTGAGCGCGCTGCCGGCGACGACGACTGCCAGCGTGGCGAGGATCGTGGCCCGCCGGTGCGGGCCGGCTCCGAGCCGGCCCAGGACCGGCGTGGCGACGGCGCCGCTGAGCAGCGCGACGGTCAGCGTCCACTGCGCGCTGCCGAGCGAGACGTGGAACGAGGTCGCCACGCTGGTGATGAGCGGCGTCCCGAGGCTGGCGACCGCCGCCACGACCAGAGCGATGAACGTCAGGGCGGGGACCAGCAGCCGCGCCTCGGAACGCGCCACCGGGAACGCCTTCACCGCGACCCCGCCGAACGGCTTCCCGGTCACTGCTGCGGCCCTTCGCGGTCCTGGCTTTCGAGCTCTGCCAGATGCTTCAGTGCCGGAAGGGCCGCCACCAGCGCCTCGACCTCGTCGCCGGTGAGCTCGCCGATCAACCGCTCGAACGCGTGGACGCCCGCCTGGCGCCGCGTCCGGACATAGGAGGCGCCGGCCTCGGTCAGGCACACCAGCGTGACCCGCTTGTCGGACGCGTCGCCCCGCCGCTCGACCAGGCCGGACTCCTCCATCACCCGGACCAGTACGGTCATCGCGGGCTGGGTGACGCCCTCGACCGCGGCCAGATCGGTGATGCGCCGCGGGCCGGTCCGGTCCAGGGTGGCCAGAGTGGCGGCGGACGTCAGGCTCATGTCCCGGGGCAGGCGTCTCACGGCCCTGGTGGCCAGGCCGTAGAGGGCTGCCCCGATGGCGGCGGACGCGCCAGGAGCTGTGTTTTGACGACTCACGCTAGAAGCATAGCATTTTTATATTCACAGTTTATGGAAATGGTCGACTGGCGCCGGCTCTACGGGTTGCACTCGGGGGCCGAGAACAGCATCGAGGAGTTCGTGGACAGCCACCGCCGTGCAGAGGAAGCCCACAGCCCGTTGGCCGGTGGGCAGCTGCCCGGCACCGGTGAGCAGCCAGCAGAGATGGCTCGCTCCCGCGTGCGCGATACCGGGAAGAGCAGCGACGGGCAGCACCGGCACCCGGGCTGCGTGCCCGGCGGCGGCCCGCCGCGCCGTCTACGCTCCCTGGCGCCAGGCTCGCGGGCCTGCGCGGGCAGCTCTCTCGCCCGTGCTGTCAGCTCTTCGGCGCGGTGTACCAGGGCACCAGGCGCAGCAGGAGGTCGAGGGTGGTGCGGGCGGCGGTGCGGGTGGTGGCGGTGGGGGCGGAGGCCGCGGCGAGGGGGAGCGTGGCGGTGAGAGCGCCCAGCACGGCCGCGAGGATGACCAGGAGGCGCACGAGGTGGCCGGGGTGGTGCAGGCCGGCCGTGATGGCGCCGGTCAGGAGCACGGTGGTGAGGGCGGTGGCCGCCTGGGTGCGGAACCGGGAACGGGGGCGAGGGGTCATGGCCGGGGTGGTTCCTTGGAGTTGACGGTCTGCCGGTGCTGGTTGGAGACCAGTGAGCCAGAGACGAAACCCGGCGAAAAAAGGCAATTCTCGGGGTTCTATCGGTAGTTCGTTAAATCCGGAAGTAGAGGTCAATGCCGTGTCCTGCGGTGACCGCGTCGATCAGGGCCTGGAGTTCGGAGGGTGGGTCGGTGTCCGTCCAGGCTCGCCACCACCGGATGAGGGCGATGGCGGGGGTGAGCCAGGAACGGATGGCCCGTAAGGCCCTGGGCCAGCAAGGCTGTTGGGGCTGGTGGGGTATGGCTGGGCCGCCCCCTCTCTGGCCCCTCGTCGGGGCACGGGTCCGGCGCTGTGGCGTCCAGGGGTCCGGGTGGGGCGAACCATTGGTCCCAGCAGAAGGAGAAGGCGCAGTTGACGAGGGTCTGGTGGCGGAGGATGGCGCGGTCGGAGCGGACTTGGAAGTCGGCCCAGCCGAGTTCGTCCTTGATCTGTTTGTAGCTCTGCTCGATCCAGGGCCGCAGGCCGTAGAGGCGGATGATCTCGGCGAGGTCGGCCGGCGGGTGCGGGCTGGTGGTGGCGTGGGCTGCGTCGGGGTGGGGCAGGTTGGTGGCCAGGTACCAGGTGGCCTTCTCCGGCAGCCGGGCTGGGTCGGTGGTGGCCACGACCAGTCGGCAGGGTGAGTCGGGACCGTAGCCGCCCAGGCGGGCATCGGCGGCCCACCAGGTCTCGGTGTGCCCGTCGCGGAAGTGACGCTCAACGGGCGTCCAGTCCCCTGGACGCTTGGCATCCTTCCAGGTCAGGGCGTGTGCGGCTTCGATGGGGGTGTGCGGCTGGTCGGCCGGAGCCCAGGTGCCGCGGTGCGGCTTGAGCGCGACCACGTAGGCCAGGCCGGCCTCGCGCAATGCGAGGTACCAGTCGTCGCTAACGGAGTAGGCGCAGTCGGCGACCACCGCCCGGCAGCCGAAGCCCGCCTCCTTCCCGCGGGCCGCGAGGGCTGCGGCCAGCTGCGGTTTCGTACGGAAGGCCGGATCCGAGCGGCCGCGGGCGAAGTGATGGGCAGGGGTGTAGGGAGTCGCGTGCAGCGGGTAGTACACGCGGCCGTCGGTCCACACCGTTGTCACTGTGACGATGCCGTTGTCCGTCTTGCCCAAACGGCCCAGCCATTGCCGGCCCACGTGCGCGGTGGCCGTGCGGTCCTTGCGGTCCCCGGAGTCGTCGATCACGATGACCCCGCCGCCGGGTTGGTCGTAGGCCGGTGGTAGGAGTCAACTGCCTTGCTGGGGCGGAGCCGTCGCCGGCTCCTCGCGCAGCAGTTCAAGCCGCCGGTCGTTGACCAGCTCAGCCTCCCAGGGCGACTCGGACAAGAAGAACTGCAGCCGCTGCACCCCCGGCATCCCCGCACCGGCCACCGGTTCCGCCCCTGCCAGGCAAGTGATCGTCTTGTTCCGCTCCCGCGGCGCCAGCAGCCCGGTCAGGTACTCGCGAAACCCTCGCCGCTGGGCGAGACTGAAGGAGATGTCGTCGAACCGGGCCGCATACTCCTCCAACGGCCCCGGCGCAGGCGGACACGGACGGCGAGCGGTCATCTTCAGCCCCCAGCAAGGCAGTTGACTCCTACCACCGGCCTACGACCAACCCGGACCTGCCGTCAACCCACACCACCACCGGATTTAACGAACTACCGGTAATTGAGGCCGAGATGGTCGGCGCGGTGCGCGAGCCCTGTCACGTCCGCGACGATTCGTCGGAGGGACTTCGGCCATCCGTCGCTGTCCCTGCCATAGATCGTTGTAGGCGATTCTCCATGAGTTCGCTGTCTTCTCCCTGCAGTGTGGCTGCATCAGCACCGTCACAACGGACCGGTCCGGCAAGCCGGAACGCGTGGTCGCATTCAGGAAGACGTCCTTCAGGAACGGCTGAGGGTACGGCTGATACCGGCTGCGATCGTTGTCGCGAGTAGCCAGCCGGTGATGATCAACGCGTAGCCGAGCCACTGGCACCAACCATGGGCGGAGTAGGCGTTCTGCTGCCCGAAGTCGATGACCGGCAGGAGGAGATCAAGGGTGTAGATGACCGGGTTGAAGTCGGGCGCCTCACCCGCTTTGAGCGGGCTGGGGTGGTGCAGTGCGAAGGCGAGCGTGCCGAGGAGCATCAGCGCGAAGAGCCAGCCGGCGGCCCGTATCGGGCGGAAGCCGTAGCCGACGGTGACGTCCTGTGCGTAGCCCCACAAGCGTGCATGGGCGGGGAGAGTAGCCGTCGAAGCTGTGGGGGGCGGTGTTCATGTAGACGATGGCGGTGTACCCACCCAACACAGTGGTGACGGCGGGGGCGTCCGGGGCGGGGGTGCTGTCGGTGGTGTCGGGGGTGGTGATGCGGGCGGTCACAGCACGGGGGCGGGTCACGGAAGTCGTCACAGCAAGGGGCTCCCATCAAAGGGCGGAGGGCTGACGAGGCGACGGTGGGATGGCCGGGACCTAGCCGGCAAGGCGCAGCCCGGGACGGGTGCCGGGCACGGCCGGGCAGCGGGGCCCGACCCGCGGCCGGGGCCGGGGCGGGCATGCGGGCGGCCCCGCACCCGGGACGTGATGTCCGGCGGTGTGCGGGGCCGCTTGCGAGGGTGGCGGGGTCAGCTGTCGTTCTCGGCGTAGAACATGCACTCGTTCGGGACGCGGGGCAGGAGCTTTCGGGTGACGTCGGGGGCGGGGGCCTTGAGCTTGCGGGTGCCTGCGACCCGGAGGTCGCGGCGCAGGAACACGGTGGAGCTCTCGTCGAGGAGGACGTCCAGGCGGGTGACGCGGCTGCTGGGGTTGCGCTGCGTGGTGCCGGTGAGTCCGTTCAGGGAGGCGGGCTTGATGTTGACCAGTCGGACCCGGCGGCCGGGCTGAATGTCCTCCAGAGCGGGTGCGGGGGTGAGGGGGATCTCTTCGACGGTGACGTTCGCGGTGCTCGACACGGTGACGGTTCGCCTTCCGGTAGGGCCGCCGTCCCCCGGGGTTGGGGACGGCTGGCGGGAGTCACCGTTCAGAGGTTGAGGGTTAGAGACGCAAGCCCGGGCCGGCGGAGTCCGGTGGGCGGGCGCGGGGCCGGGAGCCGGGGCGTTCAGCGGCACTCAAGGTGCCTGTGTGGGCGGTGAATTGGAAGGCATGCTGTGTGCCGACGGATTCGGACGCATGCCACTGGGGTCGGGGTGTTCGGTGGCGGCGACACCTTGCCGATGAGGAGGGCACGCGAAGCCCCCCGAAGATCTCTTGGCCGAGTCCGGGATGGCCGTGAGCGAGGTGGTCGGCGACTGAGATGCCTGTTTCCCATTCCCGGTGTCCCGCCGGTCTCAGAGCACACGTGGATGTCAGTGCGTTGAGCTACCGTCGCGCGGTATGAGTGATCAACAGCATGAGGTCATCGTCCGCCGTGCCCAGCCAGCCGATGTGGATGGCCTGGTCGCGTGCAGTAGCGCGCTGTTTGTCGAAGATGCCGGGACGAGGGATCCGAGCGTCGACGTGGGTTGGCCTCGCGAGTTCGGATCTGCACGTTTCGCTGCCGGCATAGACGACTCGACCAGGCTCCTTCTCGTCGCGGACTGCGACGGGGAGGTCGTCGGACACCTCACCGGGTCCGTGGCTGAGGGATCTGCGATGAGGCCGGTCAAGGTCGCGACGCTCGTGAGCATGTATGTGCAGCCGCCGCCGCAACCTGTCAGCGCCATCACCGCCATCGCGGCCACGGCCACTCCCACCCCACGCATACGTCCTGCCTCCATATTGCTGCTGTGGCGTGGAGTTTTACACACAGGCCACCACATGAACGAGGGCGCTCGAGGCAGAGGCTGCACAGCACGGCGACCACTTTCCGAGGCAGGCGACGTGGGCGCGGAAGCTGGGCCAGTACGCCGCTGAGAGGCATACCGCCACGGGAATCCGTAACTTTCGGGCACGCGGCCCCGGAAGATTGTGGCGGCTGGATGGCCGGGGCTACACGCGGCCGGGCGGCTGGGCGGGCGGCAAGGTCAGGGCGCGTCCGGATCCAGGCGTGTGGTGGAGTCGACGCGCTGGCTCACGGTCTCGCTGCCGGTCTCCTCGCCGTCCATGAGGTAACGCTCCTCGGCGTCCTGGGCTGAGGCGGCAAGCAGTCGGAAGGCGATCATCTCTGTGCGGAGCACGGTCACTTCGTAGTCGTACGTCGGGGTTCGGCTGTCCCTGTCGGTGGGCCGGTCGCGCAGGCCCACGGAGGCTTCGATCATGTCGGCTTCTGCGTCCGCGTCCTGGGTGCACGGCTCGCACGGGTCGATCTCGGTGCACTCTGGCGGGCGGTTGCCGTTCGGGCATGTCAGGCCGTCCTGCTCAAGGTGACCGGGGCCGGTAGTGGTGAGGGGGATCTCTTCGACGGTGACGTTCGCGGTACTCGACACGGTGACGGTTCGCCTTTCCGGTAGGGCCGTAGTCCCCCGGGGTTAGGGGGCGGCTGGCGGAAGTCACCGTGCGGGGGCCGGGGGGTTAGACACGCAAGCGATGACGGTCTAAGGCTGGCCGGCGGGCGCGGGGCCGGGGCGCGGGAGGGGCGGTGCGTGGGAGAGGACGCGGGCCGGGACCTGCCCCGACCCGACCCGGCTCGGGGTGCGGCCCAGCACGGAAGGACGGGTCGTGGGGCGGGCCGAACCGGCACCCCGCCCCGGGCGCAGGGCGAGTCCGCCCCGTCCGGTGGGGCCGGCAGCTTGGCGCCGGGCGGGGCGGGAGGGTGTTCAGCCGGGGGTGAGGGCCGGGTGGCGGCCGGTAATGGCGCGGATCGCGGCGGCGGACCGCTTCGCGTGTGCCGGCCAGGAAGCGGTTCGCGAAAGAAGGTCCTCCATGGACTTTTTGCGACCCGACCGCGATCGGCCGCTGTGATTGCCGGTACTTCGCTGCCGCACCGCCTCACGCCTCGTGAAGAGTGGCCGCCGACGACAGAGACTTGAACATGTTCAAACTCCGTGCCAGGGTACGGCGCGGGTTCTTTGAGTCCACCGGTCGCGCACGCGGCCTGCGGAACCCGCTAGGGGTGGAGTGTGTTGCGTTACTGTCGTACTGCGCTGATCTTGCTCGCCATGGCCCTTGCTCTCACGGCCTGCGGCAGGTTCACGGTCATGCCGCCGCCCGATGGCGAACCGGTCGTGCTGAAACCAGCCGAACTTGCGACCACATGGACCGATGCCGACGGCGGCACCCTCACGCTGAAGCCAGACGGGACGTTCATCGCCGACAAAGTCTGCGTCGCCGTCCGCTGGTACGAGGGTTTGACCTGGTCCGGAACAGGCACCTGGGAGCAAGGCTCCAACAAAAGGCAAAGCTTCGTCGCTGTGTCCTTCGACGCCGATCACCCCGTCGACGCCTATCATCCCGAAAGGGTGCGGCGACCCGACTCCTACGGCGCCTTGAGGCAAGGCAAGGTCCTGAAACTCTGGGTCGCCGTCGGCGATCCGGACAACGATTATCCGAACTGCGTCCTGACCAGCCTGGCGAGTTGACCCGGCTGCCGCGCGGCCGGGTGAGCTGCACATGGTCCGGCATCGCACATGAGCGGTTTACTGATCGTTTCAAAAAGAGGTCCATCAAGAGAGTCTCGAAGGCTGAAGGCAGGCGCCCTTGGCCTGCCCCGTGGTAGGCATGTGCGGTGATTGGTCGCCTCCCGCTCGACGAGCAGCTCGCTGCCCTAAGGTCTGTGCTGTCCCGTAACGAGGTGCTGGTGGAGGTGTTGAACCGCACGGCTCGATTGGGGCTGCCGGGCTGGTACCTGACGGCAGGCTGCCTGTTCCAGACCGTTTGGAACGTGGCCACGAACAGGCACCCCACCAGCGGGATCAAGGACTACGACGTCTTCTACTTCGACGATCACGATCTGTCGTGGGAGGCGGAGGACGCTGTCCTCAAGGCCGCCGACGATGCCTTCGCCGACTTGCCGGCAGAGGTCGAGGTCCGCAACGAGGCCCGCGTCCACCTCTGGTACGAGCAGAAGTTCGGCGTCGCGTGTGCTCCCTATACCTCCACCGAGGCTGCCATCGACAGCTTCGCTGCTACTACCTGCTGCTTGGGCGTTCGCCTGGAACGGGACGGGCACTGGCGCGTCTATGCACCGCATGGGCTTGCCGACGTGTTCAATCTCGTCGTCCGGCCCAATCCAGTGCTTGCTCCGCGCGAGGTGTACGAGACCAAAACCGCCCGCTGGCGGCAGCAGTGGCCCGAGCTGACCGTGCTCAACTGGCCTTCCGCAATGCTGCACGCGAGTTGAAGCAGGCCGACGTGGAGGTCAGAGCGTCGTTCGTAGCGGACACGGATGCGCTTGAACTGGTGCAGCCAGGCGAAGGTGCGCTCGACAACCCAGCGCACCTTGCCGAGGCCGGAGCCGTGAGCGGCACCGCGTCGGGCGATCAACGGTTTGACGCCGCGCTTCCAGAGCAGGCGGCGGTACTTGTCGAAGTCGTAGCCCCGGTCGGCATACACCCGTCGGGGCTTGTGGCGAGGTCGTCCTCGCAGGCCCCGGATCGGCGGGACAGCCTCCAGCAGCGGGAGGAGCTGGGTGACGTCGTGGCGGTTGCCACCGGTGAGCGTGACGGCGAATGGGGTGCCGTGCCGGTCGACGATCAGACATCCGATGGGGCTAAGCGGTCAAGCTGCGGCAGCGAGGATGGGCTGCGGAGCCAGAGGATGAGCGCTGCGAAGTGGAGTCCGACCCGGTATCGGGCGGCGAATTTGTCGAACCGCGTCGCGATGGCGCGGAACTGCTTGAGTCGGCTGAAGCAGCGTTCGACGACGTTGCGGGCTTTGTAGAGCTCGCGGTCGAAGGCTGGCACCCCTGCCGCCGGCCCGGGCGTGCCGGTTTCTCAGGGCCAGGGCTCGACCACTCCGGGCGTCGGGGTGGGAGGTCCTAACGGCACGGCTCACCCTGGCCGCCCGCCCGCCAAGCCGTGCAACTACCGGCATAAGGTTGGCCAGTGCTGGGATTCGGCGCGGCTGGTCCCTGCTGGCTGGTAGGGGAAGCGGCGCCGGTGTGCGCCTCAGACGGATGGGCGAGTGGTCCCCTTTCACCTGATGGGCCGGTGGTAGCCGCACCGCGGCCCGGCCTCCCTGCCGGGGGCACAACGCAATACCACTCTGACCTGCATCGGAGCGTCAGAAAGGCGCCTCGGGAGTGATCTCCGAGGGGCCTTTTGACCCTGCATGGGAACGCATGGGGAACCCACCGTCAGGCAGCGTCCTGCGTGGGAACGTCGCCGCCGTCTTTCGTGGGAACGCCGGTCGTCTCCTCCGGTTCACGGGTAACGTCCCGCCGCGCCGTCATCGCTGTACTGGGCGGTGATGGTGTGCGTTCCGGCCCGGACTCCACCAACGTCCCGCCACCCACCACGACGGCCACCCCGACTCCGTGACTGGTGCGCGGCAGGGCCAGTGCGCAACCCGAGGTCGACCCCAGGGACTGGGGTCGCAGGCAAGAGCCTCCTGGCGTCGCACTGCCGACCGAAGCCCGTCGCCCGCCCCCTCACCCGTGGTACAGCACCCGTACGACGATCGTGTCCGGCGTCAGGTCATCGAGGTACTCGTTGAAGTAACGGCACCGCTCGGGGCCGGCGATCGCGAGCCACCGGCCGTCCAGGGTCAGGAGTGCGTGCGTGGTTAGCGCCTGGTCCGCAGCTTCCCTCATGTGGGCGCCGAGGTCGCCCACCAAGCGGGCGGCCGGGTCGCCGCCCACGAGGTCCTCGAGTTCCGGCAGGTCGGCGAGCGCGACCAACGCCGGCTGGGTCCGGTAGTCCTCCACGGCCTGCATTCTGGGGTAGCCCTCGGGGTCCGCGAAGTGCCTGGCCCAAAAGTGACTCGCCGGGTGCACCGGCGGGTACCCGGAGGCGAACGCCTGCCAGGCATCGAAGGCGCGGCGCGCCTCGGCGGCCGCCTGTGCGCGCGGCGTCTCGAGATCCAGCAGCCCCCGTGGGCCGCCGTCGCACAACGAGGGCGGCTGGTCACGTGCCTCTCCGGACAGCGTGTGGGTTCCCCGGATGAGGCGCGGGTCGTCCTCGTGTCCCGCAACAACCGGGAACTCGCAGCCCCCTCCGTCGATCCGCCAGTAGTCCCACCAGGTCTCCACCTCCGGATCGCCGGCGGCGAAGTCGCGGTTGTAGTCGTACGGGGCCATGGCGGCACCGATCGCCTCGGGCACGTCGCCCGGGGCACACCGGGGGACACAGACGGTGACTCGTTCTTTCGCCATGGCCCTGTGTGGCTCTCTCTCCTCGTTCTCTGCCTCACGCCTACTGCGGCGTGACGCAATCGGGCAGCCAACCACCGCAGCCGCGCTGCACGTCCTGCGACATGTCCCAGAACATGGCCAGGTCGCCGATGACTCCGAAAACGCCCATGGCCTTGCCCATCTTCTCCCCCGAGCCCGACCTCGGCGCGGACGGCGCTTCTGGCAGGGAGGGCGCCTTCTGCGGAGCTTCGCCCGGGACGATGGTGATGGTCCCACCGGGGATCTTGCGGACCAGGGGCTGCACGCGTTGAGTATCGAAGGACCCGTCCGGTCGAGAAGGCCATCGCCCAGCTGAGGCGAGAACGCGGCCGGCTCGCAGTGCGGGCGATCGCTGAACGCGCGGAGGTGTCCGTCACGTTCCTCTACACAGAGGCACGGGCTCTCGTTCAGCAGGCCGTCGCCGACAGCAAGAGCCGTCACGACCGGCAAACGGGTGAAAAGCATGACCGGATCGAGGCGTCCTGGCGGGAGCGAGCCCTCAACGCCGAGAGCGAGCTGACCCGCACCCAGGAGGAGGTCTTCGCTCAGCGGCAGCGGATCGGTGAGCTCATGGGGCAGATCCGCGGCTTCGAGCAGGCGGCCCCGGGCGAGGCCGTTCAGGCCCTGACCACGGAGAACACTCTCAAGCGCCGATCTCAGCAGCTGGCGCGCGAGCACCGCAGCCTTCAGGAGCGTCTGGAGGGCCCGTTCCAACCTGCGTTTCGCGGAGCGACGCATCGCCGAGCTGGAGAGCCAACTCCTTCAAGCCCAAAAGCCTGACATGCTTGGCGGATCCACCAAGCCGGGGGGGCGCGGGCATCGGACGAACCTGAGATCTGGCCCGCCGAGGCTGGGTTTGCGGGGGAACTGCGGGCCATGCTTGGGCCGCGACATACCCGCATGTCACGCGCCATGAGCTGTCGGCGTTCGGGTGAAAGTGCACAGCGCGGTACGCGGTAACGTGCACACCCCTGCCATGCGACGCAGGCCCGAGTGGCTGTGCGACAGCCCTGGCCATCCGCCTGCGGACGGCCTGCCGGGTGGCCGTAGACTCGCGCGCCATGGAAGAGATGTTCGAACTGGGGACCATCAGCTGCCCCTCCGGCACCCTGGTGATCATTGATGGTGGATACCTGGGGCTGTGGAGCGGAGACCGGTCGCCGGCGGACATCGATCCAGCCTCCTTGGGTATCAAAGACCCTGCAATGGCCGCGGACATCACGGGCGCCATTGACTTCGTGGCCACCGGGCCGGACGCCTCTGAAGCCGTTCGGACCTTTGGCAGGCAGCCAGGCTCCAGGCTCCATGACATCCCGGCCTCCAAGGGCGCCGATTTCTGGGCGGCGTTCGACGGCCACTGCCGATCTGCCGGCCTGAACGCGAGACTGGAGGCCCTGCCAGTTCGGGAGTCCCATGCCCACAGGGCCCGTCGGACAATCGAAGAGGGCGGTGGCGGCTTTTCGATGTTCGGTGTGCCCGTCGTTGCAGTGGGTGGCGTACCCAGAAGTCGGCACCTTCCCGTGCTGGCTACACGGGTCGATTACGGCGAGGGCATCGGGGCTCGCTGGTCCGAGATCTCGATCCGGATGAGTGAGGGCCAGGTCGCCTCGTCAGCTTCTTTGGGTGACGTGGGAGTGGACTGGGCACGGGTGCTTTTCGGCGATGTCGACGCCCTGAACGCCTGGCAGCACGATGAGCCGGTGGACGGCTTGGCCGACGTGGCGTTTTGGGGTGCCGCGGCAGACGAAGCCGCCGCGGTGTTTGCCGCACCCGCACTGGGAGAGCCTGGCGAGGACGGTGTCCGCGGGTGGACCGCCCTGCCCGTCTCGGAGGCCATGGACAGGGCACGCGCTCTGTCCAGTTGGAAGGACGAGACCGGACGACGCATGGCGGTGGACTTCCGACCCCACTCTCATCACTGGCAGATCATGCGCGATGTACGTGCCTCGCCAGTCGAAGCCGGATCCCTGGAAGTCGGTGATGCCCAAGTGCTGTGCGCAATGACGAGCTGGGGCGACGGCTTCTTCCCTGTAAGTGCCGATCTGGACTCAGCGGGTGACCTGCTCGCGGTGCGAGTGCGCCTCTCCCCGACGCCCTGAACAGTCTGCCCGGAGTCCGTGGGATGGGTACGTCGCCCCGCACCTCGGTGAGCACTTTCATGCGTACGCCGACATGAGCCAGAGGCACTCGTCCGTGAACACCAGCAGCCCCGATGTCCTGCCTGCCAGCAGGGTCTCGACGTCAAGACCGCCGGCAGCCTCTCCCGGCTGGTCTCCCTGTCGACCATGCTCGTCGCCTTCGCCCGCTACAGCCGCGACGGCAGCTTCACCGTCCTGCGGAACAACCTCCGCTTCACCCTCCTCCTCGCCGCTGGCTCCATCGCCGGCGCCGTCCTCGGCGGGCTCCTCCTAGTCGCGATCCGGGCATCGTCCTCATCCCCGGCCTCGCCCTGATTCTCCTGATCTCCGCATTCAAGACCGCCCGCCACGCAGCCCCGGCGAAGACCACAGCCTGGCCCTGACGCACGTCCCCGACACCATCGCGATGCATCACCCCAGTTCAACAGCCATACGGTCAATCCAGCAGTCGGAAAAGTCGCCTGCATCACTCGAGTCGGTCGTCCCAGTCGGCGCAGCACCAGGGGTTGGTACCGCTGTCGGCCATCGAAATGATTCGAGGCGGGTCGGCCTTGGGGATTTGCTTGCCGCAGAAGCGGCAGAAGTGGGAGGTGAGTCGCGCTTGCTCCAGCAGTCCCTGCAGGTCGTGTGCTGACGGGTGGTCATCCAGCGATCCGTCGTCGGTCAGGCAGGTGTCATCGGTGCGATGCACGTCGAAGCTCAGCCAGCGGCATCCCGCCACGTGCTGCTTACGACGTGCAGCTTCTCCCCGTCGACGACGGCTTCCTCCACCAGCTTCTCTGAAGTGATCCGGTCTCCCATGCTCTGTTTCCTCTCGGCCAGGGTCGGCATCTGCCAGGGCGCGTGCGCGCGCCCGCAGGGGCGGGGAGGTACAGGTCACCGCCCCCTCGTTGGGGCGGTGACCTGTACGGTGGCCGGGCTGCCGGCAAGGTCCACAAGTCTGCGGGTGGTTGGGCCTCAGGTGAGGTCGGCGCGGGTGCGGCGGATCTTGGCGATGGTGCGGCGGGCGTCCGGTCCGGGGCGGGTGATCTCGCGCATGCCGTGGGCTGCGGCCTCGGCGCCGGAGGCGAACAGCGCTACCGGTGAGACGTAGTCACGGATCGCCTCGGCCGTCTCAAGGTCGATGTCGCCTGCCGCCGCGCGACGCGCAAGGCGAGGAGGTGGTCGCCGTCGTGGCAGCCCGCCCAGCAGCCGCAGGCGCGGGCGCGGGAGTCGTCGCGGTCGTGCTGGTGGGCACAGGAACAAGCCCGGGGGCTGAGTCCAGGTGGGGCCGTCGTACAGGCGGAGCTTGCTGTACTCCTCCTGCGACCAGACCCCTGAGGGCACGTCGGTGCGGTAGGGGCCGGACGCGCAGGAACGCGGGGCGGGCGGCAGGGTCGTCACGCACGCTGCTGTGGCTGGTCGGGAATGGAGAACGTACGACGCGCGACGCCGGGCGGGAGCTGAGCGGGCAGGACCTTCTCGGCCAGCGTGCGGACCCAGTCGGGCATGTCGGCATGGAACTCCGCGGGGTAGTAGAAGCGGCGGTGGGTCCACGCGTCGGTGGTGCGGCGGCCGACAATCCTGCGCCCCCGGATGGTGAGCGTGTGCACTTCCCAGCAGGCCGTGCCGGGAGATTCTGAGTCAAAACGCGGGGCCATCTCGGCTTCGAACTCCTCGGCGAGCATGATGTGTTCGCCGCCGCGGTCGGTGGCGAGCCGCTGGGGACGGCTGATCGTGCCGGGCACCGTATAGGTGGCCTGAGGCGTGCCAATGCGAACTTTCACTCGGTGGGCTCCTGATCGGTGGTCGGCGGCACGCGCCGCTCGTCGGTTCTGCGGTAGTCACACAGGCTCTGATCGCGCCATCTGCACTCGGCGACGGTCACGTACACGTGGGCGTCGAGGTCGGGCCAGTTGTCGGCGCCGGCGCGCCGGGCGTTGCCGCGGCCGCAGGACAGGCAGCGTCTGCGCTCGGCGCGGCTGCGTTTCGCGGCGCGCTGGGGCCCGCTGTCGCGGCGGGTCTGCCCCATCACAGCTGTCCTACGTGATGCTGGGTGCCGCGTCTGGAATGCGGCTGGTCCATGGGGTGGGATCTCCGTTCGAGCCGTGGCTAGGCCCGGGAGAGCGGGTTGTGTGGTCACCGCTCCCCCGGGCCGGTGACCACACCGTGGCGTGGCGGCGGGCAAGGCACGCAACCCTGCTCGCCGGACGCGGCGTGAGGGCCGGCCGTGACGGGCGCGACGGGCGGCATGACGCAGCCTGCCCCGCCTCCTCTGGTCGGAGAAGGCGGGGCCGTGGGATGAGGGGGCCGGTCGGCAGCGACGGGCTTGGCCCTCCGCTCGCGCCGGTCAGTGGGTGGGTGGAAGATGCGCGCCGACCAGGTGGTCGACCGCATTCAGCAGGTGCGTTGTCGGCATCGTTCCGTCGAGTACGAGATCGGCCCGATGCCGGGAGGGGGCGACGTATGCCGCGTGGCGGTCTCGGCCGCTGAGCAGGTAGTTACGCAAGGAGACCAGAGGGTCTTGGCGCTGGATCTCGATCTTGCGCATGAGCTTGCGGGCCAGGCGGATGTCATCGGGAGTGTGGACGTAGATCCGCCAGGTGGCATGGGCCGCGATCTTGGGCAGGGTGAGGGCGAACAGGCCCTCCACCACCACCATGCGGTGCTGTCCGCTAGAAGCCGCTGCCTCCAGTGCGGCAGCCGCGGCATCCTCGTCGATCGAGCCGGGATGGTTCCAATCCAGCGTCTCGACCCCCGTGGCACTCAACGTGCGGACCCCGCGGTGTGGCTCGTGCGCGGGGAGGTAGAAGTCGTCCAGGTGGATGAGAGCCACAGCCGTGGGCCGGTGCAGTGCCAGCGCCTTGGCGAGAGTGGACTTGCCCGAGGCGGTGCCGCCAGCGATCGCCAGCACGGGCACTCGGTGCCCGACGCTCACAACACCCGTGTTCCGCACGGGCATTTCTTCCCCCGGGAATGGGGTTCCGCCGACTGCCGGGCTCGGGTGCGCCTTGGCCTGGGTGGGGACGTGCTCGGCGGTTCTGGTGTGGGGTGTGGTGGTCATGGTTGCTGCCCTTGGATGAGTGGAGTGCGTCCGGCGCGGCAATGTCCGGCCGGTCGGGCAGCAGCGTGCTCGGGTGGCGGGCTAGGGCCGCAACCTTCCGCGGCCGCCGGCGGCGCCCATGGAAGTGCAGGTCGGATTCACAGCCGGTTGGTGTTTCTCCACGGCGATCATGTGGGCCCCTCACGACGCGGCCGCCCCCCACCGGGTCTGAGGTCCCGAACAGATGCTATGCACTGGTACCGGCACATAGCTAGAGTGGTGCTATGGCAAAGCAGACGAACATTCGCCTGGACGAAGACGTCAAAGCAGCAGCCGAAGACCGGGCCAAGCGCCGCGGCCTGAGCCTGCAGGGATACGTGGCTGATCTAATCGAGGCCGACGTGAACCAGTCCCGGGCAGCCTTCATGGCCGGGGCTGCATCGTTCCTCGCCTCGTACACGGACGTGTTCGACGCGGAAGTCGGTGAGGACAGGTACCCCGGCCTCCCGGACAAGCCGGCGCAGACGGCACCGAGGGACGCCGCGTGAACCTCCGCATCGATCTCGCCTGGATCCTGGCAGTGGCCCAGCAGATTCCGGGCGATCCCCAGGTCGTCGACTACGGCGTGCCGGTCGCGGCGGAAGCACGTCACCGGGCGGAGATCCTTGACCACGACGTCTACCCCGAACCCCATCACAAGGCCGCGGCGCTGCTGTGCGAGCTGGCCAGGAACCCGAGCCTGGACATGCGGAACCTGCTTTTCGCGGCCACGGTGACCGCGGCCTACCTGTCCGCGTGCGGGATGCCGGTGAACCCTGGCCTCGACACCGTTCTCCCGCTGGCCCGCGCCGCTCGGGACGGACTCCCGGTGCGGGAGGTCGCCGCTCAGATCAAGACCTGGACGAGTTGATCGCTGCCGGATTCCGCCCCCGCCCGGAGAGCTGGGGCATGCGCCCAGTCGCGTCGGGCCGCTGAGTGCCGGCCGTCCCCCGCAGTGGCCACAGCCCGGGCTCCATGGCGCGCGGCCTGGCATGACAGCGGCCCCCTGGCACCCGCGCAGTGAGCGGGTGCCAGGGCGGGAGATTCGGGGTCCGTTGGGGTGGTCAGGCCGTGAGCTTGGGTGCGTGCTGGGCCAGCCACGTCGGGCCGGTGAGTCGTTCGGGGGTGTCGGGGATGGCGAGGTAGAAATTCAGGACGGCCAGGTGGTGGGCCACCACGTCGCCCAGCGCGAACACCGAGCGTCGCAGGGTGCCGTCCGCCGCGATGCCGGTGATCCGGTCTTCGGCCAGTGTGTACGAGTGCACGAGGGCGACCTCGATGCGCTCGCCTTGCGCGTGCAAAACGGGGCAGACCTGCAAGGCGTAGGCGGCGCAGAGCGGGTGAAGCGCGGGCTCCAGGTAGTTCGGAGCATCGGTCTCGCCGATGAACACCAGCTCGGCTGTCGGCTTAATCGCCTGGGTGCACAGGCCGCACTTGCGCTGGGCCATCAGCTCGCGCTGCCGGACCGGGCACTGCTCCCCGAACCTCGGTGTGCCGTTGCCCGGCGTGCAGGGGCAGGTGACGTGCCCGCCCAGCTCGGTGTCCCGGGCCACGAGGATCGCGCCGTCGTCGTCAGGCGTGTACCAGGCGATGTTGCCGGGGACCGGGCGGCCAGCGCTGTTGCGGGGCAGGCGGGCGACGGCGGGGGGCATGGGGATGCTTCGCCACGAAAGGCTCATCGGTCACTCCAAGATGGGGGCACGGCGAATGCGCCGTTGAAGCGGCGCAGGGAAAAGGCGTGTTGTTCGCGGCCGGGGCTCGACCACCCCGGGCTTGGGGGTGGGAGGCCGTGACGGCACGGCTCACTCTGGCCGCCCGAGCGCCTAGTCGTGCAACTGCCGCATGAGGCTGGCCAGTGCTGAGATTCGGCGCGGCTGGTCCCCTGTCGGCTGGCAGGGGAAGCGGCGCTGGTACGCGGCCTGCAGACAGATGAGGCGAGTGGTCCCGCTCCTGGTGGGCCGGTGAAATGGCCGCGCCGCGGCCCGGCTGGGCAGACGGCGGCCCCACCCCCGGCAGAGGCCAGGGGCGGGGCCGGGAACAGAGCAGGGCGGGTTTAGATGTCGATCTCGCCGCGCTCGTGCATGACGTCGGTCAGGGCGTCCATCCGCAGCGCGTCGTCCTCGCTGTGAAGGGCGTACAAGCTCTCTTCCTTGCGCTGGCCGGGAGTGAGGCCTTCGGCGCGGGCGCGGGCTTCGGCGTACACGATGTCGGCGGCTGTGCGGCGGACGGCATCGGGGTTGCTGTAGGCGAGGCGGGCGTGGACAAGGGTGAGGTAGCGCTCGGCGATGCGCAGCGCGGCGGCCCTCCCCGTGTTGGTGTGGATGGTGACGCGGGTGGGGTTGTGCTGGTCGTCGATGGCCGGGTCCTGGTAGTCGTCGGCGGGGACCGGTGTGGAGACGAGGGTGCGGTGCTGGACGGTGAACTCGTGGATGGGCAGCGTGTATTTGAGCATAAACAGACAGGCCCTTTCTGGGACTTCGTTGCACAAGTGCGGTGTTTAGCCGCGATGCGGGCACTGTTGCGGCGTGGGGGGTTAGTCAGGCAAGCAGCGGGCCGGAGGCCGGCCGAGGACGCGATGGCCCCGGCACCCCGCGGGCGCCGGGGCGATGGGATGTCGCGGAACGTCGACGTCCTCCGGTGCGAAAGAGGGCGGGGCGTGAACAAGGTGCAGCCCGTCTCGGTGCGGGCATGGGGCGCCCCGGCACCGTGACTAGGGCAACGTCAGGTCATGCGCGCGGCATGCGGGATTCGGGGAGGACGTCAGGCGGCGCTCTTCTTGCGGCGGTGTCCGGTGCGGGTGAGTGCGCCGACGAGTTGCTCGCGGCCCATCTTGGAGCGGCCTTCGATGCCCTGCTCGGTGGCCCGCTGGTACAGCTCCGCTTTGCTCAGTTGCCGCAGGTCGCTCTTGCCTGTGCTGCGCTGGCGGGCTTTCGAAGGGGTTCGTGTCGTCTTCGGCGGCGTCTTGTGGGCAGCGGGTCTCGTCGCCGTCTTCGCGGCCGGCTTTCGTGCGGTCTTGCGGGCGGGGGGCTTCTTGGCCGGTCGCGGCTCTGCGTCCGTCTTTTGACCGCGGGCCTGGTCGAGGCTGCCTTGCAGGACGGACATCAGGTCGACGACGTTGGTGGCCTGCGGCGCTTCCTGCGCCACCTCGATCTGCTGGTCCTCGGCCTTCGCCTGCACCAGCTCACGGACCTTCTCCTCGTAGGTGTCGTGATACCGGCCCGGTTCCCAGGGTGCGCTCAGGGCGTCGACGAGCTGGATGGCCAGGCTGAGTTCCTTGCCCTTGTCTGCGCGGTGCGTAGGGAGTTCGGGCAGTTCCTTGCCGGGATCGCGTACCTCGTCCGCCCAGTGCAGCGTCTGCAGCACCAGCAGCCGGTCTTCGGCGCGCAGCGCGGTGAGGTACTGCTTTCCGCGCATGACGAACGTCGCGATCCCTGCCTTGCCCGTCTCCTCGAGCGCGGCGCGGAGCAGCTCGTAGATCTTGGTGTACTCCTTCCCGCGGGGTGCGATGTAGTAGGTGCGGTCGAAGTAGACCAGCTCGATGTCGGCCAGGTCGACGAAGTCGGTGATGTCGATGGTCTGGGAGCGGCCCGGCGCGATCTGGTCCAGCTCGTCGGGCTCGACGATGATGTACTCCCCCTCGGCGAGCTCGTAGCCCTTGACGATGTTCTCGGGCGGTACTTCCCTGCTGGTGCGTTCGTTGACGCGACGGTTGCGGATCCGGTCGACAGTGTTGCGCTGCAGCTGGTGGAAGTGGACCGTGTGGTCCTCCGTCGCCGTGTACAGGCCCACGGGCAGGCTGGCCAGTCCGAAGGTGATCACACCGGTCCAGATCGAGCGCGCCATGACCATTCACTCCCGCGCCTGATGCTGCTGGTGGCGCGCCCGGCGGGATGCGCCTGCCGACCACGGTGCCACTCCTGATCCAGAGGCGCGCGCCGAAGAGCAGCAGGTGGAGGGCCGTGGGGTGGGTAGGCGCTGCGCTGTGCTGATCCGGTGCCGCCTTATGTGGTGTCTGCGGTCAAGCGGCGCACGTGCTGCGCTTTCTCGCTTGCTTCCCGCTCGGCCTGGGCGACGGCGTCGGCGGCGGACCGGCCGTATTCCTCGGCTTCCTGCTGGTCGTTGGCGGCTTGCTGGTACTCCTGGCGCGCCTGCTGCAATTGCTCCTCGGCGGCGGACATCCACTGGCGGGCCTGCTCAGTTCGCTCGCGCGCCCGCTGTACCTGCGTCGACGTCCGCTCGACGTGCGCGCTCTTCGCGCAAATGCTGCTCGGCTGCCTCGGCCGCCTCCTGCGCTCGGGCGAGCTGCTCTGAGCGGGCGCGACGCCGCTCCGCGAGTTCGTTCTTGGTTCGCGCCGACGCCCGCGTCGGGGGCGCTTTCCTGGTGCCCGGCTTCTCGGCCGGCGGTGCGGTGCCGAGGTGGAATTCCGATGGTGGGGTGAGGGCGTTGACCAGGCGGCCGGCCGCCCACTGGTCGGCTGCGTCCGGATCGGCGAGCACGGCACGCAGGGTCGCTTCGAGGTCTTGCTGGACCGATTCCGACAGCGGGTGTCCGGTCTCGCGGGCGAGCTGCGCTGTCTGCCGGGACAGGGCGGATACGACGCGGCGGCGCTGTGCGGAGAGATCCTTGAGCCCGTCGGCGTCCAGGGTGCGGTAAGCCGCCCGCAGTGCCTGTCCCAGTTGAAGGAACTGCTGGCTTTCTTCCGGCTGGGAGCGCAGCAGAAGGTTCGCTGCCCAGGCTGCGAGGGTGGGGCGGCGGGCGGCATGGATCCGGCGGGCATCGTCCACCCGGCCGGCTGTCTTCGCGGCGGCGGCCGCCATCTCCCGTCGGGCGACGAAGTCGGACGGCGGCGTGGTGTACAGCTCGTCGAGGACGGATTCCACGTCCTGCCCCGCGCCGCCCCGGCGGCTGCTTCGCGCGTTCAGTGTTTCCACACCTCCGCCCGCCCTCCTGCCGCTCGATCCATGCCGTCCGTCGGACCTGCATCGCCGTCCTAGACAGCGGACAAGACGATCCGCCGCGCTCCGCCATGGCATCAGCCTCACGCGCACCTCATCACCCCGCATCCCAGCCAACGTCACGCCTCGCAGATGGGGGCTTTTGGCTCATCCATGTGGGGGTGGCGGCGGCCCCTGCAGGCCGGTCGAGGTGACCGGGTGCCACTGCCGGCCGGTGCGGCCGTCACGAGGAGAGGCGACCGTAGCAGCCACGACGGGGACCGCCGGCTCGAGGCTGGTGACCGCACCGGCCGCTCGCAGCATTGCGCTGAGCACGGACGGCACCGGGTGCTGTCGCGCATAATGAGGTCGAATGATCAAGGAACCCTGGGGGGATCATGCAAGCTCGGAGTGCCGCCTGTGCGGCCCTACTCGCTGTCGCTGTCACAACGGCTGGATGCAGCAGTGCAGCCGACGGAGAGGCCGCTCAACCCACCGAGAGCATCGGAACCGCGCCCGAGCTGTACGACGCAGCCTGGCGTAGGACCTGCATAGACGCGTGGGCCAAGGTTATCCTCGCCCACCCTCGAGACTGGAGCCCAGGCGAAGAAGAAACACCCGAGGAGTGCCTGCACGAGATGGCAGCAAGCACCTGGGCGGATCTTTACCTGTTCGGCAAGGAGAAGGCCGAGGACGAGAGACTGAAACTCCCGCCCATCGACGACGGCGCCTCGCTCACAGCCGAGGTAGCTACCCCCGAGAGCAACCAGCCGTAACACGCCACGATGATCTCCGCAGCCGGCGGCCCCGTTCCTGTACCGGGCCGCCGCTGTGGATGCGCGTCACGAGTCTTCGAGGGGCAACCCTGCCAGGAGAGTTGGAAGGTCGGACGCTTGGGGCGGCACCTGCCCATGCAGAAACCGCTCGTAGTGGTCGGCGATGAGACGGCGCAGATCTGCCTCGGCCGGGTCATCGCCCGTGAGCTCGAGGGTGACCTGATGCGGCTCACCCGTCATGCGCAATGGTCTGGCCAGAGCGTCGAACCCCCTGCTGTACTCGTCGGGCATCTCCCACCGCGCCTCGGCAAAGGCTCGGTCCTGGAGGACATACATGTAGTGATCGTCAACGAAAAGGATCAGGGGGCCGATCGGCGAAGTCACTCGTGGAGTATGGCGCATGGGTCGGATGCGCGCCCTGGCAGACCCTGGGCTCGCCGCCTAAAGCCGGCGGCGCGGCAGGGCGTATCGCCCCACTCGATACCGGCGCGTGCTCCCACGACAGCACCGCCCGTTTTTGGGTCAAGCAGGTGAAAAGAGCAAAGCCGGGTGCCCGTCTGAAGCAGATGTAATTCCCTGGATTATCGGGAAGCACCGTCCACCACACGTCAGCAGCTGTGAGCCGCGCGAGCTCAAATCCAGGGTCGCGAACGACACCTCGCCGAGGAAGCCCTTGGGTTGATCGTTTGAGTGCTAGGTTCCTCGCAGTGCTATTGGGTGGTCGCGTTGAGTCAATGGTCGACTGTCGCGGCTTTCATTCAGAGGACGGTGCGTATGACGCTACGGCGCTCTTTGGTTCTGACTGTGGCGGGGGCGGCGGCGGCGTCTGTCGCCGTTCCGGGCACGGCATCCGCTACTGCTCCGGTTTCACGAACCTTGACGAGCTGTAATGGTGTCCAGTTGCAGCAAGCGGTCGCGCAGGTGAACAGTAATCCTGGCGGCGGCTCCGTCAAGCTGAAGCGAGGCTGCACCTACAGACTCACACAAGCCGACCCGGCAGGTACACCAAATGGCTTCGTGCCGATCACTAACGTCAGCGGCGTCACGATCCAGGGAAACGGCGCCACCATCAAGCGGGACAGTGCCTCGAAGTTCCGCTTCTTCGAGGTGGTATCGGGCGGTGTCCTGACTCTGGACCACGTCACCATGACGAACGGTCACGCCGCCTCCCCGGCGAACGCCGCGGTCGGGGGCGCCGTCTGGCTTCATGGTGGACAGGTGACGATCAGCCGGAGCTACCTGAAACGCAACACGGCCGACCTAGAAGGCGGAGCTCTCGACAACGACAGCAGCCTGATGACGGTCACGGACAGCACCGTAGAAGGCAATTCGGTCGTTCACCCTGTCACCAGCCCTTTCGGTGCCTTTGGTGGGGGCCTGGCTTCTGCAGCAGGCGCCATTACCGTCTTCGACAACAGCTCCATCACCAAGAACACCGTCGTTTCCAAGGGAGCTGATCGGAGCGCCGGAGGCGGCATCGAGGTGGATTCGAGTACCGTGAGGTTGAATCACTCCCTCGTGAGCCACAACCGGGTCACCGGGCCCGATGCGAGTGGTGGCGGAATCGTCAGCCAGAACGGCAGCCTTGCCACTCTGGACTCCACCAAGGTGGTCGACAACAAGGTAACCGGTTCGGTTTCTGCTCGTGGCGGTGGCATCTCCAACGACTCCACGCTGGTACTGACCGACAGTCCGGTCGGCGCCGAATCCAAGGGAAATTCCGTCAAGAGCGACGGGGGGCCGGCCCAGGGTGGCGGAATTTTCAACGGCGGCAACGGTACTGCCACGCTGACGGGGAGCCCGGTCAAATTCAATCGCGCTTCGGGAACGCCTGGAGACGGCGGTGGAATTTTCAACGGTGCGCCTGCCGGCAATGTGACACTGGTGAACAGCCCGGTTCGCAAGAACAGCCCCAATAACTGCGTCAACGTCATCGGCTGCTGATCTGTCGGCGCCACCACGAGTGCACCTGGCTGGTGATGCGCCAGCATCGCCGGCGCACTCCATCAACAGGTGACATCCACACCGTCGGACGAGGGCGTGCCCGTGCGCCCTCGTCCGTTCGCATTGACGCCGTGCCCCGCACCGCCAGTCGCATCTGCCTCCGACGCCGGACGCGGCGGCCGACTGCCGGCATGACGAGGGTGGCGACCACGACGGCCCACACCGTGGTCGCGGCACCGCCGAGCCGGGCCGTCCCTGGGTCGTGCGGGGGTGCTTGAGGCCGACCAATGGCGACCGGCAAGGCCAGGCGGGCTATCGTCGAAGGCCAGGAAACCAAGATCGAACTTCGGTCCCGGCTGGGCCAACTGGAAGGCCAAGCGGCATGATGACCGCCGTGACGAACAGTGCAGATCTGCATCCTGCCCAGATC
>NZ_JBEYRK010000053.1:0-30554 GCF_040704065.1 Streptomyces sp. NPDC047869
CCGCCCGCGCGACCGCCCGGATACCACCGTGTCCCAGGATCCGCGCCTCGGCCCCCATCATCAGCCGCCGCTGTCGCTCATCCAGATGCGGGAACAACACCCCGGCTCTGGCGGTGAGTTGACCACGAACCTCGTCGGATACGCTCATACCACAACAACGAGCCGCATCAGGGGAAGCAACACCTTGATTCTCTGCGAGCCCTAACGAGCTGGTGCGCGATAGCGGGTGAGGCGTGTTTCTCCTGGTCGTAGCTATTGTCAGCCCGTGGTGGTGCGGTCGGAGACGAGACCGGCGATAGCTCGGTAGGTGGCGGGCAGGACGTCTCGCCGGTGTGTCCAGCGCGTCAGTTGTTTCCAGCGTTTGTGGTCGGCGAGGGCGTGTTCGACGGTGATGCGCTGGGAGGGGTGGCGGTGGCGGGCTCGGCGTCGGGCTTCGTGGACTTCGGGCGGGCTGATCTTGTTGCCCTTCAGTGGTGGCGTCACTGCCTGCCCGGGGTGATCACGGCGAAGCCCGAAGCCGGCGTCGAGGAGGACCTCGACGTCAGGAAATTGTTGGAAGCAGATGCCGATGCCTTCGTTGCGTGCGGCGGTCGCATCGTGCATCCGTCCAGGTCGCAGGGCATCGACCCATAACGTGCGTCCCTGGTCGTCGGCGATGACGGTGGCCTTCATGGTGTTCTGCTTCTTCTTGCCGGACACGAACGCCTGCCGTCCGCCGCGGCCGGCAGGCGGCCTGCGGACCTGGATATCGGTGGCGTCCAGACGCAGCTCGACGCCCTCGGCCTGGGCATAGGCGAACACATCGGCCAGGGTCCGAAGCCGCAGACCAGGGCGGTCAGGGACCGCACACCCCCGCTCGGCCAGAAGCCCGCGTATCTCTGCGATCGCGCGGGTGACGGTGGAGCGGTCAACACCGAACAGCAGTCCTAGAGATCGTCATTCAAAGGTCAGATCCAGAGCAGGATTGAGGCGATGGCGACGGCCGCCTGGTAGGACTCGCGGGTCTTGTCATAGCGGGTGGCCAGTCCGCGCCACTGCTTGAGGCGGTTGAAGCAGCGCTCGACGACGTTGCGGCGGCGGTAGATGCACCGGTCGAAACCGGGCGGCCGTCCGCCGCAGGTGCCGCGGTTCAGCCGGCCCAGGATCTGGTCGACGCGTCCGGGGATCGTGTGCGGGATGCCGCGTCGTCGCAGGTAGGCGCGGATCTGTCGTGAGCTGTAGCCCTTGTCGGCGACCACATGGTCGGGCCGGGTGCGTGGACGCCCGAACCCGACTCTGGGCACGCTGATCGAGTCCATCACCTGCTCGAGGCGGGTGCAGTCGATGGCGTTGCCGCCGGATAAGACGAAGCCGAGAGGGCGGCCGCGCCCGTCGCAGGCCAGGTGGACTTTCGTGCTCAGTCCACCCCGGGATCGGCCAAGGGCGTGATCACCCGCTTCGTCCCTGTCGACCGCCCCCTTTTGCCGCCGGCGGCATGCTGGTGGGCGCGGATGCACACCCGGTTCCGCCGGTGGGCCTTGGACGGCACGCCTCACGGCCCCCGCCGCGACGCGCGAGCCGTGAGGAGTGCGGGGGCCGTGCGGGGGTCAGAGATCGGAGGGCAGCTTGGCTCCGGTTTCGGCGTCGTAGGCGATGCCGGTCGGGGACAGGCGGACCGTACGCGAGTGCGGCGCCATGCCGTCCTTCCATGTTTTCCCGCCAACTGCTATCCGAACGGTCACATCAGCGAGGGGATCCGTGACGGACAGCGCTACCTCAGGAGTTTTGGGGTAGCGCCTGTCCTCTCCGCGGGTGCTTCGAGCGCTCTGCGCTGATGGGCCGTCGATGACGGAATTTGGCGTTGCGATCGAAGTAGGAGCGCAGTTCCACAACAACGCTGTCGCTGTCGCTGCTCCAGTGCGCGACCAGGTCGGCGTTGACGCCGTCGATGTGGAGGGCGCTCTGGAGCGGCCCTTGTAGGAGGCCGCTTTGGTATGCCCAGAAGACCTCTGTGCCCAAGTGGATCACCATGGAAGCGGACGGCCAGCGCGGCTTCGACCTCACAGCGGACTTCCTGAACCCAGACCACGCAGCACAACAGACCCGACGCAGGGACGGAATCGAATGAGCCCCCTCGAGCGCCTCACTGAGCTCTGCCCTCCACCCTCCATCGAGCAGCCTCCGGTGGACTGGCCGAGCGTCGAGTCCAGACTCGGTTTGCGCCTTCCCGAGGACTACAAGAGGCTCACCGCGACCTACGACCCCGGACACTTCGCGAACTACCTCTGGGTCTACGATCCCCGTCACTCATCGGCGCACGTCAACCTCACGGGACCTGTATCCGAGCGCATTCGGGATCAGATGCGCTCAGACCACGCTCGGGGCATCTACCCGTCACCTGTTGACCCAGAGCTGCTCCTTCCCTGCGGCGCCACCGACAACGGCGAGTACCTGTTCTGGGTCACCACCCCTCGCGAAGATCCGGATGCATGGACGATCGCCGTCAACGAAGCACGCGGACCACGCTGGTTCACCTTCGACGGAAACCTCACCCAGTTCCTCGTCTCCGTCCTGAGCGGCAGCACAGCGGTTCCCCAGTTTCCGAAGGACCTTCTGCGCGCCGGCATCGACTTCGAGCCGTCACACCTGGACGAGTGGTCACCACCGCTACCACCGGCGGAGACTCCGCCCTCTGACCCTGAAGCCATCCGAGAATGGGCGCGAGCGAACGGATACGACGTCCCTATGCGAGGACGCATCCCCGCCGCCGTCCGACAGGCCTGGGAACAGGCACTCGGAAGCAACTGATCACACCAACGCGGCCGAACTGCCATCGCACCGGCGCTTGAAAGCATCCTTTTGAATGCCTTCGGCTCAGCCGAAGGCAATGATGGCTGGCGCGTCCCCGACCTAGTGCTGTATCAAGCAGCGTTGGCCCTGCCGACCACCCCGCGGAGGCCTGCGTCGACGGCACGCTTGGTCCGCCAGATCATGTAGCGGCGGATCAGGGCGAGTTCAATTGGTCGTTGCAACACCGGGCTGTTGCAGCGAGCGTAGCTGCCCTTCGAAGACCTCGGCCGGCGTCCGCCAAGCGAGGATCTTGCGGGGCCGGTTGTTGATCGCCATGGCGACGGCTTCGAGGTCCGTGGACGACCACCGGGAGAGATCGGTGCCCTTCGGGAAGTACTGACGCAGCAGCCCGTTCGTGTTCTCGTTCGTCGGTCGTTGCCAAGGCGAGTGCGGATCAGCGAAGAACACCTTCGTCCCGGTGTCGAGAGCGAACTGGGCATGGCCGGAGAGTTCCTTCCCACGGTCCCAGGTGAGGGTCTTGCGTAGCTGCTCGGGTAGCTGCGTCATTGATGTCGTGAGCGCCGCGTTCATCGCGATCGCGCCATAGCCCCGAGTGAGGTGCCGTTCTTCACGGGCGGAATCTCGCCCCAGCCCTCGAGCCGAGGCAAGTGCACGAGGAGCGTGGAGCGGCTGCTGCGCTCGACGAGCGTGCCGATTGCAGATCGGCCCGTTCCGATGATCAGATCGCCTTCCCAGTGTCCGGGAACCGCGCGGTCCCCAGCCTCGGCGGGGCGTTCACTGAGGACGACGTCCGCGGTGACATGCCCCTGCGGCTTATTTTGTGACCGTGCACGGGGAGTCCGCAGCGCCCGTCCGGTACGCAGACATGTGACCAGCTCCCGCTTGAGCGCGCCACGGCCCTCGATGAACAGCGCCTGGTAGATGGCTTCGTGGCTGATGCGCATGGACTCATCATCAGGGAAGTCGGCATGGAGACGGTGTGAGATCTGCTCCGGGCTCCATGCCGTCGCCCATCGTCTGTCCTGCCGATGCGGCTTGTTCAGCCCCTTCCACGCGGGCGTCTTGGGACCGGTGACGATCGTGCCGTCGGGACGACGGACACTGCCGGCGAGCCGATCCTGCACGTAGTCACGCAACCTGTCATTGCCTGCGAGCTTCGCAGTCTTCGGGCGCTTGGCAGCCTGCTGCGCCTTCCACTGCGCGACCAGAGCCCGGTAGACCGGCTTGCCGCCGCGGGTCGCCGCGTTGCGGCGCAGCTCGCGTGAGACCGTGCCCGCGTCGCGGCCGATCCTGCGGGCGATCTCGCGCACGCCGAGCTCCTGGGCGCGCAGCAGCGCGATCTCCTCGCGCTCGGCAAACGACAGGTAGCGGCCGGTGGGCTCGTCCAGGCTGATGGGCGGCATGCCGCCAGCGTGACGGAACCACCGGGATCCGACCGGCTGGAGCGGATTCGCTCCAAGCTCGAGCTGATCACGCAGGTGGAGGCCGAGCACGGCTTCGGGGTGATCATCGAGGGGGCGAGGAACCCGGAGCCCGTTCCGGAACTGCCGCAGGGGGTCACCGAGGTGTTCGGCCTCTTCTCGCGGCTGGGCGCCGACCATTTCCGCTTCTTTCAGCCCGACGAGGTCCAGGGCCCAGCCGCGTGGGCGGCCCGGGCGACCGTTCCGTACTGCCCACTGGGCAGTCCCCTGGCCATCGGCTGCGAGCGCCACCGCGCCCCGGAGGACATCGAGTGCGCCGACCGCATATGGCTGGACCTGGACGACGGGGACGTCTACTCCTTCGACATCGACGACTACATCCACCTGTACAAGCACCCGGACGAAACGATCGACGTCCTGGTGTTCGCGAACGACATCGTCACGTTCTTCGACCGCTTTGTCCTCGGGCCGGCCTACCCCCAGCTTGTCGCAGCCATGATCGGACCGGGCATTGTCACGTACCGTGACCGGCGCGGCCGATACCGGGACAGATGGTTGCGGCTGCTTGTGGAGAGCGGCCTGGCCAGGACCGACGATAAGGAGGCGATCTGGGAGATGCCCGATGTGACCCGGTTGACTCTGAGTGATTAGAAGCTGTTGTGCGCAAGGGTCTGGCCAACCGCCGCGAGCAGTTCGAGCGGCAACTCCTTATTCCCCTGTCCTACGGCACACCTATCGCCGAACCCCCGGCCGCAGACGAGCCCACCGGGCCCGGCCAGCCGATGGCTCACCCTGCCCGCACTGGACCGCCTCATCTCCTACGACAGTCCCTGCCCCTGCGCTGACCCGTGCACGCCACTGCCGATCGCCTGGCGGCACCGCCCACCGCCCGTGCCTCTCACCGTGCCCACCGCGCGCGCGTCGCTCACCGGCTGCACGCGGCGACCGCCCATCCTCGCCTGGCCGCAGCCGTCGCCGCCGCGCTGTTCACCTGCGGAGACGGCCAGGCTGCGCCCGCCACAGCCACCTGCGGCCCGCCGCCAAGGCCCGGTCGGCAGTGCAGCCGGTGCCCCGGGCGTGGACCCGGGGCACCGGGGCCGCTGCGGCAGCCGCTTTCCCTGTGCCGCAGCGACGCCTTACCTGCTGCGGGACCATAGTGGCCCGTGAACCGTGCAGGCCGCGTCCGCCGGCCGGGCACGTCACCGCACCGTAAGAAGGGCCGCCGCCCGGGCGACCTCTCCTGGCAGGGGCTGGGTGATCCACCGGACCCGCGGACCGTCCGAGGACCCTGCTGGAGCAACGAACCCGAATCGCGCCCTGGTACGGAAGACGAAGCCTTCCGCCTCGGCCTGGGCGCGCAGGCGGGCCCGTACCCGGGGCTGCCACCGCACCAGGACCTTTGGAATGCGCGGGGCAGCCCGCGTGGGCGCGGACCCGGTCGAGACCGCTCAGCGGGCGGCGCGGAGGTTCTCCTGCCCCCGTGCCCGCAATGTCGCTATGTCCGGCGCAGCGCAGCGTTCAGTACTGCTCGGTCTCCACAAAACCCGTGTCCACGCCGTCGGTGCCGAAGGCGTCGGCAGCGGAGGTCGGGTTGAATCCGGGCGGGCTGTCCTTGAGACCGAGGCCCATGCCGGCGAGCTTATCCTTGACCTCGTCGATGGACTTCGCACCAAAGTTGCGAATGTCGAGGAGGTCGGCCTCGGAACGAGCCACGAGCTCACCCACGGAGTGGACGCCCTCGCGCTTGAGGCAGTTGTACGAACGGACGGTGAGCTCGAGCTCCTCGATCGGCATCACCAGATCGGCGGCCAGGGCGGCGTCCACCGGGGACGGGCCCATGTCGATGCCCTCGGCTTCGACATTGAGTTCGCGGGCCAGACCGAACAGCTCGACCAGCGTCTTACCGGCGGAGGCCATGGCGTCACGTGGACGCATCGCCTGCTTGGTCTCGACGTCGACGATCAGCTTGTCGAAGTCGGTGCGCTGCTCGACACGCGTGGCCTCGACCTTGTACGTGACCTTCAGCACCGGGCTGTAGATGGAGTCGACCGGGATACGGCCGATCTCCTGGCCCACCTGCTTGTTCTGCACGGCGGAGACGTAACCACGGCCGCGCTCGACCGTGAGCTCCATCTCCAGCTTGCCCTCGCCGTTGAGCGTGGCGAGGACGAGGTCGGGGTTGTGTACCTCGACACCGGCCGGGGGCGCGATGTCGGCGGCGGTGACCAGACCCGGGCCCTGCTTGCGCAGGTACATCACGACCGGCTCGTCATGCTCTGAGGAGACGACCAGCTGCTTGATGTTGAGGATCAGGTCGGTGACGTCCTCCTTGACGCCCGGCACGGTGGTGAACTCGTGCAGGACGCCGTCGACGCGGATGCTGGTGACAGCAGCGCCGGGGATCGACGACAGGAGAGTGCGGCGGAGCGAGTTGCCGAGGGTGTAGCCGAAGCCCGGCTCCAGCGGCTCGATCACGAACCGGGAGCGGAACTCGTCGACGACCTCTTCGGTCAACGAGGGACGCTGAGCAATGAGCACGGGGTGCTGCCTCCAGTGGTTTGGCGCCCGCTATGCGACGCCGTAGACAACACGAAGGGTACGGGGCGATACGGGCTCATCGGCCTACGAAGAGGCCCGACCGCCCGACTCCAACCCAGCGAGGAGATCTCGAGTCTCCCTTCCGCCAGCCGCCCCCACTGCCGTTTCTGCTTTGCCCGCGTCCGGATCCCGGGCGAGCAGGACGGCCAGACAGGCATGCCGGGCCACGGCCGTGTCACGTTACACGCGACCAACAGCGTCCGTTTCTACGCTCCCGGCCTCCCCGGCCAGGCCGTCGCCACCCGCTATGCCCACCGCATGCCGTGCTGTCAGCAGACACCGCGGACGTAGCGCTTGTCCGCGGACAGGCGCCTGATATAGACGGCTGCTTCGTCGGGGCTCAGGCCGCCGTGGGTGGGCCTTGGGCCCCAGGCCGTAGGGGAGCAGGTCGCGAACGCCTGCACGCCGACGGGGATGCTCACGCCGCGGTGCGCGGTGTCAGCCCCGCAATCGTGAGCCACGGTCTGGCCATCGCCCCGCACCGCCGCCGGCAGGACACTGCCCTCAGCAGCGGCTACCGGCTGGGCGACCCTCATCCACGAGCCCGAATTCGCCCCGTCGAACCCATCCTTGCGCCCCTTACGTCACGCCACTGCACCGTGCGCTCCGCCAAGACAGGCCCGGGCCAGCCCGCGCCTATCACGACTGCCGTGAGGAGCCTTCCGTGTCATCCGCGCCCCAGCTCACCAAGCCGACGGGCTGGCGTGCCCCTTCCCCGCTCAGCGTCCTCGACTGGCAACGCCGCCAGGAACTGTTCACCCGCTCGAATCTGACGCAACGCATGCTGGAGACGGCGGTCCGGGGCGGTCACTGGACGATGATGCCCCTGGCCGATGAGGCCACCACATTCACCGTCACAGACTTCGCCGCCCGCGCACTGATGCTGACCGAGTCGGACCGCCTGCACGAAGCGCGCACCTACAGCATCGGACCGAACGCCACCGGCCTCGCTGTCGCGGCGAGCTCCGGATCTGCCCCTCAGGAGCCGATCAGCCTCAACCGCCCCCCGCGCCCCAGCAGGTTGACGCTCTTCACCGACCCGATCGGCTCCGACGCCGACACCTACCGCACCACCAACGGAAGCAGCGTAGAGATCCACACGCCGATCGTGGCCGTCTCCTGGTCGCTGTGGGACGGAAGCCAGGACCACGTCGACGGACACGCGGTGACCTGGCTCAGGCAAAGCAGCCACGGCGCCATCGTCCCCTGCCGGGGTGAGGGGCATCTGGATGACGTTCTACGCCCCGCGCACCAGCGAAATGCTCGGTGTTGACGCCAGCCAGGCATTGACGTCCTCTCCCTCCTGAAGGGGGGAGATTCCCGCCTACCGTGCCGTTGAAGGCTGCGGTGTCGGGTGGGTTCCTGCTGCGCTGCGCGGTGCCGGGACGGGTCCCGGTCTTACCCCCGCTCCACAGGCTGTCACGGCCAGTCCGGCCGCCTTGGCGACGTTGACCGCCGCGTTGATGTCCCGGTCCAGGACGGTCCCGCATGCCCTGCACGTCCACACGCGCACGTGTAGGGGCTTGGGGCCGTCCTGGACGCTGCACCGCGAGCACACCTGGGAGGTCGGCTGGAACCGGCCGATCTTGACGAAGGTGCGCCCGGCATGATCAGCCACGTGCGCCCGGAGACCGCCCGTGTCCGGCGGCAGCGGGCGGGCACGCCGCCCGCTGCCGCCCCACCTTCGGTAACAGCTGTTACCATGCTGGTATGGCAAAGACACAGCTGGGCGCACGCGTAGACGAGGACGTGGCGGAACTCGCGAAGAAGCGCGCCGCCGACCTGGGGCTGAGCATCGGCGACTACCTCGGCCGGCTGGTGCAGGACGACACCAGCGGCCTGCGCGCCCGAGCGGTGGACGCGGCCGCCCGCTTCCTGGCCGAACACCAGGCGGTCTTCGACGAGGCCGAGCAATCCCAGCAGACGCCTCGCGGAGCGCGTGCAGCCTGATGGATCTGAACATCGACGTTCCCTGGATCCTGCAGGTCGCCGAAGCCGCCGGGGCGAACGATCCGGCCCCCGACGACTACGGCGTGCCCGTCTCAGCGGTCGCCCGCCACCGGGCGGAACTGTTCGAGCAGCCCGTCTACGACGGCCCCTACGCCAAGGCCGCCGCCCTGGTGCACACGCTGGGCTGCTGCCGCTGGCTGGAGCGCTCCAACCTGGCCGTCGCCGCCGCATCCGGCGTCATGTACCTCGAAGCCGCCGGGATCACCCTCAAACCCGCCCGCGAGGACGCCATCGCGCTCAAAGACCTGCTCCTTGACCCCGCCTGCACCGCGGGGAAGATCGCCGCTCTGCTGCGGACCTGGCCCACCGCCACCTGACGCCCGCAGACCCGGCACCGCTTCCCGCAGCGCTGAGAGCAGTACCCGTCACGTCAGTGCGGTGGGGACGTGAGGCGGGGAACGTCGGCGAGGACGGGCGGGCCCCCACGGGCCGAAGGCATCACGGGCGCATCGACTGCCTGCAAGCACCCGCCCACACATGCGCGGCCCGTCGGCCGGATCCTGCGCAGCCTGGCCGCGGTGTTCACGCTTCCCGCCGAGCACACCCCGCTATGCGTGCGCACACCCACCTCGTCGACCAGCCCCGGGTTTTCATCTGCCAACCCGTCACCGACACCCTCCTGTACGTACACATCAGGCTGTACGTACACATCAGGCTCGACCGAAACGACACCGGCCTGACCTCGTGGCTGCGCCGCATCGGTGCGAAGCCCGTGCTGGCCACCCGCACCGACCACGGCGACTACCTCGCCTGCAGTCACCTGAACGGGGGTACGGCTGCACATGACCATGCACGGGGGGACACCACACAGCATCAATAGGCGCCTCCCCGTGTGGCTTGACCTTCACGAGGGGGAAATCCTTTGGGCCGCATACGCGCTTCCGCCGCCGCCCTGACCGCCACTGCTGCCTGCGCCGCCCTTCTCGCGGGGGCCTCGTCCGCCTACGCCGCAACCTCATACGACAGCGACATCTGCTCGTCGTCCGGCAACAAGTACTGTTTCCGCCTTCACTACAACTCGCGGTCCTCGCAGACGTGGGTGTCGCACGGTTCGTGCTTCCTGTCCAACGCGTCGGTTCCGAACGCGTGGGGCTACTCACCGAACCAGTCCACCGTGGTGCGTTACATCTTCGACTTCCACTCGAACGCGTGCTACGACGACGACAAGGGCTACGGCAAGGCCATCTACCACGACGCGGCGTCCGGCTCGAACGACGATCCGTCGCACTCGTACAACGTGTTCTCCAGCACCAATTACTCCGGGTCCACGACGTACTTCCCCCGCAGGGACGGCATCGCTCACAACCTCGCCACCACCGTCAAGAACAAGAACGAGTCGCAGCGGAGGAACTGACGTGCTTGCCAACTCCGTACGGGCGGTGGCCGCTGCGGCGGCATGTGCCACCATCGCCACCGCCGCCTATGCCGCCACCTCGCACAGCAGTCAGGGAAGCGAGCGCACCACAGCGCAGACAGCGCCACACCGCGCCCAGGCTGATGCCGGTCAGCACCTCGCGCAGCCCCAGCGGGTTCCCCCGCAGGGCCTTGTGAAGGGCATGCGACTGCCGGTTGAGGACTACATGCTCTCCAATGCGGACACCGCCCAGATCGAGGACGCGCGCTCAGCGGTCGAGTCCGCATGCATGCAGCGCCACGGTTTCACCTTCAATCCGCCCTCTGCCCGTGACACCGTCCCGGCCGGTTACGACGAGGCCAACATGGAGCGCCGCTACGGCCTCACGGACGCCACGGCCGCCCGCACACACGGCTACCAACTCCCTGGCACGGCAGACCCTTCCCAGGAGCAGGCCGAATCGGACGCAGAGGAGAAGGCGGAAAACCGCACCGGCGCGTGGGACGAGGCCCTCGACGAAGTGTGCATCCCCGAGGCGAACCAGAAGATCGGCATCATCAACCCCACCGATCCGGCCGGTGAGCTGTCCGCCCAGTCGTTCGAAGCGACGAAGATACAGGTGCCGGTGACGAAGTTGCTCGTCGCGTGGTCGTCCTGCATGAATCGGGCGGGACACAGGCTTCGCTCTCCCCTCGACGCGGCCGCTGCCTTTCCGTCCGCTGCCGCCAGCCGTACCGTTTCCAAGCCCTCACGGGCAGAGGTGCAGACCGCCACAGCGGACGTCACCTGCAAGAAGGACAGCCACCTCGTAAACACCTGGTTCAAGGCGGAGGTCGCCTACCAGACGAAGCAGATCGCTGCCCACAGGAAGCAGCTCCAGCAGCAGAAGGACCGCAACACCAAGCTGCTCGCCAGGGCCCGCGCTGTCCTCGCCACGACACACATCCAGTAAGGGCGTCCCGCGCCCCATCAGATGACCGGCGCGCCCCCCCCGCGTGCCTCTCCTGCGGGGTGGGGGTGCGCCGGTGGGGGAGGCCTCTCCATGCTCAGTAGAAGAACCATCGTCGGCTTGCTGGCAATGTTCGCAGTCGTCTTCGGCACGGCAGCCTGGTACATCGAGACCCAGGTCAATGCCGCCCCGAAGCCTGTCCGTGAGAGGTCGGAGGTCGAGGTGACGCAGTACGGCGTCGACCAGAGTCACGGGCGGCGGATGGCGGTCGCCGAGTACGTCATCCACAACGACACAGCTCCCGAACCGGTCACCTACACCGTGACGTTCGGCTTCGGGGACGACACTGCCCTCACCAAGACCGTCGTCAAGCGCGTTGCCGCCCACGACAGCTACACAGGCAGCGTCACCATCCCATGGGACCGGCTAGAAGCCCTCGACGGGGCCCGCGTCCTCGAAGTTCAGCGGGACTGACCGGTCTCATCCATTCCTTCCTCGTCGAGTGTCACGCCGTGCCCTGTGACCGGGGCTTGGGACACCTAGAAATGGGGGAACTCCGTCTTGAGACGCAAAAGACGACACATACGCTTAGCTGCTGTCACAGCGGCCGCCGCTCTTACCGGTGGCCTGCTTCAGGCGGCCCCGGCGATGGCATCCAACCCGCCGTCGTCGCCGCCAGGCAGGAGTGAGCAGCAGACCTCGCCGCTGCGTGTCCCGGATCCCGGCAAGAAACTCGGCAAGGACTGGAGGACGTCTTCCGACCGTGCCATGACCACTGCGGCCGACACATCCGGCTTCAAAATCCTCGTCGCGGACAGCAAGACTGCCTACCAGTGGCGGACCGCCGCCGAGCTGGCCGAGCCGGGCATGCTGGCGGATGCGTGGATCGGCAATGCGTGCGCCATGGACCGTGATCACGTGGCCGTCGTCTACGCACCGCGCACGTTCACGAACAAGCCGGATCTGATGCAGGGAGGCGCGTTCACCGCCATGGTCGATTTGAAGTCCGGGCGGGTGAAGAAACTCGCGTTCATCGGCTCGTTGGCCTACTTCGACCCGTCCTGCAACCCGCATACGCGTACGGCCGCGTTTACCGCCTTCCGGGACGACAAGACCCGGCTCATCACGGTCAACACCAGCGGCAAGACCAGCACTGACGCCACGGTGACCGGTCAGATGACCTCCGCCGTACCCGTCGGGGACGGTGTCGTCGCCGCGAGCGGCCGGCTCGTCCACGTCGACAAGACCGGGAAGAAGGTCCGGACTCTGGCCGCCACCGACGGCGTTCCGTTCGATATCCGGCCGACTCCAAGCGGGGTGGCATTCGTCGACCGTCACGGGGACACTGCACGCGCCAAGCTGTGGAACGGGACCAAGACAGCTGCGCTGGCGTCGGGCCCGCTCGGTGACGTCGCTCTCAAGCAGGGCGAGGCCGGTCGCGTGTTCCTCACCGGTAAACCCCGCAGCGTCAAGCTTTCCGGTGCACCCGTGACGCACCTGAACGTGCCCGCAGACACCGACATATCCAGCTCGGGCCGGCTCGCCGTCGACCCAGTGTTGATGCCCGGTGTACGTGCCGGCCTGGATCACATCAAGAACGCGGGGAAGGGCTTCACCAAGATCGAGCCCTCGGCCGCGCCGCGCACCCCGCAGGACCCCACCGACGCCTCCTCGGGTGCCACACCGGTCATCACCAGCCAGGCGACCACTACCGGCGCGAAGATCACCCAGTCGATCGCGGGCACGGCCGGCGGCTCAGGCAACGGCTCGTTCTCACCCGCCCTCCGCACCAGCAGTGGTGGCAAGAGCACGCGGGTCGGCGTGAAGGACGACGCCAGGGCGCACGATCCGGTCGATACCGACCGCTGGTGCTCCGTTCCCCGCAACGACGTCAAATCCCTCGCTTTGCAGCCGACTCCGAATCAGGTGGAGTGGGCCGTGGACATGGCGGTCCGCGGGGAGCTACGCGCCAAGTGGATCAAACAGGGCGGATGGCGTGCCCAGACCGGTCTGGGCACGATCGACCCGCAGGGCCTGTTCCCACCCCCGACTTTGAACGGCAAAACGGGTGCGCGGATCCCCGCCCAAGTGATGCTGGGCGTGCTCGCGCAGGAGTCGAACCTGTGGCAGGCGGAATCCGGCGCCATCCCGGGCCAGATGGGCAGTCCGCTCGCGGCGACCGCCGGGTTCTACGGGCATAAGGGCGACACGTCCGACGCCTATTGGACGATCAACTGGGCGAACTCGGACTGCGGCTACGGTGTCGGCCAGGTCACCGACGGCATGCGGCTGGCCGGGCACGAGAAACCGGGCGAGACGGCCCTGTCGCCGACCAAGCAGCGGGCCGTGGCGCTGGACTACGCGGTAAACATCGCCGCGTCGATGTACATCCTGGCGGACAAATGGAACGAGCTGCACGCCAGCGGGCAGACGATCACCGTCAACAACGACGACCCGTCCAAGCCGGAGAACTGGTTCGCCGCCCTGTGGAACTACAACCTCGGCTTCAACCCGAAGTCACAGGCATCGCAGCATGGCGGCCACTGGGGTCTGGGCTGGTACAACAACCCGGCCAACCCCGTCTACCCGGCCTCCCGGCACCCGTTCATGACCGATCCTCGGGACGCGGCGAAGCCGCAGCAGTGGCCGTACGAGGAGAAGGTGATGGGCTGGTCCGCCTGGTCCATCGACACCGGCTACTCCTACGCCACCTCCGGCCGGCAGGACTGGCCGGGTGAGTCCGGATACTCCACGGCTGGTTTCCGTCCCGCCTGGTGGACCAACCCGGCCCAGCGTGACGCGGTGAAGCCACCGCTGGATGCCTTCTGCAACTCCACGAACAACTGCAACACCTCGAATCCACCCAAGTGCCCGGACGCCAAGTGTTACGAGCAATACTGGTGGAACGGCAGCAACGTGACGTGGAAGAAGTACTGCGACAGCGAGTGCGGTCACGAGAACATCAAATACGAGACGCTGGTCGCCGAGCCGGGACGCGGCTACCGATTGCAGTACGGCACCCCGGTCTGCACCAGCGACGGTCTCCCCTCGGGGGCTCTGGTCGTCAAGCCCATCGATGACAACGCCGACACGTTCAGCGACTGCGGATCCTCGGGTACCGACAACGGCGGTTTCCAGTTCACGTTCTACCCCGACCCTGCCGCTACCGGTCCTGGCCTGGGGCAGTACGACGCAAAGGGTGATCTGTACCAGATCGGCGGCGGATACGACGGCCACTTCTGGTACGCCCATACCCGCGACACCTCTCACCTGGGCGGTGACGGCGGGCGGATGACCGTAAAAGGAACGTGGACCCTGGGGCAGGACCTGGACGGATGGGCCCGTGTGTTCGTGCATCTCCCCGACACCGGCGCACACACCCAGCAGGCCCACTACGTGATCAAGGGCGCCGCCGGCGGTGACCGCGACCGCTACCTCAACACCCACCATGGCAAGAACGCGTGGGCCGAGCTCGGCGTCTACCAGTTCACCAGCACTCCGCGGGTAGAGCTGACCAACACGACCAATGACGGCACCGCCGATGACGACGTGGCCTTCACCGCGGTCGCTTTCCAGAAGCTACCGGGCAAGCCGAAGCACATGGTGGTCGCCATGGGCGACTCCTACAGCTCCGGCGAAGGCGCGGGCAACTACTCGCCCGAATCCGACAGAGACCACGGCAAGCGGACCTGGAACGCGTGCCGACGCAGCGCCAACTCGTGGGGCCGCAAGCTGCTCCTGCCCGGTTACACCACACCTCTCGGCAATCTCTCGGACAGCCACACGACCTCGGTCGACTTCCAGAACGTCACCTGCTCCGGCGCAACAACGTCGCAGCTCACGACGGGAGACCCCAACTCGTGGGGCTGGATGGGGAACTATCACGAGAAGACACAGATCGACTCCGGTGTCCTCAGCTCGGACACGACACTGGTCATGCTGACCATCGGCGGAAACGACGGCGGTAACTTCACCAACGCCGTCAAGAACTGCTATGTGATCGGCGTATGCGACAGGAACGACTACACGGGAAAGATCGACCAAGCGGTCACCGATACCGGAACCGTGATCGACGAGATCGCCAATGCGGCACCGAACGCGCAGATCGTTCTCATGGGCTACCCCCACATCGTCGGCGAAAGTCAGTGCTGGGCGGGCGACTTCGATACTCTGAACTACCTGGCTGACTACACGCGCGACAAGCAAAAGGCCAAGGTCGACGAGCTGAAGAGGAGCGGCACCAAGGTGGCGTTCGCCAATCCCATCCCCGCGTTCAAGGGCCATGGGCTGTGTGACAGCGACGAATGGATCAACGGAATAGTGGCAGGTGCCAACGGGGACGGTGACTTCCACGACGGAGACCCCGCCAACCAGGCTCCCTGCATCCCCAAGCCGGGGCAGAACACCTGCCTCAGCCTCGAATCGTTCCACCCGAAGAACGCCGGAACGACAGGCTACGCACAGGTCATGAGCCAGGCTCTGGCCGACATCGGATACAAGGGCAGCTAGTGCAGTCCCTTCACGGGCGCGGTCGGGTGGTCATGACACGGCTGGAGCGTGCCATGACCACCGGCTGTCTGACCGTCCTGGTCGTGCTGATCTTCGTGCTCAGCACCGTACTCGGCGCGTTGTGGTACTGGTCATGGCACACCGACAAGGTCAATGCCGAGCACCGGCAACAGGCTCTGTCGACGCTCGACCACCAGCTCCGCCGAACAAAGAACGAGACCACACATGCCCTCGGCGATGAAGGCTCAGCTGATCCGGACGCTCTCACAGCTGTAATCCACCAGCACACCGGCGCTCCCGTGATCTCCTACGATGCGTCCCGTCACACGTTCAGGGCCCGCGTGCTCAAACGGGTCGAGTACGAGTCCAGGACACTCTTCGGCATCAGCCAGGGCGTGATCAACAGATGCCTCGCATACACCTACACCTCGGCGAAAGGCCACGGTTGGACATCGACGATGTCCGTCTCGAAGTACGACACCTGCGGCCCGTCTGCCTCGATCGGCAGCGGCGCCCGGATAGCCACCCAGCGTGTCGCTGCTTTGGAAGCGTCGGAGCTGAACCGTTCCGGAGTGCTTAGGGCCCTCGCGCCCTACCGACGGTTCCTCACGGTCAGCGCCGTCACGAGCACCGGCAGCACGGTGAGGGTGTCGGTCGTGGTCTCGGAAGAGCCCACCCGGCAGTGCTACCGGATCACGCGTGACGGTTCGCAGGTCTCCTCCATACCTGCACAGACCTGCCAGGGCTAAGGGCTTGCCAGGAAACAAGTCGTGGCTTCCGGCTGCGGCTCACGGCTGCCGCACCACGGGCAGGGCAGGACCGGTGTGGTGGCGGCGCCTTCAACACCGCAGTGGCCGACGTCGCCGAACTGGTCGGTGTGGAAGACGGTCACGGCTGGCCGGCCACACGTGCACAGTTCGCCGGGCTTGGCGGCCCGCTGCTGGGGAGTCATGCGGTCAGTCTTCCAGTCGGGAGGAGCCTGTGGGGCTGTTGGCGGGTGTTGGGGCGGGATGCCGTGTGCGAGCGCCTGTGCGCCTGCCACGCCCTCTCCCCGGCCCGGGCCTTCCCGCCGCATCGTCAACGTCATGGGGGACTCACGGGAACCGTGTCCGGGGCGTGGGGACGGCACAGACTGCCCGAACGGCGAGGACGAGGTGCTGGTCGACGGGGTCCGGTGCGAGGAGTGCCTTCACTATTGGGAGCTGGACGCGACGAACCCGGAACGCCGGCTGGTTGCGGATGACGGGCTGACCCGGCCGCACGGGGACCCGCGGGAAGCCGGACCGGGAACCGCTGCCTAGCCGGCGTTGGCAGTACGGCGTCGGGACGGCAGCGGGACCAGCTGCCCAGTGACCGCTGCAGGCGCCGGTGCGGGCTCGTGGTGGAAGAGGGTGTCGATGCGGCGGAGGTCGTCGTCGGTGAAGTAGACGACACGGCCCAGCTTCGTGTGGGGGAGCCGTTTGATGTGCCGGCGCAGCCATGTCACGGTCTTCTGGGAGATCACCGACCACCCGAGCGGATAGAGAACAGCCAGTTATACACCCTGCACCGTCGCACGGCTGTGCTGCTGTCATCCTGATCGGCAGAGCAGGAGAGCGGGCAGCAAGCGGACACGGCCCTCGCCGCACGCCCGCTGAGAGCTCAGTGCAGTGGCACTTCCCACGATCCCGGGTTGCCGGCTTCCTCCCCACTGATCGGGCAACCATCCATCCACGTGCCGAATCCCGAAGGGTCCTTGCCTTCCGTGGACCAACCAGCGTGCGTGAACTTCGACAGGTCCGCCACGTAGCCGGACGACGTGGAGACGCGAAGCGGAACCCGGACGGAGACAGTGCCGCCATGTATCTCCGGCCGGGCTTCCACGTCTCCTCCGACCACGTCGTTCGTTCCGGATACTTGCACGAACCAACGCGAGTCGAGGTACTGCATGCTCACGGCAGGTTCGTCCATGTCGTCCAGACCATCGCCCAGCCACGACCAGTGGGTGGCGTCCGCGTCCGAACCAGGCTCGGGAGCCTTACCGGCGAGCGTGTTGCTCACCGGTGGGCCTGGCGGGCAGGGGGACGGGGCTTCGACCTGCCGTGCGCAGCCCCCGGGGCCGGGTCCGTCATGGCGCGACCGCACGAACGAGGAGCGTCCCAATGTGCCCGGGGTGAGGCGCGTCGACGACCCGCGCGTCGGCCGAAGCGAACCTGGCCCGGGTGAGCAGACGCTCCCAGACGGCCGGGCGGTAGCTGCAGCGGTAGGTGAACATCGCCTTTACGGCGAAGCATCGCTTGTACATCCCCTGCGGCCCGTACGCGCCGGGGATGGCCGGCGGCTCCGAGAACACGAAGACGCCGCCGGGCCGGAGCCTCCGGCGGACAAGGGGCTTGTCACCGAGGTAGCTCACCTTCTTCATCATGGGGTAGACGACCCCATGGACGAGTGCCTTCTTGGGCAGTGTCTTCGCGACCTGCTCCGCCATCATCCCCGCGACTTTCCCCATTGCGACGTTCGCCGATTTGGTGCCGAACATCGCCCGCAGAACAGCCTGAGCATCCCCCTGATCGCGTCACCGACTTCATCGCCGTCGTCGGAGAACAGAAGACGGACGCATCGATGAGTGGGCGCACTGTGTGGAGTCGGCCGGCCGGTGACAGTCAGCCTGCGGTCCAGTCCGTGGTCAGTACGCCTGTTAGGGCCACGAGTTCACGGTGGTCCAAAGGGGTCCGGTGGGAGAGGGTGTTGCGGGCTGTGTGCAAGGCGCGCAGGCGATGACGTTGTGCGGTGGTCAGGGCGAGCATGTAGGCGGCGTAGGAAAGGCCGCCGATCTCGACTTCCTCGAGAGGGGGCACTGTGGCTTCGTCGGTGCTCCTCCAGTACTGAGAGCGGGCTTTCTCGCAGAAATCCCGAAGGGTGAAATGCTGTGTGCGCAGCACTTCGGGGACGAGGTGGATCAAGGTGGTGCGGGCTTCCTCGATGAGGGGGAGGAGGACTCGGTTCTGGGCATGGCAGACGAGGACCCTCAGTTCCGGGGAATCGGCGTCCAGGAGGGAGTGGCCGTGAGCGGAATGGATGCGTCCGTCCCAGCTGTCAAGGGCACCGCGCGCCCAGGCACCGTGGATCTCCGCGTCGGGGGCGGAGGCGTGGGCGGTGGACAGGCGTCTGGGCGGTACGGGCTCCGCTGAGCCGGCGGCAGGCTCGGGCAGGAGGCGGCTCAGCGCGCGTCGGAGCGAGCTAAGGTCACCACCGTCCCAGGTGTCGCGGAGAGCGAGGGCGCGGTCGATGTCGGGGCCGCAGACTTCGGCGACGACGGCGTCAGTGACGCGGCGGAGGAGCGCGTCGGCGGCGTCGGCTACTCCTGAGCGGCAATGCCAGGCCATGAGGACCTCGGTGTCGAGACGGGTCCAGACCTTCCACCACCAGTGGACGGCGGCGCGGCCCTGGCTGCCGAGGGTGGTGCGGGGCAAATCGGCGGCGCGTGCGGTCAGGAGGAAGCGTGGCCGTGCATGACCGGGCAGACCGGCTTCGTGGAAGGTGGCCTGGGCGACGCGCAGGAGCTGGGCGGCCTCTTCGGGTGAAGTCTCGTTCCAGCAGCGCACTACGATCACGTGAGGTGTTCGACCGGCTGCGGCTTGTTCGGCGAGGGTTTCCACGGGGTCGCCCGTGACGCCGAGTTCCTTGACGAGGCGTTCCTCCAGCGTTGCCGCCGGCACGGTGGCGGCCGGAGTCAGGCCGGGGCGGATGCTGCCACCGGGAACGACGAGCCGGTTCAGGAGGCTGCTGTACGGGTCGTCGGGCAAGTCCGTGTCCTGCCCGTGGTCCGCGTCCGCCCAGGACTGGTCCGGCTCGTCGATCGGTGCGCGTTGCGCGGGCAGGGACACCGGACCTGCATGGCGGTCGGCGCGGGAGACGACGCCGGGAACGGGGACCACCGCCCCAAGGCGGTGGGTGAGCTCGCGCACGAAGAAGTCAGCGCGGCCCGATTCCACGACGGGGTCGGGGAAGTACCAGACGCAACTGCGGCCGGCCCGCAGGTCGGCCTCGAGCATGTCAAGGTGTCGACGGGGGCCCGGAAGCCGAGCGAGATCCTCGTCCATGAGGTGTCGGCCGGTCCCCGCGGCAACCGGATCGGGTATGGAAGACCCCGGTGCCGCGGGGTCCGCGGCACCGGAATTCACAGCGTTCACTGCGCGGGCCCGATCGTCTTCAGCGCCCGGAAGGTGACCGGGTCGAGACGGACGCCTCCGGGCTTGTTGGGGTCGAGGACCGCCAGGCCGTCCAGGCGCTTCAGAAGGCGCTCAGCGGCCTCGAGGGGGTCGTCGTCGCTCTGGTCGAAGAACGCGGCGGCAACGTCGGCAGGAGTCATGGCCGCCTTGCCGGCCGCGTACTCCTCGTCGCTGTAGAACTGGGCCCACGCTGTCAGGCGGGAGACGTCAGCGGGGGTGAGACCGGTCGCCTCCAGGTGGGCTGTCGCGGCCTCGGGGGTTCCCCACAGCTTGCGCAAGCTCTGCAGGACCTCCTTCTGCCGCATACCGGAACGGACGTTGTGCATGGCGGTCTCGACCAGACCGGGCCACCCTCCGGTGGATTCGATGAGGCCACGTCGTTCTTGCGGGGAGCCGAACGGCGACTCCGGCCAGGCGCGCACACCGTCGACGGTCCATCGCTGCGGTAGGACGAGACCGGCTCCCGTCTTCTCCGCTTCCGGCGTGGTGTCCGGCGAGCAGAGGACCACGGCGTGCCGGCGGGGCGTGCCGGGAGCCGCGTCGGTGTCGTGTGTCCTACCACCGGTGTGTTTGACGAGTCGCTCGGCGGCCTCCCCGACCTGTTCGGCGTTCTGGCCCCGCAGGTCCACGAAGATGATGCGGGAGCCCTTGCGGCGTGAGTTGGCGGTGATCGCTTCGGTGAGGTTGTCGCCGGGGCCGACGCTGATGATGTCGAGCCCGTACCCGCCGCCGTACAAACGCAGTCCGCGCTCGACGGTGTCGTCGCCGAGCGCCCGGCTGCAGGGTACGAGTGTGGTGCGGGTGGGGTGACTGAGCATGTCGCCGAACTGGCCCTCGGTGAGGGGGCTCATCCGCTGGACGCCGCGTGAGGTGCCGATGGACCGACGGGCGGCACGCGGGTTGTAGTCGTAGGGCAGGTCGAACTCGGTGTCGTTCAGCTCGCTCTGAAGCTCGTTCCGGGTGCCCAGCATGTTGACGACGTTGGGGCTGCGCATCGCGTAGGCGCGTTCCTCGCCAGGAACCCGGATGAGCAGGCCCAGGCCGACCATCTCGTCCAGGAAGATGGTCAGCTGGCGTTCGCTGTTGAGGGGGAAGCCCTCTTCCCAGATCTCGTGGGCGGCCTCCAGCAGCTCGCTGGGCCGGGAGGCGTGCGTGTAGCCGTCCTCGAGGCTGCGCAGGGCGACCAGGAGTGTGAGCACACGGTAGCGGTCCTCCAGGTTGATGGTGTAGCGCAAACGTTCCGCGATGAGTTCGCGGACCCGCTCCAGGTTTGCGACCGCCTGGACGTCGTCCCAGGTGATGGGGGCGTGACGGCCGTCGGCGGGCATGGCGCGCTGCTGCATGTAGGCGACGAGGTGGTCGCAGAAGATCTGCACCAGGTTGGCCTGGTAATTGGTGACACCGAGGATGTGCCAGACCAGGTCGGGGGTCTCGAAGGTGAAACCGACGGCAGCTAGGGGCTCCTCGACGAGCCCGACGGCGGCCTGCGGTTTGAGAGGACCGACGAGGATGCCAGGGCCGCCGTGCGCGGTGACCACGTTGGTGAGGTGGTTGAAACGCTGGACCTGGTGCAGACCGGCGAAGACGACCTTGAACGACCGGCTGGTGGTCTCCATCAGGCGCTGGAGCCGCTTGACGGTACGGAAGGTCGACTGACCACCGCCGGTGTAGACGGCTTGGGCGTCGGCGGTGAGGAAGGCGTCGGCCTCGTCCGCGAGCAGGAGGACACGGCGGCCGGGTTCGGCCTCAAGCCACTGCTTGACCGCGTCGGCGATCACCTCGACGTCGACGGCACGGTCGGAGACGTTCCTGCCGATGACGCCGCGACCCTTCAGCTCGACGAGCAGAGCCCGCCAGATGCCCTCAGGGGGTTCGGCATGTCCGATGTCGGCCTTGAGCAGGTCCATGTAGACGGCGATGTGGCGGTCCGGGTCGCCCTTCTGGAACACCTCGACAGCTTGCCGCAGGAGGGACGACTTGCCGAGCTGGCGACCGCCGAAGAGGAAGATTGACCCGTCGGGGCGGAGGATCTCCTGCATCTCCTCGGCACGGCCCTTGAAGACCTCCGGAGGAACGAGCCCCGCAACGTGCGGAGTGTAAGGGGTATATCCGGTCCAGGGCAGAGTGACGCGCTGCGTCCCGCGGAACGAGCGCGGGGCACGGGCGGCGACCCAGCCGACGACGGCCGGGTCGACGACCAGGGCCTGCTGGCCGCGGTCGCGGGAGGCGAGCGCGAGCTGGCGGCGTCCCTCCGTGCCGAGTGGCTGCAGGTAGAGGATCAGGTTGGCGCCGATGGCCGACTCGGGGAGGTGACGCAGCGGGCCTTCGCCGCGCAGTTCGTCGGCGATGACGACGACCTTGTACATGTGGCGCGCCTGGGAGCCGAGGGCGGCGACGTAGCCGGGGGTGCTTTCGGTGATGTCGGCTCGCACGCTGAGCCGGGTGACGCCGTACCGGGCCTCCTCGACGTTGGACTCGTTCACGGTCAGCCCCAGCAGGCGCAGTACGCTCTTGACCAGTCCGCGGACCTTCCGCTGGTCCCGCTCGCCGATCAGTTCCTCCCAGGCGCTGAGTCCGGAGAGCGCGTTCTGCACCAGCGGTTCGTCCTCCGCATAGTGCTGGGCCCACCAGCGGGCCCCGACGCCGCGACGGATGGACTGTGGAGCCCCCGGGTGGGCTACGCCCTTCAGGAAGCGGATCAGCTCCTCCCCGGCAGGTTCGGCGGGGGCGGGCAGCCCCTCACCGCGGCGAGCGAACGACAGCAGTTCTTCGGCTGCCACCGTCTTGCCGCGGTCCAGCAGCCGGTGAATGCGCCTGTACTCGGCCTCGGAGAGGTGAGTCGCGCCGAGCTGGCGGTAGAGCTTCGCGGTCTGCTGTTGCTCCAGGTCGCGCAGGTCGCGGCCGATGGCAGCGATGGCCCGGAAGCGCTCCCCGAAGCGGCTGCCGTGGGCATCGCCCTCCAGGTCGAGAAGGCGGGCGGCGAAGTCGTGCTCCTCCTCGGGCTTCAACAGGTTCTGCACCCGGATCTGGGCGAGGAGCAGCTGGGCGCTTCGGTGTTCCTCGGCGCATTTGCGTTTCCAGGTGGCGGACGCGTCCGCGATGCGCTGCCGCCACTCGACAAGCTCCGCGGCCGGCATGACGGCGCCGACGATCCGCCCGTGTTCAAGCCGTTCGAGCAGACGGTCGGCGAGGTGGAGGTCGCCCGCGTCCCGGTGGCACCGCAGCGCGGCGGCGGGGGCGGCCGGGCCGAGCAGACCCAGCAGCGCCTCGAGCGCGTCCGGGCGCTCGAGGTCGGGCTCGTCCTGCTCCTCGTGGACGCGCCAGCACAGCGCGGGCAGATGCAGCAGGCCCTCGGCGGACGGCCGGAATCCCGTGTCGCGCGGTTCGGGAGCGTAGGAGCCGTCGAGCCAACGCAACAGGAGCTCAAGAAGTGCTCCGCCCGCACCGGGCATCGGTTCGGCCTGGCGTGCGTCCGCGATCGCGCGCATCAGGTCCCGGCCGATGTCACGACCGCCGGACGGGCGGGGGGACGAGGCAATGCGCAGCGCTGTCGTCAGCAGGTCCCGCACGGTCTTTATGTGGGTGCGGAGCTGTTCGCGGGCCACCGAGTGGATGTCGCTCTTGGACTGCTTGGGCGTTCGCTTGGCCCGGTCGGTGATGTCGATGATCCGGTCGGCGGCGTCGGAGCGTTTGTAGTGCTCCTCCATCTCCTTGGCGAGTTCCTTCGCCTCGATCCGCCCCTCGGCCCAGCCCTGGATCAGCTTCAAGGTCCGTCCGAGCCGGCCGTCGGGCGCGGCGAGGGTCTGCAGGACGATCGTGCCGCGCTGGAGCTTGATGGTGCGCATCGGCAGGTCCAGCGCGAGCTGCTGTGCCCGGTCGCCGATCTCCTCACGCCGGTCCGTGACCGGAGCCGCCGGCTTGCCCAGGTCGCCCGGCTGTAGCTCCGTGGACTGCCGTACCGCGTGCACCAACTCACCCAGCACGGATGCCCACGGCTCGGGAACACCTGGCATGGACGTGAAGGCGGTGAGGAAGCTGCTCGCCCAGCGCGCCGACAGACCACTGCGGATCGCCGCGGTCAACAGGACCAGGTAGGCGTCACGGTCGTCGTCCCAGGGGTGCTCCTCGTCCGACGCCTCGAGGAGCTCCTCGGCCCGCACCTGGAGGTCGGACGCCCTGGCCGGGGAGGTGTGGAAGGCGGCGTCCGCGAACGCGAGCGCGAGGGTACGGTGAGCGGGGGCGCCGGCGGCGCGGGACAGCCAGTAGGACTCGGCCAGTCGACCCTCTTTGACGAGGGCCTCCACCGGGGAGGGAGCGCCCGCCCAGACGTCCGACGCGGCGGGGACGGTGGGGACGGACGGTTCGTCCGCCGTCGTCCCCTGAGAAGCGACGGAGCGTCGCAGGACCGGCACGGCGGCCGGGGTGTGAGCTGCCGGCAGCGTACTTTCCGCCGAGGGTCCGGTGGACGGATCGGCGGGCTGGGCGGCCTCGGGCCACGCCACCTCCCGGACCGGCCCGGGTTCGCCGGTCCCGACCGTCGTAACGGCGTCGCCGCCGGAGACGAGCCCCTCGGCACCTGCCGCTTCCCGTTCCTGGAGCCCGTCCTGTGTCTCCTCCGACTCCGTTCCCGTGACGGAACCGGACACCTCTTCCTGAAGGGCGGGTTCGGCCTCTTCCGCCGTCGCGGACGGCGACTCGGCGCCGCACCCGTGAGCGGCCTCGGGACGGAGCGTTTCAGGCGCCTCTTCGAGGCGGATGCCGACCGGTTGCGGAAGGAGCTCGGATTCCGGCTCGCTGTGGGACTCCGTCTTCGTCCCTCCGACGTGGGCGCTGTCCTTCACGTCGGCGGGACGCACGGCCCCGGTGGTCGGTGTGTTCCCGCGAAGACCCCGGAGATGCTGCTCGAACTCGGTGATCTGACCACGGAGGCTCTCCCGCACCAGATCGTTCGTGGCCATGTCGAACATGGTCCGAACCTCGTCCAGTGCCTGTTCGGTCTCCCTGATCTGCCGGTCGGTCTCCCGCTGACGGCCCTGCTCCTCCCGCAGCCGCTCGACGAGACCCCGAGCTGCGGACCAGTCCTGGCCGTCACCCCACCCCTCTCGCGCTCCGGCGGCCGCGAAGGCCCGAGCCAGAGCCCGGCGTTCCCGGACCCAGGACACCGTGTCGTGCAGGAGTTCCCCATCGTCGACCAGCCACCCGTCGCGAACAGCCGCGGCGAAGGCTTCCAGCCGTCCGGCCAGCGCCGTTCCGGCTTCGTTCAGCCGTACGATCTCCAGCTCGACTTCGTCGGCGTCCGGTTCCGCCACGTCCTCGTCTCCGTCCTCTTTTTCGGGAGCCGCCGTGTTGCCGTCGGGTTCCGACCGTGTCCCCTCGCCGAGGTCCTCCTGCACCCGGTTCGCACAACACAGCCGTCTGTAGTCGGCTTCCGTGAGAGCCGCGGTTTCACTCAGCGCGCCCTCCAGAAGCTCATCCGCGTGACTGTGCGTGAATCGGTGGGCGGGTGCGTCGGAGAAGAGCGAGAGGCCGTGGAGCATGAGCTGGGCCAGGTCAGGCGGCAGCTCCTTCAGCATGCGGGTGAGCTGTTCGAGGTCGGGGTCTTGAATCTGGTCCTCGTACCCCAGCTCGCACAACCGGGAGTTGGCGAGCGCCATGCCGCACGCACAGATGTTGAGCAGCAGTTGTTCCGGTGCTCGGGTGACCCACATGCGGACACCGGCCGCCTTGCGCAGCTTCGCGGCCGCTGGGCCGCCCCCATACTGCAAGGCAGCCGGACCGTGTGCCTTCTCGACGTGCCGGAGCAACGAGAGCACCAGATCGGGCGCCTCCTGCAAACACTGCCGGAGCGACGAAACCGAGAACACCGTGGAGCCCCCCTTGCCATGCGCTTCGCGCGCACCTTTCAGCCCGGATATCCGCCGGGTGACGCCCGACCGCGCTCCCCACACGGCCTGGTACGAGCCCTGCGCCGTACAACCTGCGATGACGGCAAGTCCTGGACACTACTGGACATGCAGGGCACTTCCGAGACGGATCTTCCCATGTCCAGGCGGCCACTTCACAGCCCTCGGTCCACTGAAGTATTCGATCGTTACCGAGGGTTGGCCCTGACCGCCGTTGCGAACCGATCGCCTGCGTGCGGAGGTGACTGCCGTGACGGCCTACGCCGGTAACGCTTGGAGGGGGGTTTGTTCAGAGGCTGGGTGGTTGGGTTGAGGTGGGCGGATATGTGGGCTGGGGTTTTGTGTTGTGTGTGGAGTGTGGCGGGGTGGGTTGTAGGCAGTCGACGAGGGGCGCGCGTCCGGCGAGTTGGGCGCCTCTCACACCGGTGAAGAGGGGGGTGTCGGTGACGTTGATGCCGGCGTAGACGAAGGTGGCGGGGAGGCGTTCGGTGAGGTCTTTCAACAGGTCGGCGGTCTGGGCGCCGGTGATGGTGCGAGGGTTGAGGCGGTGGATTTCGTCGATGAGGACCGGCCGGAGGTGGTGCGCGGTGCCGGGCTGGACCGGTCCTCACTGCGTGAAGGTGGAGCTGCGCCGGCCACTCGCTGGCCGTGTCCTCCTCGATGCCCTCACCGGCCGACCGGTTCCGTATGACCTCAACGGGCCGACACCGAGCTGGACCTAAACGCAACAACGAGTGCTTTTACCAGCCGGTCTACCCCGCCCACTCGGAGGGACCCGTGGGCCCGGGGTGCTCGGCACTGGGCTGGGCACAGTCCAACGGGACGGCTACAAAGTCACCGCGCCAGACGCTGGACCGCGATCGGCTGCCCGGCCCCGGAGCCAGCTGGAAGCGGCGAGAGCGCGGAGGGCCGATCCGGTTTGCCCAACCGCTACCGGTCACGGAAGCCCAAGCGGCTCAGTCGTGCGGTACTGCGCCGGGCGGTCCTGCACCTGGTGAGCACACCGGCTTTCACTAGCCTCCGGAGCGCCCAGCGCGCCTGCTTCTCCTGCTGCCGTTGGTGACCCCTCCCCGTGTCCGGCGTCGCAGAAGGCGGTGACGGCACGCTGGTTGTCCCATAGGCCACCGAGAACCCCTGGCACTGCCGCTCGTCGAGCGCGGCCGTGAGGCTGACGTGGGTCTGCCAGACGGCGGGGGCCGAGGCCACCGCCTCGTCCGTGGTGCCGTGGATCTCCGAGGCGTCCGCCGGGATCGGCCGCCCGGGGTTCATAGGGGGTGTCCAGCAGGACGTCCCCGGAGCCGGAGATGACTGCGAGTTCCACCACGCACGCCTCCGGGTCGCGCCCGGTCGTCTCCGCGTCGAGGACCACCAGGGCTTTGTCCGCGAGCGCGGCCGCCGCCCACTCCGGCAGTGCGAGCACCTGCCGGCGCCGGGCCCCGCGCCGCCGCCCGCTCCCGCTTGCGCTGTTCGCCCTCTGCCCGCTCGCGTTCCTCGCACGGCGGGCACCACCGCGGCGACCACGGGCGGTAGATGGCGTTCGGGGCCGCTTCGCGGACGGCTGTATTAGGAGGTTCGCTTTCACCTGGACTGCCCCAATATCCGGCGTTTCTTAGAGTGCCGGGTTGTGGTGCTCCTGCTGCTGGAGATGCGGGTAGATTCTTGCTGGTCGGGCGCGGTGATAGGTGAGGCGGGAAGTGGCTTGCGCCTGTCTCATCCCAGGAAGCCCAGTTTTCGCGGCCGTGTGCTTTCGCTGTCGTCGCTGCGCGCCTGGACCTCCGAGGCAGGCAGGCCGGTTTCCGGATCTCCGTCATCAGCGAACCGCCCCCTGCGCCAGGTGCCGAGAAGCTGTTCCCCGCTGAAATCGCGGCCCGAGGTTCCTGTGCTTCCTGTTCTTCGTCCTCGAGGCTGTCTAATCAGTGAGTGAGTCAAAGCCCGTTGAAGGGGCGCAAGGCCACGAGATGATCGCGTCATGACTGAGATCGTTCTGATGTCCGACCCGGTCGCAGCCGTTCCTGTTCAGGAGTGCGGTGAACGGCTCGTGGATCTGCGGCGAGATGGCCACCTGCTGGTCGACGAGCGGAAGTGGCAGGACTTCGCTGGTGCCTTCGCCTATCTGAGGGAAGGAGTGCTCGACCGCCTCGTCGAAGGGCAGATGCTGCTACCTCGAGGGATGCGGCTGCTGTTCGTCGAGGGGTATCGCCCGCCCTCCCTTCAACGTCACTACTTCGACCAATACGCAGCCCAGCTGGGTGCTGAACATCCGGAATGGTCTGCGGACCAGCTCCGCTCGGCAGCCAGCCGCTACGTGTCCCCTCCTGAGATCGCACCACATAGTGCCGGGGCAGCCGTTGACCTGACGCTTGCTGATGACGACGGGTGCGAACTCGACCTCGGTACGCGTGTGAACGCGACTCCGGAGGAGAGTGCGGGCGCCTGTTACACGCAGGCCATGCTGGCTTTTGGGAGGAGGTCATGGACGAAGAATATGAGGCGCTTGAGGTGTATCGACATGAGTGTAGAAAATTTTGGCCGACTCCGGCGATGCTAGTTCTCAACTCACCTGAAGGCGGTACGCGGAAACCAATGACTGACGCGCCGCACAGTAGACGAGCGGACGTCGGCCAGAGGTGACGCGCAGCCCCAACTGCCAAAAGGAGTGGCGCCCGGTGTCCTTGGCTGATTCCCTCACTCGCAAGTGGGTGCCGGGCACCTGCTACGCGTCCCAGCCGAGGAGCCTCTGCGGTGCGGGCTGCGCATACGGAGTTGATGTTGTAGATGCATGGTGAAGTGGGGGACTGTCGGCCGCTGGCCGGGAGAGTGGTCTGCCATTCGTCTGTAGGCACCTCTTCGGGTCCCACCGCACGGATCAGAAGTGGTCCCACGGAGTAAGAAGTTGATCTGGCTCCTCGGCGGTCAGGGAGCCGTGAGAGGCCCGGCCGGATGGGACTGGTGGCAGGCAAAGTCACGCGTTCTGCTGTTGGCCAACACTGTCGCGGCTCCGATGGCATGGGCGACAGGATCGTCCCATGCAGCCGATCTTCGTTCTCGTGCACAGTCCGTCCGTAGGCCCCTCGACCTGGCGCCCCGCAGCCGAACACTTGACGGCGGCGGGATACCAGGTAGAGGTGCCCTCTCTGCTTCACATCGGCACCGGTGCTCCGCCGTTTTGGCCCCGCATCGTCAGTGCCGTCCGCGACGAGCTCCGGCAGGTCCCGGCTGGGAGCCCCGTCACGTTGGTGGGACACAGCAATGCAGGCTTGTTTCTCCCGGCGATCCGCTCGGGCCTCGACCATCCGGTGACCAGCTCGATCTTCGTCGATGCCGCGCTGCCGGCCCAGATTGGGCCGACCCCTGTCGCCTCACCCGAGTTGCTGGAGTTCCTCATTCGGATGGCCGTGAACGGCAGGCTGCCACGCTGGACCGACTGGTGGGACGAGGCGGACGTCGCACCCATGTTCTCCGATCCGACGATGCGACAGACGATCATTGAGGAGCAGCCCACTCTGCCGCTGTCCTACTACGAGCAGCACATCCCGGTCCCCGACGGCTGGAATGACCATCCCTGCTCCTACTTGCTGTTCGGCCCTCCGTATGAGGACCTCGCCGCCGAAGCGCGCGAACGCGGCTGGCGTGTGGCACACCTACCCGGCGCGCATCTTCATCAGATCATCGATCCTGTCGGCACAGCCCGGCACCTCGTCAAACTCGCCACCACCACGTGATCCACTTCCGTCACGCCCTCCTGACAGTCTGCGTGAGCGGGCCGCAGGTAGGTCCGCGACGTGCCCTCTATCTGCTCGATGCCGAAGACGATGCGCACCACCTTCACCTGGGACGGCGCACCCTGTGCGAGCAGACCGTCCACAGTCATGGCTCCGCAGAACTGGTGACACACCATCGAGGCTCACGGCAACAACGGACTGCAGATGCACCCGCGCGGCAGCAACGGCGGGGGAACCAACATCTTCACCATCTGGATCCGCAAGCGGTGACGTAAGGACCCCTCACGTGACTCCCGACCTGACCCGACTCACGGAAATGCTCACCTCCTCTCAGGGCACCGCGCCTGTCCCGGATTGGGCCGCCGCGGAGACCGCTCTGCGCACCGGCCTGCCCGCGGACTACAAGGAGCTCATCGAGACGTACGGAGGGGGCTTCATCGACGGCTACCTCCTGCTGCTCGAGCCGAACTGCCCCAGCGACGTCCACGACCTCCTCAAGATCTCCGCGGAGCGCGAGGAAGCCAATGACTCGTTGTGGCAGTTCGAGGACAAGCCCGAAGAGATGGAGTCCCCAGGCAGCCGCCTGGTCTGCTGGGCCACCACGGACAACGGTGAATACCTGTACTGGCTCGTGCAGGCGGACGACGACCCGGACGCCCGCACCATCATGATCAACAGTGAGTCGGGGGAAGACTGGGAGCGGTACGACATGACGGCGACCCGCTTTCTGGGAGCCGTTCTCGCCGGCGAGGTCCGCTCAGAGATCGTTTGGGACAAGTTCCCGCTGCCAGAGCACCAGTTCCGTCCAGCGTGCGAGATGTAGGCCTAGTGACCTGAGTCGGAGACTCGGCGCCAGTTGGGTGTGAGTCGTCCTGGGCCGCGGGTCCCGCTGCTATCGGTCACCGAGGCCCAGCGTGAGGTGCTGCAGTCGTGAGTGCGCCGTTCTTCGACCGCCCAGCGGCGACGCCGAGGTGGCGACGCCGACTCGCTCACTGGTGTGGGCTGGTGGCGGGGGTTGGATGGGGTGTGTGTGTTTGCGGCATCCGTCGCCGGGGTGGGCGGGTCGGGGGTGGGTGGCGGGGTCGGG
>NZ_JBEYRK010000054.1:0-27802 GCF_040704065.1 Streptomyces sp. NPDC047869
CTTCGGTCTTGCGTTTCCGACTCTATCAGATCTTTTCTCGATCCGATTTCCTCGGTGCTTTCCAGGTTCCCGCTCTCGCGTTTCCCTTTCCGGCGATTCCGACTCTATCAGATCCTCTCGGCGTCTGACCCCCAGTCAGCGGGGCTTGTCTTCCCGGCCGTTGGGCCGTTCCGACGTCTCAAACCTTAGCGGATCCGCTCGGCGATTCCCAATCGGACCGTCGAGCCCCTATTCGAATTGAATTCAGGCATACCGAAATCAATCCCGTAGGGAGATCGTGCTGGTGGAGTGAGGTGCCGCTCGAGGCGGCGGGAGTGTCGTCGAGGAACCGTTACGGCTCCGTGGCAACCCGAAGAACTGTACGGACCTGGCAGGGTGGTGTCAAGCAACCCCTGTCAAGAACTTTTGTGGGGCTCAGTCCAGGTCGGTGAGCCGGCCACCGGCGTCCGGCTGGGCGTGCTCCACCCGGCGCAGGAGCCTGGTCAGCACCTCCCCGAGCACCATGCGCTCGGCGGGGCTGAGGTCCTGGAGCAGCTCCTCCTCGAAGACGGTGGCGAGGCGCATCGCCTCCAGCCACTTCTCGCGGCCCTCGGGAGTCAGCTCCACGATCACCCGGACGCGATTGGTCTCGTCACGCTCACGGGTGACCAGGCCCTCCGTCACCATGCGGTCGATCCGGTGGGTCATCGCGGCGGGCGTGAGGCCGAGCCGCTTGGCGAGTTCGCTGGGTCCCAGGCGGTACGGAGCGCCGGAGAGGACGAGGGCCTTGAGGACCTCCCACTCGGCGTTGCTGATGCCGAGGTCGGCGGTCTGGCGGCCGTACGCGACGTTCATACGGCGGTTCAGCCTGGACAGCGCCGACACGATCTTCTCGACCTGGGGGTCGAGGTCCTGGAACTCGCGCTGGTAGGCGGCGATCTGTTCTTCGAGGGTCGGCTCCGTGACGCCGGGCGTGTCGGCCATGGCCGCAGTATGGCACGACCCCCCTTTGCCTTGAAGTCCTTGACTGTGTACTCTTTAGCTTCGAACTTTAGCTTTGAAGTCTTCACTCCTAACTAGTGAGAGAGGTGAACGTGACCAGGGCGATGGGCGCAGCGATGCGCCGGATCCACGTGGGCAACGCACTCAGCGCATTCGGGCTCGGCTTCACGGTCCCCTACCTGTACGTCTACGTGGCGCAGGTGCGGGGCCTCGGGGCCATGACGGCGGGTCTCGTGCTCGCCGTCTTCGCCGTGGCCGCGCTGATCGTGCTGCCGTTCGCCGGCCGGGCGATCGTTCGCCGCGGTCCGCTGCCGGTTCTGCTCGCGGCCCTGGTCATCGCCGCGCTGGGTGCGCTGAGCCTGGGGCTCGCGGGCAACGCCGGCGCCGTACTGCTGTCCGCCGCGGCGCTCGGCGCCGGGCAGGCCGTGATGCAGCCGGCCCTGGCGACGATGATCGTGGACTGCTCCACGGCGGAGACCCGGTCGCGGGCGTTCGCGATGCAGTTCTTCCTGCAGAACCTGGGGCTGGGCGTTGGTGGCCTGATAGGCGGCCATCTCGTCGACACCACCCGGGTCTCCTCCTTCACTGTGCTGTTCGCGATCGAGGCGGCGATGTTCCTGCTGCTGGTCGCGGTGATGGCGACGGTGCGGATGCCGCACTCGCCGCGTATCGCCGACGCTCCGTCCGGTGGGACGAGGGGCAGCTGGAAGCGGCTGCTCGGGAACCGGGCGATGGTCCAGCTGTGTGTCCTGGGCTTCGTGCTGTTCTTCGCCTGCTACGGGCAGTTCGAGTCGGGGCTGAGCGCCTACGGCGTGGAGGCCGCGGGGATATCGACCTCGGCGCTCGGTACGGCGCTGGCCGCGAACACGCTGATGATCGTCGTCGCGCAGTTCGCCGTGCTGAAGTTCGTCGAGCGGCGCCGGCGGTCGCGGGTGATCGCCGGTGTGGGGCTGATCTGGGCCGTGGCGTGGCTCGCGGCGGGGTACGCGGGGCTCGGGCACGGCAGCCAGGAGATGGCCACGGCCGCGTTCGTGTCCACGTACGCGCTGTTCGGTCTGGGTGAGGCGATGCTGTCGCCGACGGTCGCTCCGCTGGTCGCGGATCTGGCGCCGGAGGGGATGGCCGGGCAGTACAACTCGGCTTTCGCCCTCGTCAAGCAGTTGGCGCTGGCTGTCGGGCCGGCGGTGGGCGGGCCTCTCGGTGCCTCGCTGCACGCGCCGTACGTCGTGACGTTCCTGCTGTTCTCGCTGGGGATCACGGTGCTGGCGTTGCGGCTGGGGCGTGGGCTGACTGTCGCGCAGGATCAGCCCTGGGCCGCCACGAGGAGTCGAGTGGTGGCCCGGGGTGCGGCTGCGGAGCCGGTTGCCGCGGGGGCGTAGGCACCCGGTGCTCGTGCGGACCGGGGGCCGGCTTCGCTTCCCCGCGCTCTCGGGGTGCCTCCCCCGCTCTCGGCGCCGCTCGAACCGGGGCTCCCATCGCGGCTGTCTTTCGCAACGGGCCCTAGCTCTTCGGGAGCAGGAACTCGCACCAGACTGCCTTGCCGCCGCCCGGGGTTCTTCTCGAGCCCCAGGCGGAGGCGATGGTGGCCACGATGGCGATTCCCCGGCCCGATTCGTCGGCCGGTTCCGCCTGGCGGCGGCGGGGGAGGTGGTCGTCGCCGTCGGTGACCTCGATGATCAGGCGGCGGTCAGTGCGCCGCAGCCGCAGGCGCATCGGGGGTGTGCCGTGCTGGAGGCTGTTGGCGACGAGCTCGCTGGTGGCGAGGACGCCCAGGTCGTGCAGTTCGGCGGGGAAGCGCCAGCTGGTCAGGACACCCGAGGCGAACGCTCTGGCCCGGGGGGCCGCTTCCACGCCGCCGAGGAGTTCCAGGGCCGCGTTGCGGAAGAGGTCGCCCTCCGGGCCCTTGCGGGCGGGGTGCTGAAGGACGAGGACGGCCACGTCGTCGTCGTGGTCGGCGGTGACGCCGGCCGAGCGGACCAGGCGGTCGCAGACGACCTGGGGGGCGCCGGTCGCACCGGACAGGGCGCGTTCCAAGGACGCGATGCCCTCGTCCAGGTCCTCGTTCCGGCGCTCGACCAGGCCGTCGGTGTAGAGAACCGCCGTGGAGCCGGGGCCCAGCGCGATCGAGCCGGAGGCGTGCATCCAGCCGCCGGTGCCGAGCGGCGGGCCGGTGGGCTCGTCGGCGCGCAGCACCGTGCCGCTCTCGTCGCGGACCAGGATCGGCAGATGGCCTGCGGAGGCGTACACCAGGCGGCCCTCGTTGGGGTCGTGGACGGCGTAGACGCAGGTGGCGATCTGGTTGGCGTCGATCTCGGTGGCGAGGCCGTCGAGGAGCTGGAGTACCTCGTGCGGGGGGAGGTCGAGGCGGGCGTAGGCCCGGACAGCCGTGCGGAGCTGGCCCATGACCGCGGCCGCCCGCACACCTCTGCCCATGACGTCGCCGATCACCAGGGCCGTGCGGCCGCCGCCGAGGGTGATCACGTCGTACCAGTCGCCGCCCACGGCGGCCTCGGTGCCGCCGGGCTGGTAGGTGGCGGCGATGCGCAGGTCGTCGGGTTGTTCGAGTTCCTGCGGTAGCAGAGAGCGCTGCAGGGTGACGGCGGTCTCGCGCTGGCGCCGCTCGCTGGCGCGCAGGCGTTCGGCGGCCTCGGCGTGGTCGGTGACGTCGGTGGCGAAGACGAGTACGCCGGCGTCACGGTCGCCGTCCTCGGCGACCGGGGTGCAGGTGAACGTGTACGAGCGGCCGTCGACGGCCTTGCGGGACTTGAGCGTGCGCGGTCTGCCGCTGCGCAGTACCTGGTCGAGGAGCGGGAGCAGGCCGAGTTCGGCGAGTTCCGGGAGCGCTTCGCGGGCGGGGGCGCCCGGGGGCCGCAGGCCGAAGGCCGAGGCGTAGGCGTCGTTGACGTAGGCGATGCGGTGGTCGGGGCCGTGGACGAGGGCGACGAGGGCCGGGACGCGGTCCAGGACTTCGCGCGCGGGCAGTTCGTCGACGGCGGGCACCGGCAGGGTTCCGTCGGCCGGCTGTCCGGCGCGGGCCATGGGCACGGAGCCTTCCCCCCGGCGGTCCGGGGAGACCGCGGTGTCGGTCCGCGCGGCGGCGCGGCGCTGCGTTCCGGGGAGCCGGGCGCTCCAACGCGTGAAGTTCACAGTGGGGAAAGCCTCGTGGGTGCTGAGGGCGGGCAGGTGCCCGTCCGAGGACGTGGGGCAGTCTGGCAGGTGGCCGTCCGCGGCGATATTCGTCAGACGCCGGGGCGGCCCGTGGAGTTCCCGGGTCCGGTCAGGACGACCCCTTCGGGTCGTCGGAGGGGCTGTGAGGAGGCTTTCCACCGGCCGCGAGTTCGAACTCCGCTCGGGGGTGTTCGAGTGAACCCAGCGAGACGATCTCCCGTTTGAAGAGCCCGGCGAGGGTCCACTCCGCCAGGACCCGGGCCTTGCGGTTGAAGGTGGGCACCCTGCTGAGGTGGTAGACGCGGTGCATGAACCAGGCAGGGTAGCCCTTCAGCTTGCGCCCGTAGATCTGGGCGACGCCCTTGTGCAGGCCGAGGGAGGCCACTGAGCCGACGTACTTGTGCGCGTACGTCTCCAGGGGCTCGCCGCGCAGCGCGTGGGCGATGTTGTCGCCGAGGACCCTGGCCTGGCGGACGGCGTGCTGGGCGTTGGGCGCCGTGTTGGTGCCGGGTTCGACGGCGGTGACGTCGGGGACTGCAGCGGCGTCGCCGGCGGCCCAGGCGTGCGGGGTGCCGTCGACGGACAGCTCGGCGGTGCACTTCAGGCGGCCGCGCGCGTCGAGGGGCAGGTCGGTGGCGGCGAGCAGCGGGTGCGGTTTGACGCCGGCCGTCCACACGAGCGTGCGGGTCGGGAAGCGCTGGCCGTCGCTGAGTACGGCGACACGGTCGGCGCAGGAGTCCAGGCGGGTGTTCAGCAGGACCTGGATGTTGCGGCGGCGCAGCTGGGTGACGGTGTAGCGGCCCATCTCCTCGCCCACCTCCGGCAGGATGCGGTCGGAGGCCTCGACGAGGATCCACTTCATGTCCTCGGGGCGGACGTTGTGGTAGTACCGCGCGGTGTAGCGGGCCATGTCCTGGAGCTCGCCGAGCGCCTCGACCCCGGCGTAGCCGCCGCCGACGACGACGAAGGTGAGGGCGGCGTCGCGGACCGCCGGGTCGCGGGTGGAGGAGGCGATGTCCATCTGCTCGATGACGTGGTTGCGCAGCCCGATGGCCTCTTCGACGGTCCGGAAGCCGATGCCGTACTCGGCGAGGCCGGGGATGGGCAGGGTGCGGGCCACCGAGCCGGGGGCGAGGACGAGTTCGTCGTAGCCGATGAGTTCGGCGGTCCTGCCCTCCTCGGCGGTGGCGAGGGTGGCGACGGCGGCGGTGCGCACCGCGTGGTCGATGGAGGTGACCTCGCCGACGACGATGTGGCACTGGTCCAGGACGCGGCGCAGCGGTACGACGACATGGCGGGGTGAGATGGAACCCGCGGCCGCCTCGGGGAGGAACGGCTGGTACGTCATGTAGGGGTCGGGAGTGACGACTGTGATGTCGGCCTCCCCCCGCCTGAGCTCCTGCTTCAGCCTCCGCTGCAGGCGCAGGGCCGTGTACATCCCGACGTAGCCGCCGCCGACAACCAGAATGCGCGCACGTTCCTTCACCATCCCATGACGCACCCGGCGCTCTTGTTTGTCCACAGCCCCGGCAATTTGTGTGACCGGCGAGCGGATGTGCGCGCTTCGGCGCGCGCTGCCGGCAGGGGGAGAAAGCGGGCAGGTCAGCAGGGGCGGGCGAGAGGGGGCGAAGGTGCGTTATCGGGGCGTAACTGACCCGTACTCCGATCGAGGGGCGCACTGTGCGGAACCTGCCCCTTCTGAATTGACTGCCTCTCAACTATGTTCGTGTGTCGACGGGGTGTAGGGGATGTGGTCGACGGGTCCGCGAAGGCGGTCCCGCTCGGGACCGATGCCAGGTCCGCGCACTCCGGATTCAGTGGCGGGGAGTCTCCGGGGGGAGACGTCATTTACCGGGGGAAACACATGCATGTTCAGGACACTCATTGGTCGTCGGCAGCCACCCTCACCTCGGGTGGCGCGGCGGTGGGCGCGGCGGCGGACAACGGGCGCGCGGACTCGGCGCGTACGACGCCGCTGCGGGTGGACGCACAGCGCAATCTGGAGCACGTGCTGCGTGCGGCGCGTGAGGTGTTCGGCGAGCTGGGGTACGGCGCGCCGATGGAGGACGTGGCACGGCGGGCGCGGGTCGGGGTCGGCACGGTGTACCGGCGCTTCCCGAGCAAGGACGTGCTGGTCCGGCGGATAGCCGAGGAGGAGACCGCGCGGCTCACCGAGCAGGCGCGGACCGCGCTCGGGCAGGAGGACGAGCCGTGGTCGGCGCTGTCCCGCTTCCTGCGGACGTCCGTGGCGTCGGGGGCGGGGCGGTTGCTGCCGCCGCAGGTGCTGCGGGTCGGCTCCGGCGGTCCGGGCGAGTCGGGCGGCCCTGTCGGGCTGGTGGGCAGGGTCGGTGTGAGTGGTCCGGTGGGTCCGGGCGGCTCGGGCGATGAGCCCCGGGTGCCGCAGCAGCGGGTGCAGCCGGGCGCCGGTGAGCTGCGGCTGGTGCCGGAGGACGGGTCCCCGGCCGTGGCCGACGACGCCGGGGTCGGCGCGCTGCTCGAGGTCGTCGGGCAGTTGGTGGCGCGGGCCCGGGAAGCGGGGGAGCTGCGGACGGACGTGTCCGTGGCCGACGTGCTGCTCGTGATCGCCACGGCGGCGCCCTCGCTGCCGGACGCGGCGCAGCAGGCCGCGGCTTCGGCGCGGTTGCTGGACATCCTGCTGGAGGGGCTCCGGTCCCGGCCGGCGTAGCGGCGGCGGCAGCCCGCCGCCCCGGCTCCGCTGCGGCGGGGTCTTCACACACCCGCACCACCCGTGCGCCATCGCGGCCGGGCGGTGCGGGTGGCCCGCGTGGTGTGCGCGGGCACCACCGGTCCGGCGCCAACTGGGCGCTGTCCGGCCGAATTTCTCGTTCGGGTGACGCCTGGTACTGCGGAGATCGGCGCTGTGGCACCCTGAGCCGGTGACGGGTTGGGCTTTGCCGGTTTCGGGGGCTTTGCGCGATGGGCGTTGACGGGTGGGACGAGTCGCGTGATGACGGTGACGCCGAGGCCGGAGGGCTGACCTCGCCGCAGGTGCCGAAGCAGGGCGGCCCGGCCGGGGCGCCCGCCGAGGCAGGCGTGCCCGCCCAGCGGGACGGCAGGGCACCCTCGCCGCGCCGGACGCCGCCCGCGGACGGCGAGCTGATCCACCGGATGCGCACGGGCGACGACCTGGCCTACGAGGAGCTGTACCGGCGGCACGCGGACGCCGTGCGGCGCTACGCCCGTACCTGCTGCCGTGACGCGCACACCGCGGACGACCTCACCGCCGAGGTCTTCGCCGGAATGCTTCAGGCGGTACGGGGCGGCGCGGGGCCCGAGTACGCCGTGCGCGCCTATCTGCTGACCTCGGTGCGGCGCGTGGCCGCGCGCTGGGCCAGGTCCGCACGGCGTGAGCAACTCGTGGACGACTTCGCCCTGTTCGCCCAGCAGGCCGCGCGGCCCGTCGAGGGGGCCGGTGACGACGCGGTGGACGTGGGCGCCGATGTGCGTGCGCTGCACGAGGCCGAGCAGTCCATGGCGCTGCGTGCGTTCCGTTCGCTGCCCGAGCGCTGGCAGGCGGTGCTGTGGCACACCGAGGTGGAGGACGAGTCGCCCAGTGAGGTGGCCGTGCTGTTCGGGCTGGACGCCAACGGCACCCGGGTGTTGGCGAGCCGGGCCCGGGAGGGGCTGAAGCAGGCCTATCTGCAGGCCCATGTCAGCGCGGCGCTGACCGGTGACGGGGAGTGCGCCCGTTACGCCGACCAGCTCGGCACCTATGCCCGGCGCAAGCTGCGGCTGCGCGCCGAGCGGGGGCTGCGCCAGCACCTGGAGGAGTGCGCCAGGTGCCGGCTGGCGGCGGCGCAGATCGAGGAGGTCGCGGGCGGTATTCCGGCGGTGGTGCCGGTCGCGGTCATCGGCTGGTTCGGGGCCGCCGGGTACGGGAAGGTCCTCGGGATCATCGCCGGAGGCGCCGGAGCGGGCGCCGTGGGGGCCGCCGCGGCCGGCGGGTCCTCCGCGGGTTCGGGTGCGGGCGGGGCGGCCGCCGCCGAGGGGCTCGGGGCGCCGGTGAAGGCCGGGATCGCGGCCGGTGTGGTCGCGGTGGCCGCGGCCGCGGTGGCGCTGGCCCTGGTGAACGACGGCCGTCCGGCGAAGGAGGTGGCCGGGCCGTCGCCGTCCGCCCCCGTCGTGCGGACACCGCGGCCGTCGGTCTCACCGTCGGCGCCCGCTTCGGCGCCCGCTTCGCCGCCCACCACGGGGAAGCCGCCCGTCGCGCCGCCGGTGGTGCCGGTCTCCAGGACGAGCCCGGCGCCGGCCTCTTCGGCTCCCGCACCCGCGCCGCAGCCGACGGTTGCTCCGCGGCCCGCCTCGGCGCCGAGTCCCGGTCCGAGTCCGACGGCCACTCCCAGTCCGGCTCCCACTCCCCCGCCGGCTCCCGTCGTCTACGAGTGGAGCGGCCTGCGTTATGACGTCAACGGCGACGGGGCCGTGCCGGAGATGCGGCTGTGGGGGAGCAGTTGGGTGTGGCAGCGGTACGGGATGTCCGTCGGCGGGAAGCGGTACGCGCGCGGTGTCAGCGTGCACGGCGGGTCGTCGGTGATCGTCGACCTCAATCGCCGGTGCACCGCGTATGACGCGCGCGTCGGCGTCGACGACATGACGCTCGGGCTCGGCAAGGTCGTGTTCTCCGTGTACGCCGACGGGGTTCCGGTGTGGCGGTCCGGGGTGGTCGGGGGGCGGGACGCGGCCGTGCCCGTGCATGTCGATCTCACCGGGCGGCAGACCGTACGGCTGGCGGTGGCGCCGGAGGGCGGGGTGCTCGGGCAGGCCGCGCTTGCCGACTGGGCGGAGGCGCGGTTCAGCTGTTGATCGTGTCTGTGCGGGGGGTTTTCGGCGGGGTTCTGCTGTGCCGGTGTTGTTGGTTCTCGGCCTGTGCTTGGGGGGTTTGCTGAGCCGGTGTTCGCTCGGCGCCCTGAGACGTCGGTGCCCGGGGGTGGCTTGCTGAGCCGGTGTTCGCTCGGCGCCCTGAGAGCGGTGGGCCGGGGGTTGGGTCGCGCACCCGCGCTGACGGGGTGCCGCTGCGCCCACCCGTGCCGCCCCTAGCGGCACGCATGCCCGCAGCTACGCGCGCTCGGGTGCCCGTCAGCCGCTGATGGGCGGGCGCCGGCCCTGGCCGCGCACAGGCCCGCAACTACGCAGGCACGTCGGCCGCCGACAAGTGGGCGGCCGGGCCTGGGCTGGACTGCCGGCAGTCCTGGTGCCCCGGTGCTGACGGGGGCGGGCGCCCACGAAGCGGCACGACCGCCCGCGGCTGCGCGGTGTGTCGGCCGCTGATGGGTGGGCGCCGCCCCTGGCTGCGTACGTGTCCGCCCGTAGCCGGGCGGGTTCGGGTGCCCGGGGCGGAGTGGGGCCCGTTGGGCGTGGCTGCACGAGCGCCTCAACCACCGCCGGGCCGGCGCCCGGTGCAGTCGTCAGGCGCCGGAGGCCAGGGCGTTTTTGCGGGGTTGGATGCCGGAGGGGACCGCTCGGGCGCGGGCCGGGGTGCCGGTCCAGCAGGTGCCGCGGCGGGCCAGCAGGCGGCGGAGCCAGAGTTCGAGGGCGGTCAGGTCGGCCAGGCCGTCCAGGGGGAGGGGCTCGCCCGTCGCGGCGGCGCGGACGGCCTTGCGGATCACTCGGGCCTCCACCAGGCCCGCGTCCGCCAGCAGGGGTGTGGCGAAGAGGTCCATCAGGTCGTCGGCGGCGAGGCGCAGGCCGGCGCGGGTGGCCGCCGCCGAGGAGGCGTGGGACGGGGCGCCCCAGCCGGGCGGGAGGTCGGTGACTCCGGCGCCCTCCAGGACCCGGCGCAGGACGGAGGCACGGGCGCCGGGCTGGACGCGCAGGGCCTCGGGGAGGGCGCGGCAGGCGCGGACGACCTGGTTGTCGAGGAAGGGCGCGTGCAGCCGCTGGGAGCGGACCTCGGCGGCCTGCTCCAGGACGCGGAGGTCGGCGGCGTGGCGGGCGAGGGCGGCACGCGCGCGGTAGTCGCCGGGGCGCTGGCCGGAGCCGAGGGCGGACCGGTCCGCCTCCCCTTGCAGCAGAACCGATACTTCAGCCAGTGCCTCCCCGGTCAGCCAGCGGGCCGCCGGGCCGGGTCTCGCCCAGGTGAGTCCGGCGAGGGAGGCGCCGACCGCGCCCTTGGGCTCGTCGAAGCGGTGGCGCATCAGCCGCTCGGCGAGCAGTTCCAGGCCCGTCCGGTACGGGGTACGGGCCAGCCGACGGGCGGCGCTGTACACGCGCGCGGGGACCATCACCGAGCCGTCGGCCCGGGCGAGCGCGGCGACCGGCCGGACCAGGTGACGCCGTCTGCGGTCCAGGAGGAGGTCCGCGAGGCGGGCGGGGTGGGCGTCCAGGACCTGGCGGGCGCCGTGTCCGGTGAAGTGGTCGGCGCTGCCGGCGGCGAGGCGGGCGCGGTGGCGGGCGGCCGTCACCAGGGAGGGGCCCGGCTCGTCGGTGAGGGGGCCGTCGAGATCGGCGTACGGCAGGCTCTCCTCGCCGCCGGTGACCACCACGTGGTGCAGGCGCGGGTTGGCCGCGAGGGTGCCCGCGCGCTCGACCTCGGACTCGCGGCCGCGGACGGCGAGGTCGTTGAAGGTGACGGCGAGCAGCCGCTCCCCGGCGCCCGTGCCGTGGCCGAGCAGCGTGCCGGGCCTGCCGGGCAGCCCGGCGGCCAGCAGGGCGAGGGTGCCGGAGGCGGGCCCGCCGGAGAGGTCGGCGCCGATGCCGGGCACGGGCATCCCGCGTGCGGCCCGCCGTTCGGCCGGTCCCATGCCGGGCACCGGCCCGGGGTCGAGGTCGGGCACGTGCCGGGGTGCCGACAGGCGCGCGCGCACCGCCTCGACGAGGGCGTCCCGTACGGCGTCCACCGCGAGGTCCGGGTCGGCGGGGGGTGCGGCCACCGCGAGGGAGGCGACCGGCTCGTAGCCGGTGATCTCGCGTGCTCCGGCGCGCAGGACGAGCGCATGCCCCGGCGGGACGCGCCGCACGCCCTCGTACGGGGTGGTGTCGCGCAGCGCGGCCGGTACGTCGGGGGCGGCGAGCAGGGCCGCCAGGTGGCCGAAGTCGAGGTTGGCCTCGATGAGGTCGGCGAGCGGCAGCGCTGCGGTGGCGTAGGCCGTGCCGCCGGCCCAGGGGGTGTGGAAGACCGGGCGGGCGCCCGCGAGGTCGCCGCAGACGGTGATGCGGCGGCCCACCTGGACGACGGCCGTGTAGCTGCCCGGCCAGGTGGTCAGATGGCGCACCGCGCCCCCGCGCGCGGTGAACAGGCCGCGCCGCAGTTCCTCGTCGCCGGCGCCGCAGGTGCCGAAGACGGCGATGCGGTTCTGCGCGTCGGCGTGCACCACGCGCACCTCGTCGGGGCGCCAGTCGCCGACCGCCCACAGCGGGTCGGGGTCGCCCCACAGGAGGTGGGAGCCGACCGGGTGCAGCGTCTCGCCGTCGTATCCCGTGGCGCCCGCGGAGCCGATCTGGGCGACACCAGTGGCGGTGCTGCTCCAACCCACCAACCACCGCATCGACGCCTCCACAGAGCGTGGACAACCAGTGCACCGTACGAACCGGGACCCATGCTGCCATGAAGAACGCGCTACGGAGGCGCGGTGACGCCGCCTTCGATCGAGGGAAACCGGTGCCGGAGGCCGCAGGGGGCGGCAGAGTATCGGTTGCGGGCCGGTGGGTGAACACCCGGGCGGCCAGGCGTGGATGGCAGAAGCGGGCACGATAGGTGCGACGCGAATGCGCCCCCTGTATGCGCCCCGAAAACGCCCTTCACGCCCTCAAGTCCCGTGGTGGGGGCGGTAATCACTCATCCGCAGCGGGGACTATTTTCAGCCAAATCGGGGACAGGCGCACGGGTTTGAGCACGCTCCGTACAGGCCTGCGCAAGGCCCTCCGGTACGGGGACGCGCACGGTCCGGGAGGCGGTCTTCGCCTCCCGGACCGGTCCGCCACCCGCGGGGATGAAGGCGGCGGTGTCCCCCAGCCCACTGGATCCAGTACAGCGGGCCGACCCACGCGACAGCCATGGAACCGCTCCCCGGATGGCCGGAGAAGAGCGCACGGACGGGCGCACGGCCACACGTGCGGGGGCACGCCGCGAGTCCCCGTGCACGGTGCGTACAGGGCCGTACTCCCGTACGGACCACAATCCCGCCATCCGGAACAATGCCCCTTAACGCTTGGGATGCGGCGAACTACGCTGGGTTTACGAATGCCGCACGGTTATGCCAGCGCGGCAGCCGTCTGTGTCGAGGGGTGACGCATGTCCAGGGAGCAACGCGGGCCGAACGACAAACTCGGCACCGTTCTCGCCCTCGCGGGAATCAGCAACGCGGGACTCGCGCGACGCGTCAACGACCTTGGCGCCCAACGCGGGCTGACGCTTCGCTACGACAAGACCTCGGTGGCGCGCTGGGTCTCGAAGGGGATGGTGCCGCAGGGCGCGGCGCCGCACCTCATCGCGGCCGCCATAGGCCAGAAGCTCGGCCGCCCGGTGCCGCTCCACGAGATAGGCCTGGCGGACGCGGATCCCGCACCCGAAGTGGGCCTCGCCTTCCCCCGGGACGTGGGGCAGGCGGTGAAGTCGGCCACCGAGCTGTACCGGCTCGACCTGGCCGGACGACGGGCCGGCTCCGGCGGCATCTGGCAGTCCCTCGCGGGGTCGTTCGCGGTGACCGCGTACGCGACGCCCGCGTCGCGGTGGCTGATAACCCCCGCCGACAGTTCGGTCGCGCGGGAGGCGAACTCCGCCGAGGGCTCCGGCGCACCGATCAAAGTCGGCCACAGCGATGTGCAGAAGCTGCGGGAGGCCGCCGAGGACGCCAGGCGCTGGGACTCCAAGTACGGAGGCGGCGACTGGCGTTCGTCCATGGTGCCGGAGTGCCTGCGGGTGGAGGCGGCGCCGCTGCTGCTCGGCTCCTACTCGGACGAAGTGGGCCGTGCCCTGTTCGGGGCCTCCGCCGAACTGACCCGGCTGGCCGGCTGGATGGCCTTCGACACCGGGCAGCAGGAGGCGGCCCAGCGGTACTACATCCAGGCGCTGCGGCTCGCCCGCGCGGCGGCGGACGTCCCGCTCGGGGGTTATGTGCTGGCGTCCATGTCGCTGCAGGCGACGTACCGGGGCTTCGGCGACGAGGGCGTCGACCTGGCGCAGGCGGCCCTGGAGCGCAACAGGGGACTGGCGACCGCCCGCACCATGAGTTTCTTCCGGCTGGTGGAGGCGCGGGCACACGCGCGTGCGGGGGACGCGCCGGCCGCCGGCGCGGCACTGAAGGCGGCGGAGAGCTGGCTCGAGCGATCCAGGGACGGTGACAACGACCCTTCTTGGCTTGGTTTCTATGGTTATGACCGGTTCGCCGCCGACGCGGCGGAGTGCTACCGCGATCTGAAGGCGCCGCGCCAGGTGCGGCGGTTCACCGAGCAGGCGCTGTCGAAGCCGACGGAGGAGTTCGTGCGGTCGCACGGGCTGCGCCTCGTGGTGTCCGCCGTCGCCGAGCTGGAGTCGGGCAATCTGGACGCCGCCTGCGAGCAGGGGGTGCGGGCCGTCGAGGTGGCCGGGCGGATCTCCTCCGCGCGCACCACCGAGTACGTGAAGGACCTGCTGCACCGGCTGGAGCCGTACGGGGACGAGCCGCGGGTGGTGGAGCTGCGGGAACGGGCCCGGCCTCTGCTGGTGGCTCCCGCATAGGACCCCCGGTCCGGGTTTGAAGGCATTGTCAGTGGCGCAGTGCACTATCGGAGCCGGGAGGTGGTGCGGGTGCGTGAGGGTGCGTACGACTGCGACGTGCTGGTGATCGGAGGCGGGATCGTCGGCCTGTCGACGGCCTACGCGATCACGCGTGCGGCGCCGGGTACGCGGGTGACCGTGCTGGAGAAGGAGCCGGGGCCCGCCCGGCACCAGACGGGGCGCAACAGCGGGGTCATCCACAGCGGCGTCTACTACCGGCCGGGCTCGCTCAAGGCCCGGTTCGCCGTGCGCGGCGCGGCCGAGATGGTGAAGTTCTGCGCCGAGTACGGCATCGCGCACGCCGTCACCGGGAAGCTCATCGTCGCCACCGAGCGGGACGAGCTCCCCCGGCTGCACGCCCTCGTGCAGCGCGGCCGGGAGAACGGCATACAGGTGCGCGAGCTGGGCGCCGCGCAGATCGGCGAGTACGAGCCGGAGGTGCGCGGGCTGGCCGCGATCCACGTCGGCACGACGGGAGTGTGCGACTTCGTGGGCGTGGCCCGGCAGCTCGCGCGGGCCTCGGGGGCGGAGATCCGGTACGGCGCGCGGGTGATCCGGGTGGACCGGCGCCCGGAGCGGGGCGTGGCCGTGCTGACCGCGGCCGGGGACGTCGTCCGGGGCCGGGTGCTGGTGAACTGCGCCGGGCTGCACTGCGACGAGGTGGCCCGGCTGACCGGGGACGAGCCCGGCGTGCGGATCGTGCCGTTCCGCGGCGAGTACTACGAGCTGGCGCGGCCGGAGCTGGTGCGCGGGCTGGTGTATCCGGTGCCGGATCCGGCGTTCCCGTTCCTCGGGGTGCATCTGACCCGGGGGATCGACGGCGGTGTGCACATCGGGCCGAACGCGGTCCCGGCCCTGGCCCGCGAGGGATACGGGTGGGGGGTCGTACGGCCCGGGGAGCTGGCCGGGACGGTGGCGTGGCCCGGCTCGTGGGTGATGGCCCGGCGGCACTGGCGGTACGGCGCCGGGGAGCTGCGGCGGTCGGTGTCCAAGGGGGCGTTCCTGACGGCGGTGCGCAGGCTGGTGCCGGCCGTGGAGGAGGCGGACCTGGTGCGCGCCCCCGCCGGGGTGCGGGCGCAGGCGGTGCTGCGGGACGGGACGCTGGTGGACGACTTCCTCATCCGGGAGGGGAGCCGGGCGGTGCACGTGCTCAACGCCCCGTCCCCCGCGGCGACCGCTTCGCTGCCGATCGGCCGGGAGATCGGACGCCGGGCGCTGGACATGCTCGGTGCGCTGTGACACCCGTGCGCTGTGACGTCGGCCTCCGCTTCGGGTGCCGTCCCGGGAAATCGCGCCACCGCCGTAATATCGGTGTCACTGTGTCTGACTCGCTGAACCTCCCCGAAGCCCCCCGGCCCGCGACCGCCGCCGCGCCGCGGCCCTCGCACGTCCCCGGTGTGTCCGTGCGGCACAGCCGGGCCAAGGGGGAGCCGCGGTTCCCCGACGGGCCGAGGGCCGACCCGGCCGGATCGCACTTCGAGCGGCGGATCCGGAGTTTCCAGCCGCGGCGCAGCCGGGTCACGGCGGGGCAGGCCGACGCGCTGCAGCGGCTGTGGCCGAAGTGGGGCCTGGACATCGACGGGCAGTGCGTCATCGACCTCGGCGAGCTGTTCGGCGGCAACGGTCCCGTCGTGCTGGAGATCGGGTTCGGGATGGGTGAGGCCACCGCGCGGATGGCTGCCGGGGATCCCGGCACCAACATCCTCGCGGTCGACGTGCACACCCCTGGCCAGGGCAACCTGCTCAATCTCGCCGACCAGAGCGGGCTGTCCAACGTCCGGGTGGCCAACGGCGACGCCATCATCCTGCTCCGGGAGATGCTCGCGCCCGACTCGCTCGACGGGCTGCGCGTGTACTTCCCCGACCCCTGGCCCAAGAAGCGGCACCACAAGCGGCGGCTGATCCAGCCCGAGTTCCTGACGCTGGCCGCGAGCCGGCTCAGGCCGGGTGCGGTCGTGCACTGCGCGACCGACTGGGAGCCGTACGCCGAGCAGATGCTCGAGGTGCTCACCGCGCACCCGGACTTCGAGAACACCCGGGCGGACGGCGGTTTCGCGCCGCGTCCGCAGTTCCGGCCGCTGACCCGTTTCGAGGGACAGGGGCTGGAAAAGGGACACGTGGTGAACGATCTGCTCTTCCGCCGCGTACCGCACCGGGATCGCTAGGCCCTGTCCTTCCGACCAGCACCAGCACCAGCACCAGCACCAGCCCGTTCCCCGGTCACCGTTAGGGTCGATGCCGTGGCCATCAGTCCTCCGTACCCGAGCTACTCCCCCGGCCCCGGAAGCGGAACGCACCCGCACTGGTGGCAGCGCCGGTGGGTGCGCTACGGGGCGCTGATCACGCTGCTGGCGCTGTCCGGCCTGGTCATCCTGGCGCTGGTGCGCCGGCAGACCGGCACCACGGGCTTCCTGGTCGGTCTCGGGCTCGCCGTGCTGCCCGTGCCCTGGCTCCTCGCCGCCTTCCGCTGGCTGGACCGGGTCGAGCCCGGCCCCTCGCGGAACCTGGTCTTCGCGTTCGCCTGGGGCGCCTGCGCGGCGGCGCTGATAGCCATCGTCGCCAACAGTTTCGCGACGAAGTGGATAGCCACCTCGACCGCCGATCCCGCCGGTGCCGACACCCTGGGCGCCACCCTGATAGCGCCGGTCGTGGAGGAGTCGGCGAAGGCCGCGGCCGTGCTGCTGGTCTTCCTCTTCCGCAGACGGGACTTCACCGGGATCGTCGACGGCGTGGTGATAGCCGGGGTCACCGCCACCGGCTTCGCGTTCACCGAGAACATCCTCTACCTGGGAACGGCATTCGGGACCGACCAGCTCAGCGGCGGCCACGGCATCGCCTCCGTCACCGCCGCCACCTTCTTCGTGCGCGTCGTGATGTCCCCGTTCGCGCATCCCCTGTTCACCGTGCTCACCGGCATCGGCTTCGGCGTCGCGGCGCTCTCGACCGAACGGCAGCCCGCCCGGCGCGTGCTGGTCCCGCTCGGCGGACTGCTGCTGGCGATGAGCATGCACGCCCTGTGGAACGGCTCCGCCACCTTCGGCCAGTTCGGGTTCCTCGCCGTCTACGCCGCCTTCATGGTGCCCGCGTTCGGGCTGCTGACCTGGCTGGCGGTCTGGACCCGGCAGCGGGAGCTGCGGACCGTGCGGGAGGAACTGCCGGCGTATGTGTTCGCGGGGTGGCTCGGGCCGGCCGAGCCGTTTGTCCTCGGGTCGATGCGGGCGCGCCGCGCCGCCCGGGACCACGCCCGCCGCCACTTCGGCGGGCGGCCCGCCGCGCGGGCGGTCGCGCAGTACGAGGCGTACGCCACCTCGCTGGCCTTCCTGCGGCACCGGGGGCGGCGGGGACGGGCCGGCGCCGATTCCGCCGCGCGGGAGCAGGAGCTGCTCGCCGAGCTGTGGCGGCGCCGGGAGGTGGCCCGGCCGGCGCTGGAGCACGCGGCCAGGACCGTGGCCCCGATGCCGGCGACCTCGGCGTACTGGGGGCGGTACGGGTATCCGGCCATGCCCGCCGGGCATCCGGGGGCGTACGGGCACCCGGCGGCATACGGGCACCCGGCGGTGCCCTACGGGTATCCGGCGGCGCCGTACGGCAACCAGACGGTGCCGTACGGGAACCAGGCGGCGCCGTACGGAAACCAGGCGGCGCCGTACGGAAACCCGCCCGGGCCGCCGGCCCGGTACCCCGGGTGCCACCCGTACCGGCCCTAGCCGGCACTGGCCGCCGGCCGGGGTCAGGCGGAGGCCTGGTTCAGGCGGTCCACCTCGTCCTGGGTGAGCCGCAGCTCCGCCACGCCCAGCAGCGCCGGGAGCTGTTCCACCGTGCGGGCCGAGGCGATGGGGGCCGTGACCGTCGGCTGGGCGGCCAGCCAGGCGAGGGCGACCGTGGCGACGGGGGCGTCGTGGGCGCCGGCGATCTCGTCCAGGGCCGTGAGCACCCGCTGACCGCGCTCGGAGTCCAGATGCTTGGCGGCCGAGCCGGCGCGGGCGCTGTCGACCGTCGTGCCGGGGCGGTACTTGCCGGTCAGGAAGCCGGAGGCGAGGGCGAAGTACGGGACCGCCGCGAGGCCCTCACGGGCGGCGAGGTCCTGCAGCGGACCCTCGTAGGTGTCGCGGGAGACCAGGTTGTAGTGGGGCTGGAGGGCCACGTACCGGGCCAGGCCCTCGCGGTCGGAGAAGTCGAGGGAGGCCCGCAGCCGCTCGGGGCTGATGTTGGAGGCGGCGATCTGCCGGACCTTGCCCGCCTTCACCAGCTCGTCCAGGGCCCCGACGATCTCCTCCACCGGCACCTCGGGCTTGTCGAAGTGCGTGTAGTAGAGGTCGATGTAGTCGGTGTCCAGGCGGCGCAGGGAGGCGTCGGCGGCGGCCTTGATGTTGGCCGCGGTGAGGCCCTGGTACTCCGGGTGCTGGCTGACCTTGGTCGCGACGACGACGTCGGAGCGGTTGCCGCGGGCCTTGAGCCACTTGCCGATGATCGTCTCCGACTCGCCGCCCTCGTTGCCCTCGATCCACGCCGAGTAGGAGTCGGCGGTGTCGACGAAGTTGCCGCCGGCCCCCGTGTAGGCGTCGAGGACGGCGAAGGAGGTCTCCTCGTCGGCGGTCCAGCCGAAGACGTTGCCGCCGAGGGCGAGCGGGAAGACCTCGAGGTCGGAGGAGCCGAGTTTGCGCAGAGAAGCAGTCATGTCCGGTTACAACGATCACCCCGGTACCGCCCATTCCGGGACCGTGCGAACGGTGTGTGAACACGGCCGCAGCCCTGACGCCGGGGCGTCAGGGCTGCCGGATCGAGATGCCGGGGGCCGGGGTCAGGAGGCCCGGGCCGGGCTCAGGGGTTGAGGCCCTTGCCGTGCAGCCACGCCATCGGGTCGATGCCGGTGGCCGCGCCGCCGGGGTGGACCTCCAGGTGCAGGTGCGGGCCGGTGACGTTGCCGGTGGCGCCGACACGTCCGATGACGTCGCCGGTGCTGACCTTCTGGCCGGCGGAGACGCTGATCGAGGACTGGTGGCAGAACCAGAGCTCGGTGCCGTCGTCGAGGGTGAGGACGGTGCGGTAGCCGTAGGCGCCGGCCCAGCCCGCCTCGGTGACGGTGCCGCTGTGGATGGCCTTGATCAGCGTGCCGGTGGGCGCGGCGAAGTCGAGGCCGGTGTGGTAGCCGGAGGACCACATCGAACCGGCCTGGCCGAAGGTCGAGGTGATCGTGTACGAGGACGTCGGCAGCGTGTACTGCTTGGCCAGCTCGGCCAGCCGCTCCGCCTCGGCCTTCTTCGCGGCGGCGGCCTCGGCCTCCTTCTTGGCCTCGGCGGCCTTGGCCTCGGCCTCGGCCTTGGCCTCCTTCTGCGCCTTGGCGGCCGCGTCGGCGGCCTTCTGCCCGGCGGCGGCGGCCGCTGCCGCGGTGGCCGTGGAGTCGGCCTTGCTCTGCTGCTGCTCGGCCTGCGTCATGATCCGGTTGCGCAGGGTCTCCCCCGCGTCGGAGGCGTCCTGCTCACTGTCGGCGGCGGTGGTGCCGACCGAGCTGAGTGAGGCCGTGGTGGCCTTGGACGCCTCGGAGTGGTCGTCGTCGAACAGGGAGCCGACGGAGGGCAGGTCGGGCATCGAGATGGACACCGGCGGCTTGCCGGTGTGGGCACTGGCCATGCCGCCCGCGCCGACTGCCGCTATGACGCCGACGCCGAGGACGGTGGAGCTGCGGGCGAGCCCGCCGCGCTGCTTGGCGACGCGGTGCCGGCCGCGTACGGGACGGATGGACTCCTCGGTGGGGTTCCATTCCTCCCAGGGACCCTCTTCGGCGCTGTAGCCGCCGTAGCCGAATGTTTCGGTGTCACGCTGGCTGGGCACGTAGGGGGCTTCGGGGGCAGGCCGGTTGGACGCCACGCGGGCGTACTCCTTTCCTTCCTCCGCCTACCGGGTTAGCTGACGGGTTCGGAGCAGGAAGGTCTCCTACGCGCGTATACGTACCGAGAACCCGATCGGTTCACGGTGGCATCCGCGTGATTCACCCCAAGGTGGTGGTTCCCCGGTTCCCTTGCGGGATTCGGCGCGTGCGCACGGAGCCGCCTCTTGTGACGGCTGGGACGACCGCGCTGCGTTATCGAACGTTAATAGACCCACCTGTGAGATTCCAAGCCGTTCGGCTTGATCATTAATGTTCCCGAGGGTGGACGTACGCCGCACGGCCGTGAAAAAGGGGCGAGTTGACCCGCATTCAGGAGTCACGGAGTTTTTGATGGTGACTCAGCAGTGAAGCGGAGGGCTGCCGTCCGATCACTGTTGGTCACATCCGCCCCGGGCCGGCGTACGGCCAGCAGCGCCATGTCGTCCGCCATGCCGCCCCCGGAGTGCCGCCTGACCTCCGCGGCGAGCCGGATGAGCAGAGTGGGCGGGTCGGGGAAGCGGCGCCCGGCGAGCCGGCGCACCGGATCGTAGAACCGGCCGTGGGCGTCACGGGCCTCGGTGAGGCCGTCGGTGTACAGCAGCAGGGTGGAACCGGCCGGGAAGCGGTACTCGGCCGCGCGGTCGGGCCACCGGCCGAGGTCGCCCATGCCGAGCGGCAGCGCGGGGTCGTCAGCGGTCAGGGCGCGCAGCGTGCCGTCGGCGTGCAGCAGCAGGGGCGGCGGATGACCGCGGTTGACGACCCGCACCACCCCTTCCCCGTGGGGCAGTTCGGCGAGGACGACGGTGGTGAAGCCCTCCAGTGCGTCGACCCCGCGCCGGGTGCCCTCGCGGGCCAGCGCCCGCTCCAGCCGCCCGGCGACCGCCTCCAGCGTGGCCTCGTGCTCGGCGGCCTCCCGGAACGCCCCGATCACCACGGCGACGGCGGCGACCGCGCCCATCCCCTTGCCGCGCACGTCCCCGACGACCAGCCGTACGCCGTGCGGGCCGTCCTGCACCGCGTACAGGTCGCCGCCGATGAACGCGCCCTCCTGCGCCGCCTCGTACCGGGCCGCGATGTCGAGGCCGGCGATGCGGGGAGCGGGCTCGGGCAGCACGGCCCGCTGGGCGGCCTCGGCGATCTCCCGGACGGAGGCGAGCCGCCGGTCGCCGAGGCGTACGACCCGGTTGATGACGACGGCCAGCAGGGCGACCGTGGCCACGGTGACGATCTGGGTGACGGTGTTGACGTCCAGGCCCGGGCCGAAGTGGGCGTGCACCACATAGGTGGCGGCCAGGGCGGCCAGCCCGGTGAGGAGCGTGGTGCGCAGCGAGGCCAGGGGCGCGGCGACCAGCGGAGCGGCGGTGAAGAAGGGCACGGCGGTGAAGTCGCGCGGGGTGAGCAGGTCGTACAGCAGCCCGCCCGCGATGAGCAGGAGGGAGAGGGCGTGGGGCAGGGTGCGCGCGACGCGGCGGCGGCCCCGTTCCGGCGGCAGGGGCACGGGGCCGGGGCCCGGGTCCGGGACGGGTCCGCCGGGGAACCTGTCGCCCGCCCTGGGGTACGGGCTCTCCTCCACCTCACCAGGGCGCACTGCTGGTCTCCCGTGTCCTCGACGTACGACCAGCGTGGCGGGGGCGCGGGAGGCGGGCGACTGCTGTGGCCCGAGCGGATGACCTGCTGTGACGTACGCCACTCGCCTTGTGGGCGCGGCTCCCTCGGTATCCGGCGGGAGCCGGGCGGGAAACACTCAGGGCCGGAATCCATGTACTGGATTCCGGCCCTGAGTCTTCAGTAGCGGGGACAGGATTTGAACCTGCGACCTCTGGGTTATGAGCCCAGCGAGCTACCGAGCTGCTCCACCCCGCGTCGTTGTGTCTCAAGCATACGCCATCCGCGGAGTGCTCGGCACACACGTTTCCGCGCGGTGCCGCTCAGGGCAGCAGATGGGCGTTCGGCGCCTTGGCGGGGCCCTCGTACTCGGGGAGCAGGATGACGTCCACACCGGCGGCCGCCAGCACCCCGCTGCCGTCGGCGCCGGGGACGAAGGTGTCCGGCTCCCGCCAGGCCGTGACCACCCGGCGCACGCCCGCGCGCATGATCAGCTCGGCACAGGGTGCGGGGCGGGAGGCGCGGCGCGAGCAGGGCTCCAGGCTGCTGTAGACGGTGGCACCGGGCAGCCGGGGGTCGGCCGGGTCCAGCTTCGCCAGGGCCGCCTCCTCGGCGTGCACCACGGGGTCGCCGCCCTCGCGCGAGTGGCCGCGGGCCAGCTCGGTGCCGTCGGCGGCCACCACGACCGCGCCGACGCTGAACGCGGTGCGGGAGGGCGGGCACAGGGCGGCCAGCTCGCAGGCGGTGGCCAGCCAGCGCCGGTCGGCGGCGGCCGGCGCGGGGCCGGTGCCGGGGGCGGTGGGTTCGTAGCGCATGAGGACGACGTCCTCGATGCGGCGGGACTCGGTGAGCCGGAGCCGGCCGCCCTGGTACGCCCCCGGGCCGAACAGGCGCGGGGCGGCCGGGTCACCGACGAAGAGCGGGGCGAGGACGAGCTGGAGTTCGTCGGCGAGACCCTGCTGGAGGAGCTGGGTGTGGACGGTTCCGCCGCCCTCGACCATCAGGCGCCGCACTCCGCGCACGTCGTGCAGGTGCTCCAGCAGGGCGCGCCAGTCGAGCTCGGGGCCGAGGGTCACCACGTCGGCGGTCGCGCCGAGGACGCGGGCGGCCCGCCCGGCGCCCCGGTCCGTGGTGTACACGAGCTTCTCGCCGCCGGTGTGCCAGAAGTGCGCGGCCGGGTCGAGGTCGCCGGAGGCGGTGACGGCGATCTTCAGGGGGTACGCGGGCCGGCCCTCGGCCACCCGGGCGGCGCGCCGCCCGGGCGAGTTGACGAGGAGCCGGGGGTTGTCGGCGCGGATGGTGCCGGCGCCGATCAGGATGGCGTCCACCGAGGCCCTCACCTCGTCGACGCGGTCGAAGTCGGCCGGGCCGGAGAGCAGCAGCCGGTCGGGGCCGGTGTCGTCCAGGTAGCCGTCGAGGGAGACGGCGGCGGACAGCAGGACGTACGGGTACGGCATCGGCGCGCTCCCTCGCGAAGACCCCGGCGGAGTCTTGGTTCAAGTTTGAAACAAACTTACACTGGCGACATGACGACCCGCTGGCTCACTCCCGAGGAGCAGCGCGCCTGGCGCGCCTACATCGCCGCCTCCCGGCTGCTGGAGGACGCCATCGACCGGCAGCTCCAGCAGGAGGCCGGCATGCCCCACCTGTTCTACTCCGTGCTGGCCAACCTCTCCGAGGCGCCCGAGCGGCGACTGCGCATGACCGACCTCGCCGAGACCCTGAAGATCACCCGCAGCAGGCTGACCTACGCGGTGACCAGGCTGGAGCGGGACGGGCTGGTGCGCCGGGAGGACTGCCGCTGGGACCGGCGCAGCAGTCTCGCGGTGCTGACGCAGGAGGGGATGGCCGTGCTGGAGCGTACGGCACCCGGACACGTCGAGACGGTCCGCACCACCTTGTTCGACCGGCTCACGCCCGAGCAGGTGGGGCAGCTGGAAGAGATCTGTGCCGGGGTGGCCCGGGTGCTGGAGGGGGAGGAGACGGGGGCCGCGGCGGAGGACGTGCCGTGGCGGCGGCGGTCGTCGCCCTGTTCGGGGCAGCCGCCCGAGCCGCCGCGCTCCTGAGCGCGGCCCGCGCCCGGCCCGGGCGCGGGCGCCGCGCGGCGCCCCTGCGAAATGCGTTGCTTTAACTTTTAAGCATGCGATAGGGTCCCGGACCTAGCCACTGCTTCAAATCTGAAGCAGGTGCCAAGGGACGGAACCCGGAGGCCCGCATGTCCGACACCCCCGCCGCCACCCCGCGCGCCCGCGTCCGGGTGCCGCTGCACTTCGACGACGGCTACCGCGTCGACGCCGAACTCGTCACCTTCCACGGCCTCGGCGACGGCCAGGAGCACGTCGCCGTCGTCCTCGGCGAGCCCGGGGCGGTCCCGCTGGTGCGACTGCACTCCGAGTGCCTGACCGGGGACGTCTTCGGCTCGGCCCGCTGCGACTGCGGGCCGCAGCTCCGCGAGGCGGTCGAACGCATCGCCGAGCGCGGGGGCGTGCTGCTCTATCTCCGCCAGGAGGGGCGCGGCATCGGCCTGTACAACAAGCTCGACGCCTACGCCCTCCAGGACCAGGGCCTCGACACCTACGAGGCCAACGCCGCGCTCGGCCTCCCGGAGGACGCCCGCGACTACACGGCCGCCGCCCAGATGCTGGGCGCGCTCGGCATCGGGGAACTCGACCTGCTCTCCAACAACCCCGACAAGGCACAGCAGTTGCGCTCGCTCGGCGTCCTCGTCCGGGACCGGGTGCCGACCGGTGTCTTCACCACGGCCCACAACGTCCGTTACCTGCGCGCCAAGGTCCTGCAGACCCAGCACACGCTGCCGCTGGTCGAGTTGGACGCCCTGCCGGAACTGAGCGCGGGCTGAGCGGGGCCCGCACTTCGCCGCGCGGGGCCGGGCTAGTGAACGGAGAGGCCGCCGTCGACGAAGACCGACTGGCCGGTGACATAGGCGGAGGCGCGGCTCGCCAGGAACACCGCGGCGCCCGCGAAGTCCTCGGCCAGGCCGTTGCGCCCCACCATCGTGCGGGCGGCGAGCGCCGCCACCCGCTCCGGGTCGGACGACAGACGCGCGTTGAGCGGCGTCATCACGAACCCCGGCACCAGGGTGTTGCAGGTGACCCCGTACGGCGACCACGCCTCGGCCTGTGACCGGGCCAGCGACTCCAGCGCGCCCTTGGACACGCCGTAGGCACCGCTCTGCACGAACGCCCGGTGCGCCTGCTGGGAGGTGACGTGGATGATCCGCCCGAAGCCGCGTTCGGCCATGCCGGGTCCGAACCGCTGTCCCAGCAGATAGGGCGCCTCCAGGTTCACCGCCATGGTGGCGTCCCAGACGTCCTCGCCCAGCTCGCCCATCGGGGGCCGCAGATTGATCCCGGCGCAGTTGACGAGGATGTCGGGCTCCCCGAACACCCCGGCCACCTCCTCGGCCGCCGCGCGCACCCCGTCGCGGGTGCCCAGATCGGCGCTCACCCGGGCCGCCCGGCAGCCGTCGGAGGCCAGCTCCTCCACCGTGGCGGCGAGTTCCGCCTCCCCGCGCGCCACCACCACCACGCTCGCCCCGGCCCGCGCCAGGGCACCGGCGACGGCCCGCCCGATGCCGGAACTGCCCCCGGTCACCACGGCGACCAGGCCGTCCAGTGAGAACAGCTCCGACAGATACGCCCGCGAACTCATCCCCGCACCCTAAGGGCTGCCCCCTGGGCGAAGTCCCCGGGACCGCCCCACCCGTCGAGCGACACCCGGGTAGCGCCGCCGAGGTACCCGGAGAGCGCGTGGCGGGTGCCGGGCACGCAGTTCTCGGGCAGCTCGTCGACGCGGGTCCAGCGGACCTCGGCGTGCTTGGCCGGTTCCCGGTTCCCGGGCTCTCCTGTCCACTCGTGGGCGGCGAAGACGACGGTGAGGTAGCCGCCCGGCGCCTCGACGCCCCGGGCTCCGTGGATGAGGTGCGCGACCTTCAGCGCCTCGGGCCGCACGGTCAGGCCGGTCTCCTCGTACAGCTCGCGCACGGCGGTGGCGGTGACCGGCTCGCCCGGTTCGCTCTTGCCCACCGGGAGGTCCCACAGGCCCCGGCCGAACTTGGCGTTCTCGCCACGCCGGAGGAGGACGACCCGGCCGGCGGTCCGGTCGTGGACGATGACGGCGGCGGCCAGCAGGGTCATGGACGCGAGGGCGGGGGGCAGGGCCCCGGGCCGGCCGTCGGTCTGCGGCTGGGTCACGGCATGTCCCTCCGGCGGGCCGCCGGGCACCGGCCCGCGGTCGCGGAGAACCCCGGGAAACGGCTCGCCCCCGGCTCGGTGTGTCGTTGAGCCGGGGGCGTCACTGCGTAGGCCCTGTGGGACTCGAACCCACAACCAATGGATTAAAAGTCCACTGCTCTGCCAATTGAGCTAAGGGCCCAGGCGATGTTGCCTGTCCGAGCATAGCCGGACGCGGCCGCGTCTCCGATCGGGTATTGCCGACCCGGCCGCGTCGGGCGGGGGAGGTGACTAGTTCTCGACCGGTTCGGCCGGCTCCGGGGCGGGGACTCGGGCCGGCCGCAGGAACCAGTGGCGGGCCGAGGCCAGCCACCAGGTCGCGGCGAAACCCAGGACGACGAGGACCGCGACCGGGGCGTAGTTGAAGGTCTTCCAGGTGACCGGGGAGACCTGGGGGAGCATGAACAGGACCGTGATGACGGCCACCCAGGTGACGGAGACCAGGCCGACCGGGACCGACCAGCGGCCCAGGTGCCACGGCCCCCGTTCGAAGGCGTCACCCTTGCGGACACGGAGGAAGGTCGGGACGACGTAGGCGATGTAGAGGCCGATCACCGCGATCGAGGTCACCGCCGCGTAGGCCGTGGAGTTGATGAGGTAGGGCAGGCCGAGGGCCAGGGCACCGAGCGCGGCCAGCCAGACCGCCGCCACGGGGGTGCGGGTGCGGGGGCTGACCGTGTGCCAGACCCGCGAGAAGGGCAGCGCGCCGTCACGGGAGAAGGCGTAGATCATGCGGCTGTTGGCGGTCACCGAGGCCATCCCGCAGAAGAGCTGAGCCCCGATCACGACCAGGAGCAAAAGCTTGCCGGCCGTGGCGCCGAGCGCGTCCAGGAGGATCTGGGCGGGGGGCGCGCCGGTCGGGGACGCCAGCTCCTTGTCGTACGACTGGATGGCGAAGGTGAAGCCGAGGAGCAGGACGAGGCCCGCGATCCACGAGGTCCAGATGGAGCGGACGATGCCCTTGGGGCCCGCCGTCGAGGCGTCGTGGGTCTCCTCCGTCATATGGGCGGAGGCGTCGTAGCCCGTGAAGGTGTACTGGGCCATGAGCAGGCCCAGCAGGACGACGTAGAAGCCGCTGCCCCAGCCCGTCTCGTTGACGAACTTCGTGAACACGAAGGACGCCGACTGGTGGTGGTCCGGGACGAGGGCCAGCGCGCCGACGATCACCGCCACGCCCAGCACGTGCCACCACACGCTGACGCCGTTCAGGAAGGCGACGATCCGGACGCCGAAGGTGTTCAGCAGCCCGTGCAGGAGCAGGATCGCCGCGAAGAGCAGGACGGTACGGCCCGGGGTCACCTCGAAGCCGAACTGGAGGTTCAGCCAGGCGCCGAGGAACGACGCCGCGCCGAAGTCGATGCCGGCGGTCACCGCCACCTGGCCCAGCACGTTGAACCAGCCGGTGAACCACGCCCAGGCCGCCGCCGAACGGGGCGGTGCCAGGCGGTGGGCCCAGAAGTACAGGCCCGCCGACGTCGGGTACGCCGAACAGATCTCGGCCATCGACAGCCCCACGAACAGGGTCATCAGACCGACCGCCACCCAGCCCCAGGTGATCACCGCGGGACCGCCGGTGACCATGCCGAACAGGTACAGGGTCAGGCAGCCGGACAGGACCGAGATGATCGTGAAGGACACGGCGTAGTTCGAGAACGCCGACATACGGCGGGCGAGGACCTGGGTGTAGCCGAGCTGGGCAAGCCGTTCCTCGTCCGACGGCCCGTCCGTGCCACTCGTCACTATCGCGTCTTCTGTCATGCCCCCAGCGATTCCCTCCCACGTGCCGTGACATGCGTCACATGGGTGTCGCCGTGAATTCCGCCCGGACCAAGCCGGGTTCACGAAGTCGAGGCGGGTTTCCGGCCGCGCACGCGGATGCCCGCGCTGCCGCGGACGGTGGACGCCCACACCGTGGTGCTCGCCGGCCTGATGCCGGCCGCGGGCTCGATCGCGGACCGCTTCGAACCGCGCCGGATCTGCCACGCGGCCCTGATCTCCTTCGGCGTCGTCTCGGCCCCCTGGGAAACCCCGCCCGCGGACCGGGCCATCACCGCCGAAGCGGAGCCGACGGTCACCGGCCGCCGTGTGACCGTCGGGCGCGCCGAAACGGCCGCGGGCCCCGGAGAATGTCCCCATCGAGATGGTGGTGAAGATCGACTGGTCGGGGACGATCTGGCCGCCCACCGAGCAGCTGCCGAACAGGGCGCCGCT
>NZ_JBEYRK010000055.1:0-27570 GCF_040704065.1 Streptomyces sp. NPDC047869
GAGCCATCAAGGGCAGCCAGCATGAAAACCATCCCTGCCCCACCCGCGCTGTCCCAGAGTCGCGAACTCGTGGGACACACTCAAGAAGGTAGGGCCGCATGACGTCCGATCGTCCGTTCCGCCGGGCCCGGCTGCCCCTGCGCCTGCGCCGTGATCCCGTCGCGTGGGAACGCCAGCGGCCGACGTGGCGCGAGGCCCGGCCCGCGCTCATCGCCGAGGCGCTCAAGCGGGCGCAGCAGCGGCCCAGCGGCAACTGGTACGTCGTCGGGGCATCCCGCGACCTGCCCCGGGACCGCCCGCTGGCCCGGACCGTCGCCGACCAGGAGGTGGTGCTCTGGCGCGACGGACAGGGCCGCCTGGTCGCCGGTCCCGGCATCTGCCCGCATCTGGGCGCGCCGCTTCGGGACAGCCCGGTGCGGTGCGGCACCCTGGTCTGTCACTGGCACGGACTCGCCCTGGACGGCGGGCCGTTCGGCGGCTGGGAGCCCTGGCCCGCGTACGACGACGGGGTACTGCTGTGGGCGCGGCTGGACGGTGTCGGCGGCGAGGATCCCACCAGCCGGCCGCCGGTACCGGACCGGCCCCCCGTGGCCGGCGCGCTGACCGCCGTCTACACCGGGCAGGGCGTCTGCGAGCCGGCCGACGTGGTCGCCAACCGCCTCGACCCCTGGCACGGGGCCTGGTTCCACCCGTACTCCTTCGTCGACCTCACCGTCGTGGACTCCCCGGGCCGGGACGACGGCGAGGACGCGTTCACGGTCGACGTCTCCTTCAAGGTCGCCGGCCGGCTCGTCGTCCCGGTCCGCGCCGTGTTCACGGCCCCCGGACCGCGCACGGTCGTCATGCGGATCACCAGCGGCGAAGGCGAGGGCTCCGTCGTGGAGACCCATGCGACACCGCTCGGCCCGGACGGCCGGGGCAGGCCGCGCACCGCCGTGGTGGAAGCGGTGCTGGCCACCTCCGAACGCCCCGGCTTCGCCGTCGCCCGCCGGACCGCCCCCCTGCTCCGCCCCCTCATGCGCTACGCGGCGGGCCGTCTCTGGCGCGACGACCTGGCCTACGCCGAACGGCGCTGGGAGCTGCGTTCCACCGGGCGATTTCCCGGGTGAAGACCCGTCGACGGCCCGGGATCCGCTGTCCTGCGGCTTGAGGATCCGCTCCGTCACGGGGAGGCGTCCCGCGCGTCGCCCTCCCACGCGCTCGGCGTGGCGCCTGTCCCGCCCCGTCGGCGACGCGTGCCCGGCGCGGTGTGTGACGCCCGGCGGCAGCGATACAGGGGGGCGGGCAGGCGGGGAGCGTGCCCGGGGGAGCGAGCCGCCGGCTGAGTGACGTCATCGGGGCGCGGGGAGGCGTACGCGTAGGCGTGCCGCGAACCGCGCCCGCTCGGCGGCGGGGGCGGACACGGGGACGACCGCCCGCGACCGTTCCGCCGCGTTCACCCCGACCCGCGCCCGGGGGAACGAGCAGCGCCCTCCGCGCCGTACAGGCCGCTCAGCGTCCGCACCGCGTCCCGCAGACCACCGCACCGCGGGAAGTCGCCGGCCGCCCTGCGGTCCCAGCCCGGCCCCGCGGGCAGGACGAGGGCCCGCCGGCGGGCCCCCGCCGAGCCCCACTGCAGACCCGCCACATGCCGGGCCAGCGGCCCCGACGCCGTCGACCGGGTCTGCGCCCAGAGCACGAGGGCGACCGGACCGGTGCGCCGGACACAGGCCAGCAGCGCCTCCACCGGTACGGCGGCACCCAGCATGCGCGTCGGCACGCCCCGCTCGGCCAGCGCCGCTTCCAGCGCCTCCAGCGGCAGCGAGTGCTGCTCGCCGGGCGCGCAGGCCAGCACCACCGGCTCGGTGCCGACGGCATCCGCGGGGCGCGGCAGCACCAGCGGCGCACGGCGCAGCGCGGTGGAGATCTGCCAGGAGAGCAGGTGCTCGACCTCCACGTAACGGTCGCCGGACGACTCCCACTTGCGGCCCACCGCCCGCAGCGTCGGCACCATCACCTCCTCCCACGCCGTCGTCAGCCCGTGCTGCCTGACCGCGTCCAGCAGGCGGCTCTCCAGCTCCGGCGCGTCCAGCCGCACCGCGGCCCGGGCGAGCCCCCGGCACTCCTGGCGTACGTCACCGAGCGGGAGCCCGCCGCCGGCGCCGCCCCGGCGGACGGCGGTCCCGGGCGGCTGGACCACCGGCAGGTCGGTGGCAGGGCCGGCCGGGACCGCCGCGGACGGAGCCCCCTCACCGTGCGTGGAGCGGGCCACCCGAGCCGCCTCGGCCGGGGCGACGCCCGCCGCCGCCAGCCGGCACATCTCCTCGACCATCGCCACGTCCCGCGGACTCCAGCGCCGATGCCGCCCCTGCGACCGCGAGGCGGGCCCCAGACCGTAACGGCGGTCCCAGGAGCGCAGCGTGGTGGGGGAGACGCCCAGGCGGCGAGCCACCGCGCCCGTGGTCAGCCCGGCCGGCTCCGCCACGTCCACATCACTCATGACCGTCAGCCCCGTCGCTCCGAGGGCCCGTGGGCCCGCTCTCTCCGCTTCCGCCGCTGCTCTCAGGCTATTCGATGCGATATCGATGCGAGTTGTCCAGTCATGGATGCCCGGCGCAGGGTGGACACACGGACAGCGGAGGACGCGGGCACGGTGGAATTTTCCGGGGCCGGGTCGCCGAACGGAGGGGCGCCGCGGGACACCGGCGACGCGCACCGGGCTCACAGGGAGAGACGTGGTCATGAACCGTATCGCGGCTGTATCGGGCTCCGTCGCCACGGCCGGCCCCCGCCCCGCCCACCCGTCACCGGCCGTCGGGGACGGCCCCACTCCGGCCGCGGACGACGCGTCCTGGTCCGAGATCCACCGGCGTTGGGGCGGGCTGGTCCACGGGCTGGCCCAGCAGGCGCTCGGCGACGCGCGGGACGCCGAGGACGTGGCCCAGCAGGTGTTCGCCGACGCCTGGCGCGGCCGGCACGGGTACGTTCCGGAGCGCGGGACACCGGCCGCCTGGCTCGTGGGCATCACCCGGCGCAAGGTGGCCGACGCGCTCGCCGCCCGCGCGCGCCGCGCGCGGCTCGTCGCGGCGGCCGCCGAACAGTCCCCGGCCCAGGGGCGCGACGACACCGGCGAGCCGGAGGCCGCGCTGGACCGGATGGTCGTCGGTCGGGCCCTGCGGCAGCTCAGCACCCCGCAGCGGCAGGTGCTGCACCTGGCCTACTACGAGGACCTGACCCAGACGCAGATCGCCCGCGTCACCGGCTGGCCGCTCGGCACCGTCAAGAGCCACACCCGCCGCGGCCTCGACCGCCTCCGCCACTGCCTGGAGGACGAGGGCGTCGTGACCGCGTGGCGCGCACAAACGATGCAAGTATGAGCGACGGCGTCGAGTGACCGCCGATCGGGCTGCCGAAGCCACCACCGATCGGACGGCAGGAGTGACCGCCGATCGGCCTCAGGGCGAGCCGGTCAGCCGGCGACGTGGTGGCCGCCGCCCCGCCGGGCACGGGGCGACAGCGGGCCGGAGGCCGTACGCCGGCCGGGAGCGACCTGCTGGGCGAACGCCTGCATGGCCACATCGCTGTTGGCCGGCAGGACGGCCATCAGCCCGCGGTCCTGAGCCTCCGCGACCGCGGGGGCGGCGACGCTTCCCTCGGGCACGAAGGCGAGACGGACGTGCCCGTCCCCGGAGCCACGCCGGTCCACCGGCGCGACCGCGCCATGGGTGCCGTCGGGCAGCGTCACCCACAGCTGGAAGTCGTCGTACCGGACGAAGTCCGCGCCCTTGACCGGCCAGGGGTAGTGGTGCTCGCCGGGCACGCTGGGCAGGATGCCCTGGTGGTTGCCGTGGCTCAGGGGCACGCAGGCGTTGAACAGGGAGTCGGTCCACGCCTCGACGGCGTCGGCGTCCTCGATGGGCGTGCGCAGCAGGTCCTCGGCCCGCTCGTAGCCCAGCTCCGCCAGGGCGGGCAGCGTGAGCGGGAAGGCGTCGACCAGTTCGGCGGCGTCCTGCCGGAGCCGGTCCACCTTCGCCGGGTCGGCGCAGAACTGCATGCTCCACTCGATGCCGACCCGCGCGCGGTACATCAGCCAGCCGCGGGCTCCCTTGACCCACAGGCTGCCGCCGTGGTGCATCTCCCACCGTTCGGAGTTCGCCGGCCCCTCCTTCGCCTCCAGGGGCCGGGGCCCGTAGGGCAGGTCGGCGTCGTCCATGATGTGAAGGATCTTGCGGGCCGTCGCTTTGGCGGCCCGGAAGTGTGACGATTCAAAGCGCTTCGGATGCTCGACGAGGCGGATCTTCCACGGATGGTTCTCCGATTCGATGCCGCCCAGCCGGATTGCGGGCTGGCCCATCGCTCATCTCCTTGGCTCGGCCTCACGGGCCGGCCCCCGGCTCGCGGGGCGGAGTCCCCCTGATTCGTCCCCCCTGATCTCCCCTGATTCCATCGTGCTCCGCGAACCGGCAGGTCGCGACCCCAGCGGGCACCAGCCGCACGGCACACTCAACAGGGCTCGGACATCGTCCTGTTGACGAGGCGTCGCCTTCCCTTGCCGCGCAGGGTGCGCCGGGCCGTGATCCGGTTGCGGGGTCTTCCGGGCAGAGTAGCCTGAAAGTTGATCGGTCCTGCCTGACCTGGAGGTGGGCGATGTTTCTCCGATTGCTGCGGCGTCGTAGGCCGCACCGGCTGGTCCTTCTCGGCAACGGCCGTCTGATCCGGGGCTTCAGCGGCGGGATGTACGACGGTCACGGTTACCAGCCCTGACACCGTTCGCGGTTGAATCCTGGAGGAAGTGCGGTGACAGAGGACACCCACGCCCTGGCAGCCATGGCAAGGCTTCTGTCACCGCACTGCCGTGTCACCGCCATGTCCGACGGAGCGCTGATCGCGGACTGGAAGCGGACACGTTTTCTCGGCATGGCGGCGGAGGACGTCCGTAAGCTGGCCGAGGGAAGCCCCGAGGAACGTGCCGAGCTCATCGGCGCACTGAGAAGCGCCGGGTGCGCGACGGACCGCCGGACACCGCGGACGGACGCGGTCGCCGGGATCTGGCTGCGTGGAGTGCACCTGCTGATCCGGACCGCCGGATTCGGGCGCGTCCTGCGCCTGCTGGCCCTGGCCGCGCCGGGTTACGCCCGAGCGGACGCCCCCTCCGCCGACGAGGTCGCACGGCTGAAACAAACGGTGCGGACCCACAGCCGCGGCAGCTGGCTGGTCAACGGCGACTGCAAGTCCGAGGCGGTGACGGCCTTCGTCCTGTTGCGGCGGTGCGGCCTCGATGCCGTCCTGCACGTCGGTGTGCGTGAGCATCCGTTCGCCATGCACGCCTGGACGGAGTCGGCGGGCCTGTGCATCCCCGACGCCGATCCGCGCGGCCACGCCTTCACCCCGGTGCTCTCGATCGACTGCTGGGGACGGTGACATGGACGCGCTCCGCCTCGACTGGGCCGGCGGCGCACCGAGGCTTTGGACCGCGGACACCATGGTGCGCCGGGGCCTGGTGACGACGGTCTCCTCGCCGGCCGGCACCGCGGCCGTCGTCGGCTGGGCCGGCACGGCCCGCGACCGGGAGGAGGGCGCGCGCGGCCTCCTCGACGCCCTCGGCCGGCCGGGAGCCGCCGCGCCGTTGCCGCCCGGCGACTACGCGGCCGTCCTGGTGTACCGCGACCGCGTCCTCCTGCTGCGTGACGAGCAGGCACGCGTCCCGCTGTTCTTCAGCGAGTCCGCCGGCCGCGTACTCGCCGCGAGCACCTCGGCGAGCAGCCTCGGGAGCGCAACCGAGCTGGATTCCCGCTACTTCTGCCGCTACATCACCGGCAACCTGGCGCAGCCGCACACGGACCTCACCCCCTTCACCGGGGTCCACCGTGTCCTGGGCGGAGAGGTCGTGGAGCTCTCCCGCACCGGCCGGATGCGCGGTCGTACCCCGCGACGCGTCCGCCGGATGACCGGCCCGCCCGAGCCGGCAGCCGACGGTCCCACCCGCGGTCAGGCGGCGCGGGAGCTCCGGCTGGCGCTGGAGAGCGCCGTTTGGAGCCGTATGGGCACCATGACGGCATGCCATGTCTCGGGCGGCACCGACTCCACCAGCGTCGCGCTGCTCGCCGCACGCCTGCTGGCCGGGGAACGCGGCGGCCGGGCGGAACTGGTCCTGCTCGCCGGGCGTTTCAACAAGGGCGAGCTGGCCGCGGAGCGGCCCTACCTGGACATGGCGATGCAGGAGATCCGCCGCCACGCGCCCTCGGCCCGCCCGTTGGTCGTCGACGCCGACGACGTGGCCGACTTCGACGACTTCGAGCACCACGCGGGAGACGCGGACGAGCCGCATCCGCACGCCTTCCGCGCTCCGTTCTGGAGCAGGCTCCACGCCGCGGCCGCCCAGCTGGGCTGCGACACCCTCCTGACCGGCTGCGGGGCCGACCCGGTCGCCGACGCCAACCCGTACGTCCTGCACAGGCTGGCCCGCACGGGCCGGCTCCGGCAGCTGACCCGGCAGGCACGGGCCTGGGCCGCGGGCAGCGAGCGGGGCCTGCGAGACGTCGTCCACGCCTACGTGGTCCAGCCGGCTCTTCCCCTCACGGCCGAGCGTGTCACCGCCCTGACCCGCTGCGGCACGGTGCTCGGCGGCCTCGGCTCCTTCAACCGCCCCCCGTGGCTGCGGCCCGGGTTCGCGCGGGCCCACGGCTACCGGGAGGCCGGCATCGCGGAGAGCCGCTTCGTGTTCGGCAGCAGACCGGAACAGTCGCTGTACGCCGCCGCGAACTACGCGGCCGCTCCCGACCCGCTGTCCTGGCAGCGGGCGCCACGGGACGGGTTCCTCCTCTCGCACCCCTTCCTCGACCCGGACGTCATCGCCACGATGAGCGGCCTGCCCGCCACGGTCACGTACGAGCCGGGCCGCCCCAAGGCCGTTCTGCGCGCGGCCATGGCGGACCTGCTGCCCGCCCCGATCGCCGGGCGGGCGCTCAAGGTGCCCTTCGACGACCTCTACGCCCGCGGCCTGCGGGCACACGGCGACGAACTCATCACGCTGTGCCGGTCCGCCCGGCATCCGCTGGTTCGGGAGATGTTCGACGTGGAGACGCTGTGCCGGGCGGTCCGGGAGGCCCGGCTCGGCACGGGAGACTCGTACTCCTGGGACCGGATGAACAGCTCCCTCGCCCTGGTGGCCTGGCTGGAGCGGCTCAACGCTGGCTCTTGATGTCCCACAGGGTGCGCACATGCGGACCCGCCATCAGGTCGACGAGGCCGTAGCGGCTGATCAGCTCGCGTTGTTCCGCCGGTGTGAGGACGCGGTCTTCCTCACCCTTGCGTGCGACGGACGTCACCACGTTCGCGCCCTGCGGGCCGAACTTCCAGTACACGGTGACGAAACGCGCATCCCTCGTGTACTCGTCGAGCGCGTTGTTCTCGTGCACCCGGGCCCGGTAGATGAGGGAGTCGACGCCCCTTTTCTGGTCCTCCTTCACCAGAGCGGAGGTCTTGCCCCCACCCCAGGAGTTCCCCATGAACTGGAGCGGCGGCTGCAGCACGAGCCGGTCCTTGCGCGCGAGGCTCGCGGTGGCGTAGAAGGCCACCTGGTCGTACGGCGTATTGATGGGCAGTTGCACCACCAGCCGGGTGGCGAAGGTGTCGCTCGACTCGATCCATTGGCCGTAGGGCATCCACGGCTGCGCCGCCACCAGCTCGCCGGGCTGGTGCACCTCCCGGCGGGAGAGCGGGTTCACCTCCGACGACTTGGCCCACTGCGCCGCGTCGTCCCGCCACTGCTGCCGGAGCCGGTCCTTGCGGCTGAGCGGCACCCGTAACCCCATGGCGTGGAACTCGGTGCCGAGCACGTAGAAACCCACGGAACCTTGGTTCTGGAGCGTGATGTCGATCGGTACGGAGAAGGCCTCGCGGTCCTTGCTCAGCACGGCCTTGCCCATGGACAGGGTGATGAGGGGCCTGGTCTCCCGCTGGTACGGCATGTAGAGGTTCTGATAGCCGAAATTGGCGACCGCGATGACCGAGGAGACGATCACCGCGGCGGCCACCCGTTTCGGAGCGGGGATCACGACCGTCGTCCGCCACACCGTGAGAACGGCCCACGCCGAACCCGCCGAGAGCGCGGCGATCACCGTCGGATACCACTTGGAATCACCGTCCCGCACCGTCCCGACCAGCACCAGGACGTTGGTCAGCAGGGCCGCGAACGAGCCGATGAGAGCGACCAGACCGGAGTACGGGAAGGAGTGCCGGACCCAGTGGTCCAGGACCCCGGCGGCGCCCAGCAGGGTGGTGAGCGCGACCGCGAGAAGGACGGCACCGGTGATCCTGCCGGGAAAGGTCAGCGCGTGGAAGAAGTCCTCGCTGCCGAACCGGGCCAGTAGCGCCGTCGTCAGGATCAGCGTCAGCAGCATCACCGCGAAGGACACCCGTGACTGCCAGGTTCGCAGCGAAGGCCGTACCGCTTTCGGGTGCATGCCGGGGTGGGGCCTGGGGGGATTCCGCACCCGATCACCTCCTGGGACCGTGGGTCGCGCCCCTGCACGTGTGAGGGACGGGCACTCACATGCGCGAGGCGGAGACAGACATGTGCCGTGCGGAGACACAGGTGTGCGGCACGGCCGCGGTCGACCTGCCACCGTGCCGAGGTTTCGTCATCATCCTCCGTGGTGATCCACCGGGCCGCCATCCCACGCCTCCGGACGTGGGACGTTCCGCTGCCGCGGTTCACCAGGTGGGTTCCCCGACCATGCCGTAGGACCAGTGGGAGCCCTTGGACATCTCGAAGTGCAGATGCGGTCCGGTGGCGTTGCCCGTGGCCCCGACCTCGCCGAGCCGCTGCCCGGCGGTGACCTTCTGGCCGTCGCTCACCCGTCGCCGTGACAGGTGGCAGTAGGTGTAGATGTGCCCGTTGTCGGCGCTCAGCCCGATCCACTGGCCGTACGCCCCGCCCTTGCCGTTCGACCAGGCGATGGTCCCGTTGCGTACGGCGACCACGGGGGTGCCCGTCGGCGCGGCGAAGTCCTCACCCGTGTGGCGGCTGACGCCGTCCGGCTTCCAGGCGTAAGGGCCGCGTGCGTAGAACGGGAAGGTGACTTTGTGGCCGGGCACCGGAGACGGGACCCGCCCGCCGCCGGCGGTGCCGGGGCTGTCGACGGTGAAGCCGGCACGCCGGCCGAGCGCGCTCAGCGAGGCGAGACCGGGGATGCCGTCGGCGTCGGCTCCGGTGAAGCCCTGGGCGAGCTGTTCGGCGCGGTAGGCGGCCCTGGTCTGTGCGCCGAAGAATCCCGTGGGGCCGTCGGGGATCCGGTGGCCCTGGGCGATGAGGGCCTTCTGCACGGTACGGACGTCGTCGTTGCTCGCGCCCAGGTGCACGTTGGACAGTGAGACCATGGCGGTTGGTTCCTTTCGGGTCGTCAGCGCCAGGGGGTCACGGTGAGCCGGATCCGCGCGTCCTCGCCGAGGATCGGTGCCGCGGTGGCGGGCAGCGGGATGCGGCCGACCCAGGCGCCGGGGGTGGGATCCTCGTCGCGCAGAGCGTGGCTGTCCGGCTCGTAGGAACTGATCGGGCCGGTGATCTCCGAGTTCCAGGTGGCCGTGATCGCGGGCACGGGAGCGGCCGGGTCGGCGCGCACGTCGATGACGAGGATGTCGTCGAAGTCGGCGGTCTGTTCCAGATGGTCGTCGAAGCTCAGCAGCCCGTCACGGCGCCGCAGCGACAGGATCCGCAGGTGCAGCGCGTACCGCATGGTTGCGGTTTCGTCCGGACGCAGGCCGCTGCACAGGAACGTGTCCACCAGCGGGACCGTCGCCGCCTCGTCCGACGCGCCGTCCGTGCCGCCGTCGGGCAGCTGGACGGGGCACCAGTGGGCGCTCGTTCGCTCGTGCGTGACGATCCGCAGGCCGCGGACCGACAACCGGACCTCGGCCTGCCACGCCGTGTCGGCCCGCCGCGGCAGCCGGACTCCGACCAGTTCGGCCTCGGCCCTGCGGTCCCCGAACAGGAAGCGCCGCAGGTTCTGGTAGCCCTCCTCGGAGTTGACCAGTCCGTAGCGTCCGCTGTGACTGCGGTGCACATACGCCTGGTGCGTGCCGGGGACGTACGCGTTGTCGATCCTGACCAGACCGTCGCTGCGCGGCCCGACCGTGGCCGCGGACAGGCCGAGCGCCACGTCGTAGTCGGTCGGGTCGGTGCCGATCAGGCAGAAGACCCGCTCCCTGGGGAAGGGGAACTGCCCGTCTCCTGGCATCGCGCGGGCGTCCCACACCGGAGGCGGCCCGTCCGGGTCCGTCTCCGACTTCGGCGTCAGGTACTCGTACATCCGCTCGCGCCCGAAGATCTCCGCGCCGTTGACGCCGGTGACGTCACGCAGCCTCTCCAGCAGGCCGAAGCCGACGTCGAACGCTATGCCGCCGTGCGGGGTGCCGTACGTGAAGAGCTTGCCCACGCAGTCGCCCGGATCGCGGCCGAGGTCCGGGAGGATCTTCTGGACCAGGCAGCGGCACACCAGCCCGCCCATGGAGTGGGCGACCAGATGCACCCGCTCGGCTCCGGACTTGGCCCGGACCGTGTCGATCAGCCGCAGCAGGTCCGCCGCGGCCGTCTCCAGCCGGAACTCCTGGGGGCGCGCGCCCCAGGTGCTGGCGGAGGGGTCGTAGAAGCGGTGGATCCAGATGGTGTCCGGCGGGATCGTGTCGTGACCGGCCAGATAAAGGGCCTGCCCGCCGTCGACGAGGATGCGGTAGCCCTCGTCCAGGTGCAGACGGAGCAGGGGGCTCTCGAACTCGTAGAAGTACGGCGCGTCGTCCGGTCCGATCCGGATGTGCGTGGAGCCCTCGTTGAACCCGTAGAACGGGTCCGCCACCGCCTTGTCGATCGCGGCGGTGCCGCCGGCGTATCCCCGGACGTAGACGATCGGCAGTTTCGGGGTCGGTGTCATGCGTCCTCCAGGCGGTCCAGAAGAATCGGCTGCCTCGAAGGCACGCCGTCGAGGTTACGGACGGGCCGTCAGCCCGATGTCAATCCGGCGTCACCGGCCCGGGGGAAGCAGCCGTGGCCGACCAGCATCCGCGAGAACCGGGGGGACGGTTCGACCCTCAGCTCGTCCCACAGCAAGCGCCGGAAGGACCGGTAGTGACGTACCGCTTCGATGAGGTTGCCTTCCGCGAGGTGCGCGGCGACGGCCGCGCGGTGCGCGCTCTCCCGGAGCGGCTCCGTGCGCACGCTCTCCCACGCCGCCTCCAGGGCGAGCGCCGGCCGCCCCTCGTGCACCAGCGCCTCGGCCAGCGCGTCGAGGGCGTGCAGTCGCAACTGCCGCAGGCGTTCGCGCTCCAGCAGGACCCACTCCTCGTCCCAGCCCGGCAGCAGGTCCTCGCTTCCCAGGAGCCCCTGAGGGAGCCGGCCGGCGAGTGGCGGGCCGCAGCCCTGGACCACTTTCAGGGCCGTTTCGGCGAGATCGTGCACGTCGACGCGCAGGCTCTCGGCGGTGACGAGCGAGTCTCCGGAGCACCGGATCAGGGGCTGATCACCGTGCGGGAGTTTCCACAGAGTGGTGCGCAGGCTGCCCCGGGCGTGGTTCTCGGTGACCTCGGGCCAGAGTGTCCCGGCGAGGACCGTTCGTGACACGCGTCCGCGCAACGCCACGAAGGCCAGCAGGCGCTGACCGTTGCGGCACAACTCGACCGGCCCGGCATCGCACTCCAGCCGGAAGTTGCCGAGCAACCGAAGTTCGGACGGGGAAGACACCTTGCGCCTCTCTTTCTCAGTCTCGGCCGGTGCGGACGGGCGCCGCAACTTCGGGGAAACGGCGCATGATCACTTGGGCTGAAGTCACGTCACATTCATTTGAACCGTCACTGGTTGACGGTGTAACCGCCTGCCGCGGTGTCCCGGCTCCAGTGGCAGGGATACGAAGCCAGGGTGAAAATCGGGGGAGAGGTGAGCGGCGCCGTCGGACACCTGTCTGCCCTTCGTCCGCCTCGCCCTGGTCCGGTACCAGCCCCACTCGATCGACGGAGCCGCGGTCTCATCGGCCGTCCTCGCCGACCTGGTCCGCACCCTGCCCGACCGGGAACTCACGGTCCGGCCCGGCCCGCCGCTCACCGTCAGCCTCACCGGCCCGTCCTGGAACCCGACCGGTTCCTCGCGACCGCAGATCACCACCACCCTGCAGCGCCGGCACGACGTCATCAGCGACCAGGATCTCGGGTGGGTGACCCTCGACGGCACCGCCACCCCGCTCCGCTCGGCCGAGGCGGAGTCGTCAGACAGGCCGACCTACACGGGCCGCATCGAGGTACCGCCCGTACGACGCGGGGTCCCGCTGCGCCTGCTGGTGATGGAGACCGAGGGCATCCCGCCCGACGCCCCCACCCCGCCCACGCCCGCCGGGCCGGTGATCTACTGCGACACCGTCGACCTCCCACCCCTGGACGACGGCCACGACGACCACGACGGCGATCGCGACGACCACGGCGACGATGACGGGCGTGGCCGACATGACCGGTCGGACGACGACCACGACGGTCACGGCCGGCGCGGTTCCGGCGGCGGCTTCCGCCACCGCTGAGTGAACACCGAGCCACGACCGCGGCGGTGTCCGGTTCTCGCCCTTCCGCGGTAAATGCCTGGACTGAGGTCCTCCCCTGACGGGACACTTCCGACTTCTCCGAATCTCCGGGAGTGTGATGGGGACAACAGACACGCGAGGGCCGACGCCGGGCAGGGGCGCGGTCGTTCTGGCACTGCGCCGCTACGGCCGGGAACTGCTGCGACTGCGACGGCTGGCCCTGCCCGCACTGCTGCTGCCGGCCGTGGGCAACATCGGCATTCGCTACGTCGCTCCCCTGCTGATCGCCAAACTGGCGGGGCAGGCCGCCGACGGCAGCGGTCTCACCCTCGGCTCGGCGCTGCCGTACGTGCTGGGCTTCGGGGTGACGCTGTTGCTCGCCGAGGCCGTGTGGCGGGTCGGGCAGCACTGCCTGAACCGTGTGGACGCCCTGGGGATGGAACACCTGTACGTGAGCGGCATGGACGAACTCCTCGCCAAGGACGCGGCGTTCTTCCACGACAACTTCGCCGGCTCCCTGACCAAGCGGGTGCTGAGTTTCGGCAAGCGCTTCGAGGACTTCGTCGACACGGTGACGTACCGGATCGTAGGCAGTCTCGTGCCCCTGGTGTTCGGTGCCGTGGTGCTCTGGAGCTACGAACCGATGCTCGTCGTCGGCCTCCTGGTGATGATCGCGTCGACCGTGGTGGCCGCGACGCCTCTGATCCGTCGCCGGCAGCGGCTCGTCAACGACCGTGAGGCGGCGATCGCCCGGGTCTCAGGGCACGTCGCCGACAGCCTCATGAACATGGAGACCATCCGCGCGTTCGCGGCCGAACGGCGGGAGGCCGCCGAGCACCGCAGCCGTGTCGCGGACTCCCGACGCCTGACGCTGAGGTCGTGGGACTACGGCAATCTGCGCGTCGACACCCTGATCGCCCCTCTGTCCGTGCTGACCAACGTGCTGGGCCTGTTGATCGCCGTTGCCTTCGGTGGCCCGGGTCAGGGAGTGGAGGAGGTCGTCGTCGCTTTCACCTACTACTCCAACGCGACCCAGATCATGTTCGAGTTCAACCAGATCTACCGGCGTCTGGAAAGCTCGATGACCGAGGCCGCGCAGTTCACGGAGCTGCTGCTGGATCCGCCCACCGTGCTCGACCTGACGGAACCCGAACCGCTCGCCCCGCGCGACGCGGGCGTCCGCTTCGAAGCGGTGACTTTCGCCCACACGGGCGCGAAGCCCATCTTCCAGGGGCTCGACCTGGACGTGCCGGCAGGCGCACGCATCGGTCTGGTCGGCAGGTCCGGCGGCGGCAAGACCACACTCACCCGGCTTCTGCTGCGGATGTCGGACATCGACGAGGGACGCATCCTGATCGGTGGTCAGGACATCAGCCGGCTGCGCCAGACCGACCTGCGCTCACTGATCGCCTACGTCCCGCAGGAACCCGCCATGTTCCACCGCAGCCTGCGGGACAACATCGCCTTCGCCCGGCCGGGTGCCACCGACGAGGAGATCCACGCCGCGGCCGCGGCCGCGCACGTCACGGAGTTCGCCGACCAGCTCCCCGACGGCTTCGGCACCCTGGTGGGGGAGCGGGGGGTGAAACTCTCAGGCGGTCAGCGCCAGCGCGTCGCCCTCGCCAGGGCCATCCTGCGCGACGCCCCGATCCTGCTGCTCGACGAGGCGACCAGCGCGCTGGACTCGGAGAGCGAACTCCTCGTCCAGGACGCCCTGTGGCGGTTGATGGACGGACGTACGGCCCTCGTGGTCGCCCACCGTCTGAGCACCGTCGCCGGCATGGACCGTCTCGTCGTCCTCGACCGCGGAAACGTCGTCGAGCAGGGCACCCACGAGGAACTGCTCGCGGTGAACGGTGCCTATGCCAAGCTGTGGCAGCACCAGTCGGGAGGCTTCCTCGGCGAGAGCGCCGAGCCGGCCCCCGGGCTCCCGGTCGCGGTCCCGGTTTCGGGCATGCAGGCGGTCGTCGACATCGGTCCGCTGGGCGAGCAGTGAGCCGGGGGCTCGCGTGCGCAGGGTCAGGGGCTGATCGTCGTGGGCGTCTTCGTCAGGATCAGGGGTTGGCCGGAGTGCGATGACCGGCAGCTCGCCCAGGTCGGAGAGATCGTCGAACCGGACGATCCCGACCGGACTGCCGGTGAGGAGTGGACGGATGGCGGCGCCGTCACCCGTCCACTACGGCGAGGTGGGCGCGTGCGGGGAGCGGAGTACGAGCAGGGTGATCTCGCTGGGGGCGAAGACGCGGAACGGCGGGCCCCAGAAGCCGGTGCCGCGGCTGGTGTAGAGGAGGGTGCGGGCGCCGTGGTGGCTGAGGCCGGCGAGGGCGGGCTGGTCGAGGCGGACCAGGTGGTGGAAGGGCCAGATCTGGCCGCCGTGCGTGTGGCCGGAGAGCTGGAGGTCGATGCCGGCGGCCGCAGCCCGGTCGACGAACTTGGGCTGGTGTGCCAGGAGCAGGACGGGCAGGTCGGGGTCGGCGCCGTTCAGGGCTCCGGTGAGGTGGGCGCGGTGGCCTGCCAGGCCGGAGGACTCGGCGGTGACGTCGTCCACGCCGGCGACCACGAGGGTGTCGCCGCCGCGTTGGAGCAGCAGATGGCGGTTGCGCAGCGGCTCCCAGCCCAGTTCGTCCATCAGGTCGACCCAGCCCTGGGCCTCGCTGTAGTACTCGTGGTTGCCGGTGACGTACACACGGGCCCGGGTCGCCCGCACGGTACCGAGCGGGACGGCCTGGGCGCGGCGGCGTTCGGCCGTGCCGTCCGCGATGTCGCCGGTGTGGCAGACCAGGTCGGCTTCCAGGGTGTTCACCGTCTCGCACACTCGTGCCGACCAGCGGGCGCGATCGAGTGGGCCGTAGTGGGTGTCGGTGATGAGCACGACACGGAGGCCGTCCAATCCGGCGCCCAGTCGCGGGAGTCGCACGTCGAGTCGGCGCACGCGTGGCACGCGGCGGGCCTCGGCGTGCCCCCAGCCGAGCAGTACGGCGGTCACGCCGAGGACCGCCCAGGTGACGATGCGGGCCCGGTCCTGGCTCTCGCCGACGCCGGCCACGTTCAGGACAAGCCTCAAGAAGACGCCGAGCAGGACGGACCAGGTGAACAGTATCCAGCTGGTGCCCAGCAGGGTGACGCCGATGATCGCCGCCCGGTCCTGCTGGCGCCGGCCGTGGCCGCGCACCATCGCGAGCGGCATGCCGACGAGGCCGAGGGCGAACAGGGCGGTGCCGGCCGGCGTGACGGGCAGCGGCCAGTGCTGGCCGGTGTACAGAAGCACCCAGCAGGGCACGGCCCACAGCAGGACGGGGGCGATCAGGGGGATGTAGCGCATCAGGCGGTGCAGTCGGCTCCGCTGCGGCGCTTGCGCTTCGCCCTCGGCGGGCCGGGTGTTGCTGGTGTCGGTCACGCTTCCCCTCCCCGACCGGGCTGCTGTCTCGCGCACTGTATCCGGTCGACTTCGGGCCGGCCGGACCGGCGTTCACGGGAGCGGCCCCCCTGGGGCGAAGGGTCCTCCGGGAGATGGCGGGACTCCGCCGCGGAGTTGTCGTGCCGGGTTGCCCGGAGGGCACCAGCGCCGCCGGGCAACCCACGCGAAGCTCTAGAAGAAGCCGAGTTTCTGAGGGCTGTAGGAACACAGCATGTTCATCGTTCCATGGTGGTACGGCTACCGGACCTCTGTTGACCGGCAGGAACGCAACTCATGGCGGCGACCGTTGGGCCGGCGGCCCGTGCATGGTCCTGATCCTGGTCGGCTGAGATCCGGGAACGGCACGGTGTCAACCGGCCGTCCCCGCTCCGGCGCCGCCGGGCTCCCCGCCCGGCCGGAGCATCTGGCTGGCGGCCAGTTCGCGGTAGAGGGCGTTGTCGGCCGGCAACTCCTCGTGGCGGCCGCCGGCGGCGGTGCTGCCGTCGTGCAGGACGCTGATGTGGTCGGCGTGCTGCACGGTGGACAGGCGGTGGGCGACAACCAGCAGGGCGCACTCCTGGGCGACGTCTTACATGACGGTGGTGAGCGCCGATTCATTGATCGCGTCGAGGTGGGAGGTGGGCTCGTCCAGCAGGAGCAACGCGGGGCGGGCGAGTAACGCGCGGGCGAGGGCGATGCGTTGGCGTTCGCCGCCGGAGAGAGTGCTGCCGCGCCGCCGATGCAAGCCGCCTCGCGCTCCTCGGCGCGGTGCACCAGAGCCATCGGCAGGGCACCGAGGGCGCGTTCCAGGGCGGCGGCAATGGCGCCAACCGAGTCCTGCATCTGTTCGGACGCGCGGACCGTGTGGTGCGACAACGTATCGGCGTCGGCGATCTGGCGTGCCAGCAGGCGGTTCACCACGTGCTGGGCGATGCGCCTCTCGGCCGGGTGAGCGGCGTGGTCGGGGCGGGGGCAGTCATGGTGGTCTTCCTCGTCGGTATCGGTCAGTGGCTCGACATCGGGCGCAGGCGCACGGGGACGGAGGCGTGTCCGTTGCTGATGAGGCTCGGCAGCCTCTTCAGCGCGGTTCGCTCCGTGGCGAGTTGGGCGTCGGGGAAGCGTTCGAAGAGCAGGCGCAGCGCGGTGGCGACTTCGAGTCGGGCGAGCGGGGCACCGAGGCAGAAGTGAACGCCGTGTCCGAAGGCGAGGTGTTCCTTGCCGGGGCGGGTGGCGTCGAAACGGTCGGCGTCCTTGTGCCAGTCGGGGTGGCGGTTGGCGGCGGCGTAGGAGGCGAGGATCGCCTCGCCGGCCTTGATTGTCTGCCCGTCGGGGAGCGGGATGTCGGTGCGGGCGTAGCGCAGGGGAAGGTGCTTGACCGCGGGCTGGTGGCGCAGGGTCTCCTCGACGACGTCCTGCCAGGTGCAGCGGCCTTCCCGGATGTGGGCGAGCTGCTGGGGATCGGTCAGCAGGGTGGTGATGGCCTGGTCGATGACGTTGACGGTGGTCTCGTATCCGGCGCTGATCATCAGCAGGAGCGTGTCGCGTAGCTCGGCGTGGCTGAGGGCGGAGCCGTCTTCCTCGTCGCGGGTGGCGATCAGCAGCGAGGTCATGTCCTCACCGGGCTCAGTGCGCTTGGTCTCGATCAGGGCGTCAAGCAGGCCGTAGAGGGCGGCGGTGTTCGCGGCCTGTTCCTCGGCGGAGAGGTGGGTGGCGAACACGTTGTCCACCCCGGTGCGGAATTCGGTGCGCTGGTCGGCGGGGACGCCCATGAGCTTGCCGATGACAGCGATCGGGAGCGGGTAGGCGAGGTGCTCGCGCAGGTCGACCGTCTCGCCGGCCGGGAGGGCGTCGAGGATGCCGTCGACGAGGGCCTCGATGTCCGCCTGGAGGGCGGCGGTGCGGCGGGCGGAGAGGGCGGGGGCAACCATGCGGCGCAGGCGGCTGTGATCCTTGCCGTAGGCGGTGAACATGTTCTCCACCGCGACCCACAGGGCCAGCGGCCAGATGGCGACGGTCTCGGCGAAGGCCGGCCAGTGGGCGCGGCCGTCCTTGGAGACGTCCTTGCTGGTCAGGAGCTGCTTGAGGAGGGCCGGGTCGGAGACGGACCAGGCGCGCACGCCGAGGATGTCCACCAGCGTCGCCGGGCCGCGCTCGCGCAGGGTCTGGTGTTCGGCGTCCGGGTCGGATCCGGTCGGGTCGAGGACGAGTATCTGCTGTTCGGACACGGTTGGGTCTCTTTCAGCTCGTGGCGAAGGTGACGGGCAGGGCGACCAGGGAGCGGGGCGCCAGACGACGTCGTCCCGGTGGCCGTCGGGGTCCATCTCGGGCAGAGCGTCGAGGACGTGGAGGATGGCGGCTTCGGCGATGAGGTACGCGTGCGATCTGGCCGGGCAGCTGTGCGGGCCGGCTCCCCAGGTGAAGTGGGCCCGATTGCCCACCGGCCGGTGGGATCCCAGGGTGGGGTCGTTGTTGCAGGCGGCGTAAGTGATGACCACCGGCTGGTCGGCCGGAAGCAGGAAGCCGCCGATGTCGACCGGCCGGGTCGGGTATGTCGTCGCGAAGTTCGCCAACGGGGGATCGCGGTAGAGGACGCTGTCCAGGGCCTCGCGGACGGAGGCGTCGCCTGCGTGCAGGTCTCCGGAGAACTCGGGGTTGGTGAGGGCGCTCGCCGGCGTAGATTTCGTCCATGCTGCCTTCGGGCAGGTAGCGGCGGGGGAAGGCGGTCCATTCGTCGTGCATCTCGAAGAGCACGGCGGTGACCAGCCGCAGGAGCGCTTCGTCGTTGGGGAAGACCTGGACGACGTCGGTCCGACGCTTGACCTCGCGGTTGATCCGTTCCAGTGGGTTGTAGAAGCTGCCGGTACGCAGTTTGGGGACGGCCAGGTCGAGGTCGCCGGCCTGCGTGGTCAGCGTCATGCCGCGGTGTCCGTTGCGGTAGGCGGTGCGGGCCTCGGTGTGCTCGTTCCACTCGGCGCTGATCCGGGCCGCGGCCTCGGACTCGATCAGCTCCTGCAGGATCCGCTCGGCCACACTCCGCACGAGTTCGAGTCCGTCCGCCGAACGTAGTGACTCCAGCAGGCGGAGTAAGTCAGAGTGGGACAAGGCCACCGCGCACCTCCTGCCTCGGACTGCCCGTTCACCATGGAGAGTTGCACGGTGGCTGCCTCATGCGCAGGGAGCGGAGACCGTCACCGGATGCACGCCCCGGGCATCCGCCCGCGCACACCCGCACGGTGATCGCCTACACCCTCACGCGGGGCGCCATCTCCGAGCGTGTCGTTGCACGCGATGTGAACCGGCTGATTGACAACGGGCTCGGGGCGTTCGTGACGGACGGCGCGGCCTCGTTCAGTTGCTCGCCGCGCACGCCGGACGCATCCAAGAGTGGCTCGCCGACTTCGACCGATACGTCAACACGGTCCGTGGCACCGAGGCGAACTGGGTGGTCACACACGGCGAACCGCATCCCGGCAACATCATGCGATCCCCGGCCGGACGGTGGCTCATCGACTGGGGCACCGTGCAGATCGCTCCACCGGAACGAGAGCTGTGGATGCTTACCACGGCCCTGGCCGACATGCTCGGTCAGGAGCCGGACCGCGGCGAGAACAACGTGCTGGCGCACTACACCCGGCTCACCGGCCGCATAGCCACACCGGTCGGCATCGCGCTGTATCGGATGTGGTGGACCCTCGCCGACATCACTATCTTCGTCGACGAGCTGCGTCGGCCGCACGGCACCGGCGAGGACATCGCCACGGCGTTGACTGTGCTTGGTGAGGTTGGCCGGCGACCTCTTCAGGTGCTACCACACGCTCTCGACCGGGTTGAACTCGGATGTGTACGGCGGTAGTTGGAAGACCGTCAGCCATAATCAGGCGTGATCCGTTTGATGAGCACACCGGTCTGCTGGCATCCGAGTTGCGGGCCACCAAGCAGCCAACCACGTGGTACGACCTGGCGCACGAATACATCGAGCAAAGATGGGAGCGCACCCCAGGGAACACCCGCCGCACCCTGGCTGGTGCCTTCGCCACGGTCACGCCCGCCTTGGTACGGCCCCGGCGCAACGTATTCCGATCCGCGGTGACGTACCCGAGGGCTGAACCGAGGGTTTGGTCCGTGACTGGTCCGGAAGCACTGGTCAGGAGGGGTCCAGTCGTGGGAGGAATTGGGAGTTAGCGCGCAAGCCGGGCCCGGTCGAGAGCGGGTTGCACGAAAGGCGCCTGACGGGTGAAAACCCAGGTCAGGCGCCTTTTCGCATGTGTCTAGAAGAATCCCAGCTTCTTCGGCGAGTACGAGACCAGAAGATTCTTCGTCTGCTGGTGGTACACAGCATTATCTGCTACTGACCTGCGGAAACGACTGGAGTCGCCCGATACGAAGCCGAGTTGGTCCGCACGTGGTCCGGAGCTTGGAGTATGGCGTCAGCAGGGGAGCACGCCGCGGCGCTGCATGGCACGGGTAGGCGGAACGGTCTCCTGGCGTCCATGTGGTCCAGGGCGTAGCCGATGGCTCAGGTGGGAGACTTGGCGTCCATTGAGCGTTGACGGTGTCGGGGTTTGCTGTTCTGTGCCTTTGAAGCGCTCGTGGCCGTGGCCGTGGGTCAGAGCCTTCTCCGTTGTCGACGCGCCCCGACTCGCTCTTCAATGAGCGGTGCGGCGCAGTCATGCGTGGCCGCTGAGCGTGGGGGAGTGGCGAACCGGAATGGCCTGTGGGTCGACGCGGCGGCCGGAGGCCCGACGACGGCGTGCTGAACGCTGAAGCGTTTGGCTGGACCGGATTCTGGCTGGAGCGCCGTACTTCTGGAAATGTGCCCACGCTCGACGGTGGCGCATGTCATCACCCCGGCCCACGACGCCGATGCACGGACCCGCCGTCCGGGAGCTGCGTGATCACGGCCGGCTGTTGCTGGACTCGGACCGTAGCAAACGTCGCGGCCTCCCTCTGTGCCGGAGGGGAGCAGGTCTCCACGGCTCGACGCGCGGTCGTGTGAACTCGGTGGTTCGTGCGACCGCGCGTCGAGGCCATGCCGAGTGTTAAATCTCGCGCTGGCGCCGGAAGGCGAATGCCCTTACTGCATTCTGGCCGACCCGTGATGAGAGGGGCGCTCCCTCCCCCTTGATCACAGTGGATCCGGCGCGCGTGATGGTGATCGCGGCCGCCGAGAAGGCTACGGCGAGAACTTCCGCCAGCATGCTGTTGACTCCGGCCTCCGGGAACGGAGTGATCGTGTGAAACGCCTCTTGGCCGTAGGGTTCCAGCCAGTCCTTGTCAGCGGTCACGATCAGCCAATCCCCCTCGGACTGAATCTGAACTGTCTCCACACCCAGAGTCAGAGCCTCGGTGGCGATCATTCCCGCCAGTTCGACCGCGTCGTAGGCGCCTGAGCGGAAGAACTGACTCTCACGCCTTCGCAAGTAACTCACCGTATCGAGTTCGGCGATGTCGTCAGGGTGATACTTCAATTTCACCCTCCCGTCGAAGGCGATTGAACAGTTCGAATGCGGTCGGGGGGATGTGGAACTCGTAGCCTTGGAATCTCGGCGACTTCGGCGATTCTGGAATCTTCCGTGTCACGGATCCAGCATTTTCGAGCTGGCTCATCGCGGTGTCCGTGATCTTTATCTTGATAATACCCTTCTGTCCTGCGCTCCGGAGCGCGAAGAACATCGCGTCGTCGTAATGGGTGGCGAGGAAGAACCCTCCGGGGCCGTCGGTGTGGCCGGCGGCCGCCGCGGAAGCGTCCAGTCCCTTGTTGAGGATGTCGACCAACGATTTTACGTCGGAACCGTGGAAGAACAGGCCGCCACCGCTGGGCTTCTTTGGCAGACCCTCGGCTCCGAGGATGGACGTTTCGGCTTCGTATGCCTGCCGTCGCCAGCCGGTCAGCCCGCCGACCCCGGTGATGGCGATCTGCTGGGTGAGTTCCTCTGCAGCGTCCGCGTACTGGTCGGCCAGGGCGTCGCAGCCCTGGTCGCGGAGCATGCTCTCGGCGCGGTAGAGGCGGTAGGCGGGGCGGACGGGGAGGTACTTGTCGACGAAGCCGCCGGCGCCGCCGTTCTCGCCGGTGAAGGCGTCGTGTACGTCCCCCATGAACACGAACGGCGACTTGAAGACGTCGACGAAGGCGTTGCCGAAGATTCCGAGGACTTGGCCGAGGTTGTGTACGTGCTCGTCGTCGGGGTCGGCGGGGGTCAGACCGCTGGGGTCGGTCAGCAGGCTGGGGGTGTTGTCGGCGTAGGCGTACGGGGAGACGTAAGGCGTCGCCTGGTCGCGGGTGGCGGGGTCGGGTCGGGTGAAGCGGCCGGTGCCGGTGTTGTACTGGCGGGCGTGGAGGTCGAGGTTGCCGGTGGTGGTCTCGTAGCGGGCGCCGGTGTAGGAGGGGGTGCTCGCGGGGGCGCCGCTGGTGGCGGTGGCCAGGACGCGGGTGCCGAAGGAGTCGTAGGACCAGCGCTGGTACAGGGTGCCGGTGTTGCCGGTGACGTCGACCGGGGAGCCTTGGGTGTCGTGGTGGTAGTAGAAGAGTGAACCGGTGCCGGTCGCGGTGGCGGTGGGCTGGCCGAGCGGGTCGTAGCGGTAGGACTGCTTGAGGGCCCAGGCGCTGTCGTACTCGCTGGCCAGGATGGGCAGCGGGGCGTTCGGGTCCCACTGGGTGCGGTTGGTGACCGTGCCGTCTTTGCTGGCGGTGACCTGGTTGCCCTCGGCGTCGTGGTCGTAGGTGTAGGCGGCGCCTGCGACGGTGGCGGCGGAGATCTGACCGGCGAGGTCGTAGGTGAAGGTGTCGTCGCCCGCCTTGGTCTGGTTGCCCTCGTCGTCGTAGCCGTACGCGGTGATCGCGGAGCCGGTGGTGCTCGAGGTGAGCTGGTCGGCCGCGTCGTAGGCGTAGCTGGTCGAGGTGGTGCCCAGAGTGGAGGTCAGGCGGTTGCCGACCTTGTCGTAGCTGTAGGACGTGGTGCGGGTGGTGGGGCAGCCGGTGATCCACGGTTGGGGTGCGCAGCCGGTGGCGAGGCGGCCGGTCGTGTCGTAGGTGAGGTCGTAGCCGCCGCCTCCGATGCTGGCCCTGGTGACGTCTATGTGAGAGGGCAGGCCCGCGGCCGAGAGGGTGAGCGCGGTCTTGGTGACCGTGGTGCCAGCCTTGGCTGAGGTGACGGCGGTGAGACGGCCCGCGCGGTCGTAGGTGCGGTCTTCGGTCTCGGTGTTGGGCAGCGCGGACTTGGTGAGGTTGCCGGCCGCGTCCCAGGTGTAGGTGGTGGTCTTGCCGTCGGCCGCCATGGTGGCGATGCGGCCGTCGTTGTCGTGGGTGTAGGTGATCGTGTTGCCGTCGGCGTACTTGCGGGTGAGCATCTGCCCGGCGGCGTCGTAGGTGTACGCGAAACCGCGGGTCTTGGTGAGGTTGCCCAGCGCGTCGTAGACGAAGTCCTCGGACATCTTGGAGTTGGCGCGGGCGGTCATCTGTCCGGCTGCGTCGTAGCCGAACGTCACATCCGGTGTGGAGTCGGAGTAGTCGACCTTGGTGAGCAGGCCGCGCGGGTCGTAGGTGTAGCCGGTGTTCCCGCGCGGTGTGGTCTTCTTGGTGACGTTGTTCTCGGCGTCGTACTCGTAGGTCGTCTCGCGCTTCAGCGGATCGCTGACGGACGTGAGGCGGTGGGCCGTGTCGTAGCCGTAAGTGGTGACGTGGTCGTTGGCGTCGGTGCGCGTGGTGACGTTGCCGGTGCTGTCACGGGTGAAGGCGGTCTTCGCGCCGCCGGGAGCGGTGACCTCGGTGAGGTGGTCGAGCTTGTCGTAGCCGTAGTCGGTGGGGCGTCTGTCGGCGTCGGTCTGCTTGACGACGTTGTTCACCGCGTCGTAGGCGGTGGTCGTCACACCCCCGAGCGGGTCGGTGACCGTGGTGGGATTGCCGGCCGGGTCGTAGCCGTAGGTGGTCGTGTACTGGGCCGGGTCGGCGCCGGTGACGTTGCCGCGGGGGTCGACAGCGGTGGCCTGCCGCCCGTCCGCGTCGTAGGTCCAGCTTTCCTTGCCGCCCAGTGGGGAGGTGCGGCTGAGCAGGTTGCCGTCGGCGTCGTACGCGTACGCGGTGGTCTTGGTCAGTTGGTTCGTGCTGCTGGTGAGCCGGTTGTTCTTGTCGTATACGGAGATGACCGTCTTGGACGCGGCATCCGTGACCTTGGTGACGTTGTCGTTCGCGTCGTACGTGTAGCTCGTGGTGCTCTTGCGCGGGTCGGTGACCACGAGCGGCCGGTTGATCGCGTCGTAGGTCGTCGTCGTGGACGCCCCCGTGGGCCCGGTGACCGCGGTGCGGTTCCCGGCGGCGTCGTAGGTGTAACTCGTGGTGTAGGCGGCCGGGTCGGCGCCGGATACGTTTCCGCGCGGCGAGACACTGCTCAGCAGGCGGCCGACCTTGTCGTACGTGTGGGTGGTCTTGCCGCCGGCCTCGTTGGTCTCGGAGGCGAGGCGTCCGCTCGCGTCGTAGACGCGGCTGACGAAGGCGTTGGAGGGGTCGGTGGCGCGGGTCAGGTTTCCGGCGTCGTCGTAGGCGAACGTGCTGTTGTCGCCCGCCGGGTTCCGTACGGACGTCAGCTGCTCTGCGCCGTTGTACTCGTAGGCCGTGGTGTGACCCAGCGGGTCGATGGCCGAACTGAGCAGCCCACGGCCGTCGTAGGTGTACGTCGTGGTGAAGGCGGCCGGGTCGGCGCCTGAGACGTTGCCGCGCGGGTCTGTCTTGGTCAGGACACGGCCGGCCTTGTCGTACGTGAAGGTCGTCTTCTCTTTCAGCGGGGTGGTGACCGAGGTTCGGTTACCCGCCGCGTCGTACCCGTAGGTGGTGGTCTTGCCGCGCGGGGTGGTCACGGTCTCCATGGAGCCGAGCCCGGTGTAGGTGTAGGCGGTCTTACCGTTCAACGGGTCGGTGGCGGACGTCAGTTGGTTCGAGGAGTTGTATGTGTACGTCGTCTTGTTGCCGCGGCCGTCGGTGTGGCTGGTGATGTTGCCGGCCGAGTCGTAGGTCCAGCTCTCCGAGTAACCCAGCGCCGACGGCGCGCTACGGGTGAGCATCCGCCCGGCGCTGTCGTAGGTCATGGAAGTGGTGTTGCCACGCTGGTCGGTGATGGCGACGGGGTGCAGGTAGCGGTCGTAGTCGTAGCTGACGCTCTTGCCGTACGGGTCGATCGTCTCCATCAGGACGTTGCCGGCGTAGACATCGGTCCACACGCCACCGTCGGGCGCCGTGGTGTGCGACTCGCTCTTGCTGTCCCAGGTGAACGCGGTCGTCTTGCCGTTCTGGTCGGTCTGAGACTTGATCCGGCCCGAAGTGTCGTAGGAGTTGGCGACCTTGCCGCCCGCCGGGTCGGTGTAGGAGGCCAGCCGCTTGTCGGTGCCGTACGCGTAGGACGACGTCCTGCCCGCAGGGTCGGTCACCGAGGTCAGCAGGCCGCCGGCGTAGCCGTACGACACCGAAGTGCCGTCGGGCAGAGCCACCTTGGACAACAGCCCGTCACCACCGACCGTGAAGGAGGTGGTACGGCCGGCGGCGTCCTTGACGGACGTGAGCCTCCCTGACGCGTACGTCAGACTCAGACCCTTGCCCGCCTTGTCCACCACGGCGGTGAGCAGTCCACCGTTGTCGAAGGTCCGCTTGATGTGGTCCGGCGTGGTCAGCGTGTAAGTGCTGGTCCCCTTGACCAGCTTGGCCGCCGATCCGGCGGGAGCCGTATACGTACCGTCACTGGCTTGCGTGAACACGAACGACGCTCCGTCGTCCGCCCGGTACGTCACCTTGCCTGACGCGACCGCCAGACTCGCGTCGAACGGTGTCGACCAGCCACGCCCGAGGAGGCCGGTGACGGTCGAATCCGAGCGATAGGTGCGCTCCAGGGCGAGGGGAACACCGGCGCTCACCAGAGAGGCGTCGGTGAGCTGTTCGTAGAACATGCCGGTCGCCGTGTTGACCGGGTCGGCACGGTGCGCCTGCGCGTAACACGTGCAGATGCCGGCCTGAGCACCGGGAATGACCGGGGTGTAGAACGCTTCCACCAGCGGCGAGGTCGTCCCCTCTGGACTGGACGATCCGTCAGGGCTGTTCAGGAACACCCACGCGTAATACTTCTTTCCATCCTTGAGGGGCCCACCCAGAGCATTGTTGGCCCACCAGAAGCACTCGTCAGTGGGATAGGAATTACTCGACCACCAGTCGTAACACCAAGCCCCGGTGGCGGGTGTGTCGCCGCTGGGATCGTCCGTCGACTTCTTGATCTCCTGCTGAATGACGAAGTTGCCCGCCTCGTCCAGGACGTAGAACCACATCCCGCTGTACGACGACCCGCGCTTGGGCAGTTTCACATGCCCGCCGATGGACAGCAGGCCCGGATAGGCCGTGGCCGAGGACGACACCCAGGTCGGATTCTCGGGGGCGGCCGCTGTGCGGGGACGGACGGCATTTGATGACTGAGCGGCGGGACCGCGCTCGGCGTCGTGGCCGTCGGGTCGGGCCGGCTTGCTGGTCGGCTTCCGTCCAGGTGCCTCTATGAAGTCACTGATGGGAGAGCGGTCGAGCCGGGTCTTGGCGATCTGCTTGCGTCGGTCGGCCAGTGTCATGGCCTTGGGCGGCTTGGGCAGGTCTGCGGCGGTACGGGGTTTGGACTGGGCCACCGCAGTGGTCGACATGGTGGGCGGGTTTTGCTGGGGTGCTGCCCACGACGGAACCACACCCGCCACAGCCAGTAAGACCATGGCGAGGACAGCTATGACAGATCTTCGCGCGTGTGTATGCATGATGAATCACCTGAGCGTTCGAAGTGGAGGCCGGCCCAGGTGATGCTCGATCAGTTCGGCCTGGCGATCAATGAGATATGGCAAACAAGACCGAAACACGGCAAGACCCGAAGCCCTTCTCACCACTCCTGGCCTGGTCGACCAAGCGCAGTGGTCACGTTCTCCATTCGGCTTGGCGTGATAGCGCCCCTGCGAGTGCGGAAGCGTGGTTGAACGCCTTATCAAAAAAGCGTGAATGATGGGTAGCGGCCCGATGGCGCGATCGGATCAGTCGGCATTGGGTCGATCCGCCACTTCTCGGAAGCCATGGAGCCCTTTCCAACCTGCCTCGATAGTGCGGAGGTTGGGCTGATGACGTGGTGAAGCCCCTGGTAGAGGGTTTTTCGGTCCAGAGAACCGTCTCCACCAGAGGCTTCCTGTGCTTTTCTACCTGTCGGGCGTCGACGTGTCCAGCTCTGACCTCCGCTTCCTCACGCAGCGTTGCGGCGGCACCGCCGCGCGATCGGCTCCCGTTGGCGGCGCCTGAGCGCCGGCCGCCAGGCCCTGCTCACCCTCGCCCATCTCTAGTGCCGCATCAAGCAACGTTCGCCCTGCGATGAGGCGTCACTCTGTTGCTGTCCTGCGCGGCGCCGGACGGCCAGAATGATCGCGTGGCTGAACGTGTGCAGGTCCGGGAGATCGATGACGACGAGGGCAGGCGGTTACTGCGGATCGTCCGTAGGGGCACCGGTTCGGTGGTGACCTGGCGGCGGGCCCAGATGGTGCTGTTATCCGCCCAGGGCATGCCCGTGGCGAAGATCGCCGAAGTGACGTTCACCAGCCCGGACCGGGTCAGAGATGTGATCCACAACTTCAACGCGGACGGGT
>NZ_JBEYRK010000056.1:0-16525 GCF_040704065.1 Streptomyces sp. NPDC047869
CTGCTGCTTCTCCTTGGCCCCGTTGTACTTCTCGGTGGCCTGCTCCGCCTGCTCGTAGAGCTTGTCGACCTTCGCCTTGACCTCGTCCTTGCCGAGCTTCTCGCTCGGGGCGGCGTTGGCGGCGTTCGCGCTCAGCGCGACGGCGGCGGCCGCCGCGGTGGTCAGCACGGTGACACGCGTGCGGCTGGGCTGCTTGGGTCGACGGTGGGACGCCACTAGGGACGGTCTCCTTGCTCCTTCGGCCGCCTGCCGGGCACGTCGGTGGGCGGGCCCCTGCGCCGTCACTCGGCTTGAGTGATCGCCTGAGCGGGGGGCTGGAGCCTGACCTTAATGACTTTCCTATGGATAGATCAAATGTTTGCATGCCGGGCTCCGCTCGCCGTGCGTGGCCCCGGGACGCCGGGAGGGCGTGCCGTCGGCCGGACGGCACGCCCTCATGGGGACGTCGCCGCGGGGGAGTTGTCGCGCTCCGCCGCGGCCGCGCGGGCTCAGTGCAGGCGCAGTGCCTCGCGGACCGTGGCGAACAGGTCCGTCTGGTTGGTGACGCCGAGGACCCGGTAGGCCAGCGGGCCCTGGGCGGCGATCCGGACCTCGGTACCGGTGTGCTCCTGGGACTGGCCGGGGGTGTTGGTCGAGTAGTTGACCTTGAGCTGCTGGCCCTCGTCGGTGACCAGGGTGGAGGACAGGCCGGGCGGGGTGGCCTCCAGCGGCACGATCTGGCTGGTGTGGCCGTGGTCGGCGGTGGTGACGACCAGGGTGCCGGGGTGCTTGGCCGCGTAGGCGCGGGCCACCTTCACCGCGCGGTCGAACGCGGCGGTCTCACCGATCTGGCCGCACGGGTCGGCGGCGTGGTCCTGCTTGTCGATCGAGGCGCCCTCGATCTGCAGGAAGAAGCCCTGCTTGGAGTGCTTGGCCCGCTGCTTGGCCTCCAGCAGTTCGATCGCCTTCGTGGCGGAGTCGGCGAGGCTGGGGGTGGTGGCCGGGCGGTTCGGGTTGGAGGTGACGCACCGCTGCGGGGCCGTGCCGCCGACCGCTGCCGCCTTGCCGGTCCACTCGGTGGCCACGTTGCCCGGGGCGAAGAGGCCGAGGACCGGCTTGCCCGACTTGGCCGCCTTCATGGACGCGTTGTCCGTGACGACCTGGTAGCCCAGCCTCTGCGCCTGCTGAGTGACCGTCAGGCCCTTGTACCTGCCGTCGGTGACGGCCTGGTCGAAGCGCTGCCTGCCACCGCCGAAGAGGACGTCGACCTTGTGGTTGACCTCCTGCTCGGCGATCGAGCCCGGACCGCCGGCGGCGATCGTGTCGGCAGGGCACTTGGCCATGTCGGCCGGTCCCTGGCAGGAGCGGTCGGTGGCGTGGGAGGCGAGCACGGCCGGGGTGGCGTCGGTGAGTTCGGCGGTGGTGACGTCGCCGGTGGCGTAACCGCTCTTCTGCGCCAGCTCCAGCAGGGTCTTCACCGGCTTGTCCGTGCCGGGGGTCTTGGAGATACGGCCGTTCACCGTCTTCACACCGGTGGCCCAGCCGGTGCCGCTGGCGGCGGAGTCGGTGACGTAGTCCGGGGTGCCGTCGGCGTGCACGGCGTAGGTGGTGTAGGCGCCGGTGAGCGGGAACCTGTCCATGTTCAGGCGCCCGTTGGCGCCCACGGTGTAGTCACGGGCGAGGGTGATCTCCGAGTCGCCCATGCCGTCGCCGATCAGCAGGATGACGTTCTTCGCCTTCCCGCCCTGGATCGCGTTCCGCGCCTGCTCCGTGCCGCCGGAGGCGCCGGCGGCGCTGGTGACGGCCACGGCGGCGGTGGTGGCGGTGACCAGCGCGGTCGCGACCGTGAGGCGACGGCGGGTGGCTCTGTGCATGGAATGGCTCCTTGAGGCGTCAGGTGATCGGAAACGGTCCGACGGGGACCAGATCACCAGGCGCCGGCGAAGCGCGGGTGAACTACCGGCCGTGTGCACGTATCCAGGTCATGACACGCGGTAGTTCATGAACCAGTGGGTGTCGAAGTAGCGGGCCAGCGTGTAGGGATGGAGCGGGTCCGCGAGGGCGTGGCAGACGAACCGCGCGGTCCCGCGGTCGAAGAGGAGGTCCCTCGTGTTGTCGAAGGACCGGACCACGACCGGCCACTGGTCGGGGTCGTCGCCGTCGGTCCGCCAGCAGTACAGGTCCTCGGCCTCGGTGCCCGCCCAGATGAGCAGACCGTCCTCCCGGAGGCTCGTCCACGGCTCCTGGTTCAGGTCCAGATATCCGTCGAAGCCGCCCACGCCGAACGTCTCGACCATGCGCTTGTAGTCGGCCGGCAGCGCGGTGCCCAGACGCGATTCCAGTTCCGCCCAGTCCACGTCCGGCCGCTCGTCGGGCTGGTTCCAGCCGGTGATCTCCTTGAGGCGCTCCAGCCAGTCGACGTTCTCGCCGTCCTCGTCGGAAAAGACCGCCAGGGGCTGCGGCACCTCCCGGGGAGCCACCGCCAGCACCGGCCGCTCGGCCCCCTCGGCGTCCAGGGCCGTACCGGTGGCGACCCATTGGTCCCCGTACGCCCAGGCCCGTATGGTCACGGCCCGGTCCTGGAAGGGGACGAGGAGGGCCGCGCCCCTGGACTCGTCGACCGTCGGATCGGTGAAGCCGTCGAGGACGAGGGTGCGCGGGGTGCCGTACCTGTCGCCGAGCAGGTCGGTCAGTGCCTGCACGTCCAGATCGCCGGGCAGGTACATGTGGCCGGCTTCCGGCCCGAGTCGGTCCAGCAGGTCGTGCAGGGCGGGTTGGGTGAGCTCCATGCCGCACAGTGAAGCGCACCGCACCGACAACGCACGCTTCGGCACCCCGCCCACCCGGGCGCGGTCAGGTCCGGCCGGCGCCAGCGGCACGCCGCGCGGTCGCCGACCGCCGCACGCCCGTGACGCGCCGGCCCGGCCCACGTCGTGCGCCGCCCGTACCCGGAGCCGGACCGAACGGCCCCGGCGGTCAGTCCGCCGCGCTGGTGCCCGGGGCCGTGGCCGCGGGGTCGCGGCCGGGAGGGCCCGAGGCCCAGGCGACGGCGTCCTCGAGCTCGGCGTACTCGAACCGCCGTACTTCGGCCCGGACGAAGTGGTTCGCGAGATGGGGTGCGAGTTCGGCGAACCTGCTGTCGGCGGCCAGCGCGATCCGCTTGACCCTCCGGTGGTGGTCCCGGACGAACCGCACGTGCCGGAGCAGGCTCCGGAAGTTCTCCCAGCCCGGGAAGGCGCGCGCGTGCACCACCACGCCGGCCAGTGCTTCATGGGTGGCGAGCCAGTTGTCGACGGTCTGCGCCAGCGCGTCGAAGTCCTGGACGCGCAGCGGCTGATCGACCTCGATCACGACGACCCGGGCCTCGGACCGGAGCCGGTGGGAGACGCCGGGACCTTCGGGCAGCGAAGTGAGCCAGCGCAGCGCCTCCTCGCGGTCCGCGCAGCCGTAGACGCGTACCGGACAGGGCATCAGGAAGCTCGCGAGCCGGGTCGACTCCCGGATCCAGCGGATGTCGCTGACGACCGCGCAGCCCTCGAACAGGCGCATGGAGCCGATGCCCACCTTGAGGTCTTCCCACCCGGCCGCCGGCCTGTACGACCTGAACTCCGGGCCGCACTCCCACAGGAGCCGGATGCGCCGGCCCTCCCTGCGTGCCTCGTCGAGGAGCGGCTCGATCACGGCCTCGTAGTCGTCCTTCGTCACCGTGCCGATCGCCTTGACCGCGTCCACTCCCGGAGGCGCGTCCTGGGCTCTTTCCAGCATGGCGTTCCTTCTCTCAGGTCGGCCCGGCCCTACCGCTCAGCACCAGTGTGGAGTGCCCGCCCCCCGCGCGCACACCGGCGGGCGGCCGCGACCGAGCGGGCCGACCCGGCGAGGACGACCGCGCCTGACTCGACGACCGCCGGATCGCCGAAGCCGCCCCGGATCCGCCGGTCAGGCGCCTGTCAGACCCGCCCCTTCCGGCTCCGGCTCGGTGCGGGCGGCGGCGTCGGCCAGGCCGAGGCGCAGGTGCTCGACGTGGTGGATGGCCTGGTCGATGAGTTCCGCGACGTGGTTGTCGTACAGGGAGTACACGATCGAGCGGCCCTTGCGGGTGCCGACGACGAGGCCGAGGTTGCGCAACAGGCGCAACTGGTGGGAGCAGGCCGACTGCTCCATGCCGACCTCGGCGGCCAGCTCGGTAGCGGGCAGCGGGCCCTCGCGCAGGCGGGACAGGATGAGCAGCCGCGAGGGGGTCGCCAGCGCCTGGAGGGTGGTGGCCACCTTGGCGGCACCGGCCGCGTCCAGGCTCCTGCGCGGGACGTGTCCTGACGGCTGTGCGGCTCCATGACCCATGCGCTCATGGTAGCGGCACCACGAATGAACACATGAATGAGTCTTCATTTATTCCTGTTGCGGTGGCGAGGTCGGACCCCGCCCACCACGAAGGACCCGCGCCGATGTGATCCACTCTCACTCGACCGGCGCCGCCCGGTACCGTCCCGGACACCGGAGCGCCCCGCCGCCGCACCCGGATCCTCGCCCTGCCCGAGGCCCGCTGGGCGGCCGCCGCGCTGGTGCTGCTCCTGATCGCGCTGCCCCTCTACCTGTCCGGGGCACCGGCCTGGACCTGGGGCACGCTGTTCGCGGCCGCCTACGCGACCGGCGGCTGGGAGCCGGGCTGGGCCGGGCTCCGGGCGCTGCGGGAGAAGACCCTGGACGTGGACCTGCTGATGGTGGTCGCCGCGCCGTGGTTCGGCCGGCGAGGGCTCCGTGCCCGCGCGGGTCAGCGCACCCGTCCCCGCGGCTTCAGCGGCACCGCGGGCAGCTCGGGCGCGCGCAGCGGGGCGCCGTCGTAGCCCTTCACCTCGCCGAAGCGGGTGCCCGTCGCCCAGTCCTCGCGGGCCTGCTCGATCTCCGCCTGGGTGCGGGCGACGAAGTTCCACCACATGATCAGCTCCTCGGCGAACGGTTCGCCGCCCAGCAGCATGATCCCGGCGTCCGACTCGGCGCGCAGGGGGAGTTCGGTGCGGCCGCAGCCGAGGTAGAGCATCGAGCCCGGCAGCACCGGTACGCCGTCCACGTGCACCTCGCCGGACATGGCCAGCACCCCGTACTCGAAGTCGGGGTTCAGGGGCAGGCGTACGTCGGCGCCGCGGGTGAGTTCGAGGTCGGCGCCGACGATCGGGGTGAACGCCGTACCGGGGGAGGACGCTCCGTCGAGGTCGCCGAGGATCACGGTGGCGGTCAGACCGGGGGCCGTCACCTGGGGCAGCTCGGCGTGGTACTCGAACTTCGGCTCCGTATGGCGGTGTTCGTCGGGGAGCGCGACCCACAGCTGCGCTCCGTGCAGGAAGCGCGCGTGGGATCTGGGGCTCTCCTCGGAGTGGCTGATCGCCCGGCCCGAGGTCATCAGGCCCAGCTGCCGGGGGCCGATGGTCCGGAGGCTGCCGGTGGAGTCGCGGTGCAGCACCTCGCCCTCGTGCAGCCAGCTCACCGTCTGCAGCCCGATGTGCGGGTGCGGCGGGACCTGCATACCGGGCTCGTCGGCGATGTCGTCGGGGCCGTAGTGGTCGACGAAGGCCCAGGCGCCGATCATGCGCCGGCCCAGGTTCGGCAGCAGCCGGCGCACCTCGGTCGACTCGCCCAGCTTCACTCGGCGAGGGCTCAGCAGTTCACGGACGGGCTCGGCGACGACGAATCCGCGGCCGCCGCACACACTCGGTACCGGCGCGCGGTCAAGGTTGCTCATGCGGCCCAACCTAGTCGTCCCGGAGCCCGGACGCGGACAGACCTGTGCCCGGCGTTGCCGCCGGGCGCTAGGGTGCCGGGACGCCCGGGCTGCCCGGGCTGCCCGGGCTGCTCGGTGACGGCCGGGCCGGCGACGGCGGGGCGGTGGTCGGCACCGGTGTCGGGGTGCCCGTCGTGGGCCGGGGGGAGCGGGCCGGCTCGGCCGGGCGGGGCCGGTCGTCCCGGACGGTGAGGAAGACCAGGGCCGCCACCGCGGCCAGCGCGAGCAGTCCCGCGGCGATACGGCGTACCGGCAGCGGGCGGGAGCGCGTCGCGGCGGACGGCGGGCGCGGTGGCCGCAGGTCGGCCGGGCCGACGGACTGGGCGCGTGCGGCCAGGGCGGCCCGCAGCCGTTCCTCGACCCGCGTCGGTGCGGTACCGGTGGCGGAGTCGTTCATCGCAGACCCTCCAGACGTCGGCCGAGGGCGTCCAGGGCCCTGCTGGCCGTGGACTTCACGGCGCCCCGCGACAGGCCCAGCGTCGCCGCGATCTGGGCCTCGGTCAGGTACGACCAGTAGCGCAGCACCAGGACCTCGCGCTGCCGCGGGGTCAGCGTCCGCAGGGCCGCCAGCACCTCCCGGTGGTCCTCGTGCAGCAGGACGTCCTCCTCCGGCGGGGGCACGTGCCGCTCGGGTTCGGGGGTGTGCGCCCGTACGGTCCTGCGCCGCCGCAGCACCGAGCGGGCGCCGTTGACGACACTCGTCCGCAGATACGCCTCCGGGTCGTCGAGCGAGCCGAGGCGGTGGCCGTGGCGGCGGAACAGCGCGGTGAAGGCGTCCTGCACGACGTCCTCGGCCGTGGGCACGTCGTCGACGAGCAGCACCGCCAGGCGCACCAGGGAGAGCCTGCGGTGGTGGTACAACTCCTCGATGCCCGGCGGGGTCTCGGCGGCGGCCGGCCCCAGTGCGCCGATGCCGGTGCCGCCGCCGGCCGGTGCCGGGGCGGCCGGGCCCCCGGCGCGGACGCGGGCGAGGAGACGGGCACGCAGGAGCGCGAGCCGGGGTGCCGGGCGGCTCCGCCCGCGGGCCGGGGCGTGGGACGGGCCCCAGGGCAGGGGCGCCGCCGGGGGTGTGGCTGTCGTCATGGATCTCCCGGCCGGTGCGCGGGCAGCCGCATGGGGCGGCTCCCCGCACACCGGCGCTGCCTCAGTGGTGCCGCCGAACCGGCGCGGGCGTGGCGAGCCGGCTCGCCGGGACGGGACTCGGCGACGCCGTCCGGTGGCCGTGGTGCGGGGCCGGAGCGGGCGCCGGGGTGCCCGGACGCGTGGGGGACGGCACGGGGGAGGGGGCCCTGGTGCCCGGCACCGACGGCACGGGGGTCGGCCTGTGCGGGCTGGACGGCACGGGGGTCGGGGCGACCGTGGGCGGCTGCGAAGGCGAGGGGACGGGCTTCGACGTCGGCGGCCGGGTCGGGGACGGTACGGGGGACGGCGTCGCGTGGCCGCCCGCGGGCGACGGCGCGGTGGTGGCGCCGGAGTGGGAGGCGGGCCGGGCGTCGCCCTGCACCGCCTGGGCGGTCATGGTGCCGCCCACGGCCAGGGCCGCGCCGACGGCGGAGACCCCAAGGACGGTGCGCAGCCTGCGCTTGCGGCCGGGGCGGGGGAGTTGCTGTGCGGACATGGGTTCCTTCGGTCGCTCGGGGTCGGACGTGGGTCGAAGTGGAGGCCTCCACCCGGACAGACGTCCGACCCCGGACGAGGTTGCACCCGGCGACCGGGAAATTCTCCGCGCCCGCGGCCGGGTCAGCCCAGCAGCTTCAAAAGCTCCTCGGCGACCGGGGCCGAGGAGGCCGGGTTCTGGCCGGTGATCAGGTTCCGGTCGACGATCACGTGGGGGGCCCACGGCTCGCCCGGCCGCACGTCGACGCCCGCGTCGGTCAGCCGGTCCTGGAGCAGCCACTTGGCCTGTCCGGCGAGGCCGCCCTGGGTCTCCTCCTCGTTGGTGAAGGCCGCGGCCCGGTAGCCGGCGAAGGCGTTGGAGCCGTCGGCCCGCACCGCCGCGAGCAGCGCGGCCGGACCGTGGCACACCACGGCCAGCGGCTTGCCCGAGTCCAGGGCCGTGACGAGCAGCCGGCCCGAGTCGGCGTCCACGGCCAGGTCCTCCATGGGGCCGTGCCCGCCCGGGTAGAACACGGCGGCGAAGTCACCGAGGTCCACCTCGGCCACCTTCACCGGCTCCCGCAGCTCGGCGATCTCCGCGACGGCGCGCGCGATCTCGTCGGCCCTGTCCTGGCCGCCGTTGACCTCGGCGGCCAGGCTCGCGCGGTCGACCGGCGGCACCACACCGCCCGGCGTCGCCACGACGACCTGGTGGCCCGCCGCCTTGACGGCGCGGTAGGGCACCACGACCTCCTCGGCCCAGTAGCCGGTGGGGTGTCGGGTGCCGTCGGCGAGCGTCCACAGGTCGGCGCCGGTCAGTACGAAAAGGATCTTCGACATGGATCTCTTCTTTCAGGTGCCTGCTTCTTCGGTACGAACGTAGGCGAGGCGACCCACAGGAAACCAATGAAGGATCCAATGCCCGACATCGGAACCCCTATGGGTGGCGGGGAACAGGTCCCGGTGAATACTCGGACGAGTGGAGACCCCTGACCCTGCCCCGCCCCGTGCCACGTCATCTGCCCCGTCCCGTGCCTCGTCCCCTGCTATTTCCTCCGCCCCGCCGCCCTCCCTCCCGCTCGACCTGAACCTGCTGCGCACCTTTCTCGCCGTCTACCGCTCCGGCTCCTTCACCGGCGCCGCCCGTCTGCTGGGCCTGTCGCAGCCGACGGTGACCACGCAGATGCGCGCACTGGAACGCCAGAGCGGCCGGGAGCTGTTCGAGCGGCTGCCGCGCGGGGTCGCGCCGACGCCCGTGGCCGACGGACTGGCCGCCCGGATCGCCGGACCCCTGGACGAGCTGGCCGGCGTGGCCGGTCCCCATGCGCCGGAGGGCGCCCGCGCGGAGCCCGTCCACCTCGCCGGGCCCGCCGAGTTCCTGTGCAGCGCCGTCCTGCCCGCCCTCGCCCCGCTGGTCGCCGAGGGCGTGCGGCTGCGGGTGGCCACCGGCCTGACCGATCAACTGCTGGACGAACTGCGCGCGGGCCGCCACGACCTGGTGATCGCCACCACCCGGCCGCGCGGCCGCACGCTGCACGCCGTGCCGCTCAGCGACGAGGAGTTCGTCCTGGCCGCCGCCCCCGTCTGGGCCGGTCCGCTGCGGGACCGGCTGCTCGCCGAGGGGCCCGCGGCGCTGCGCTCCGTACCGCTGATCACCTATGCCGAGGACCTGCCGATCGCCCGCCGCTACTGGCGGCACGTCTTCGGCCGGCGCCTGTCCTGGACCGCGGCCGTCACCGTGCCGGACCTGCGCGGGGTGCTGGCGGCGGTGGTCGCGGGCGCCGGGTTCAGCGTGCTGCCCCGCTATCTGTGCGCGGACGCGCTGGAGTCCGGTGCGCTCGTGGAGCTGTTCGCGCCGGAGGACCCGCCGATCAACACCGGTTTCCTGGTCCAGCGCCCCGGCGTCCCGGACAACCCCGACGTGGCGCGCGTCCACGACCTCCTGCTGCGGGCCGGACGGAGCTGGTAGACGCCGCCTCCGGATGGCGCCTTCCGGACGGCGGGCCGACGATGGAGGCGTGGGGTGCGGTCACCGTCGTCTGTTCGCCGGTGCCGTCCGAGGCCGCCGGGGGCGGGGGCCGGCCCCGGCCGTGCCGAGCGGCCGGAAGGGAGGACACCGTCATGCTGGAAGTGAAGACGGTCGACAAACCCGACGAGCGGCGTGACTTCCCCCGCGGCCACCTCGAAGCCCTCCACCTGACCGGGCTCGACTTCGCGGTGGGCACCTTCGAACCGGGCTGGCGATGGTCGGAGTCCGTGGGACCGATCGCGGGTACCGCGAGCTGCATGGTCCACCACAACGGCTATGTGGTCCAAGGGCGGATGCACCTGCGGATGGACGACGGCGGCGAGAGCGAGGTCGGCCCCGGCGACGTCTTCGTCTGCGCGCCCGGCCACGACGCCTGGGTGGTGGGAGACGAACAGGTCGTGGTGTTCGACTTCGCCGGGACGATGGCGAACGTGTACGCCAAGAGCTGACACGGGCGCGCGTGGGGCCGCCGGGCACGCCCCGCGGCCCCACGCGAACCCGTCTCACACCGGCAGCAGACGCGCGATCAGCTCACCGAGCTGCCGGGCCGTGCGGCACTCGTGCATCTCGACCAGCTCGGCGTAGGCGGGCGCCGCCGAGTCGCCAGTGCCCCACTGGGCCCGCGGCTCGGGGTTCAGCCAGTGCACGCGCCGGGCGCGGCGGGCGAGTTCCCGGACGGCGGCCAGGTTCGGATCGCTCATGTTCGTACGGGCGTCCCCGAGCACGAACACCGTCGTCCGGGGCCCGACCGCGGCACCGTACCGCTCGGTGAACTCGCCGAGGGCGACGCCGTAGTCGCTGCTGCCGTGCCAGCCGGTGAGCGTGGCCTCCGCGCGGATACGGGCGCCGAGCCCGTCCGGGTCGGCCCGGCCGTGGGCGAGCAGCCCGGTCACCTCGTCGAGCCGGTTGACGAAGGCGAACACGCGGACCTTGCTGAACTGGTCGTGCAGCGCCTGCACCAGCAGCATCGTGAAGTCCGAGAACCCCGACACCGAGCCCGACACATCGCACAGCAGCACCAGTTCGGGCCGGACCGGACGGCGCCTGCGCAGCACCGGCCGCATCGGCACCCCGCCCGTGGACAGCGAGGAGCGCAGGGTGCGGCGCAGATCGATCGTGCCGCGCGCGGCCCGGCGGCGGCGCGCGGCCAGCCGGGTCGCCAGTTTCCGCGCCAGCGGCCACACCACCCTGCGCAGCTCGGCGAGCTGGTCGCGGCGGGCGTACAGGAAGTCCACCCGGTCCGCGGTCGGGGCGACGGCCCGCCGGGCGATCTCGTCCCGTCCGCGCCGCTCGGCGACCCGGCGCCGGGCCTCCGCGCCGACCAGCCGCCGGAACGCCTCGATGCGGCGTCTGATCTCGTCGTCCAGCAGCCGGTCCGTGAACCCCGCGCCGCCGTCCCGGCCCCGTACGTCGGCGCGCACCCGGGCCAGCAGGGTCTGCGGCCGGAGCCGGTCGAGCGTCTGGTGCGCCGACCAGCCGTCCGACCCCGGTGAGCTCCCGTACCCGCCGAAGCCGTCGACGGCCTCCGCGGCCAGCCGGGCCAGCAGCGCCCGGTCGTCGGCCGCCAGCGCCCGCGCGAGGCGGTCGCGCAGCTCCTCCCGGTCCGCCGGCGCCTGCTCCGGGCCGCCCACGCCGCGCGGGAAGTACAGGTCGAAGACCGGGTCGAACACGGCCCGCTGGGCCGGGCCGTGCAGGAGGGTCGCGGCCAGCCCCTCCCGCAGGAGCTCCCGGTCGGTGAAGCCGAGGGCCTCGGCGGCGAGGGCCGCGTCGACCGTCTCCCCGGTGCCGATCCGCACACCGTGCTCGCGCAGCGCGCCCACCAGCCCGGTGATCCGGCCCTCGACACCGGTCACAGCGCGTCCAGGTCCAGCTTGGCCGCCGCCTTCAGTACGTCGTCCTGGTGCTTGAGAAGTACGCCCAGGGTGTCCCGCACGACCGTCTCGTCCAGCGTGTCCGCGCCCAGGGCCAGCAGGGTGTGCGCCCAGTCGACGGTCTCCGCGACGGACGGCACCTTGCGCAGGTCCATCGAGCGCAGCGCCCCGACCACCCGGACCACCGACTCGGTGAGCGCCGCGCCGAGACCCGGCACCTTCAGCGTCACGATCCGCCGCTCCAGCTCCTCCTCCGGGAACCCGATGTGCAGGAACAGGCAGCGGCGGCGCAGCGCCTCGGACAGCTCGCGGCCCGCGTTGGAGGTGAGCACGACGAAGGGGCGGCGGGTCGCGGTGACCGTGCCCAGCTCGGGGACCGTCACCTGGAAGTCGCTGAGCACCTCCAGCAGCAGGCCCTCCATCTCGACGTCGGCCTTGTCGATCTCGTCGATCAGCAGGACGGTCGGCTCCTCGCCGCGGATCGCGGTGAGCAGCGGGCGGGGCAGCAGGAACTCCTCACTGAAGATGTCGGTGCGGGCCTCGTCCCAGCTCTCGCCGCGGCCCGCGCTGATGCGCAGCAGCTGCTTGGCGTGGTTCCACTCGTACAGGGCCCGGGACTCGTCGACGCCCTCGTAGCACTGGAGCCGGACCAGCCGGGCTCCGGCGACCTGGGCGACGGCCTTGGCAAGTTCGGTCTTGCCGACCCCGGCCGGCCCCTCCAGCAGCAGCGGCTTGCCCAGGCGGGCGGCGAGAAAGGCGGTCGTGGCGACGGCGGGCGAGGCGAGGTACCCGGTCTCCGCGAGGCGGGCGGAGACATCGTCGACGGACGTGAACAACGGGGCCTCCGGCTGGCTGGGGAACGGCGTCCGACGACTATCTAAGCGCTTGTTCAGCGCTCCTGTCACGCGGTTCCGCATCCCGCCCGGGCGGAAGCGCCGCTCACTCCCCGGTCATCAGCACCACTTCCAGGGTGCGCGGCCCGTGCACCCCCTCCACCCGGTCGAGTTCGATGTCACTGGTGGCGGACGGGCCGGAGATCCAGGTCAGCGGGCGGGCGGGGGCCAGGCGCCCGAGGGCCTGCGGGACGGAGGCGACCACCTGGTCCGGGACGCGCACCACGCAGATGTGGTGGTCGGGGATCAGGGTGATGCGGCGCCGGCCCTGGTCGGGGGAGCCGTCCAGGACGAGGGTGCCGGTCTCGGCGATCGCGACCGCGCAGCCGGTGACCACGCTGTCCACCCCGTCGAGTTCGCGGGCCGTGCTCGCGGCCCGGTCCTGGACGCGGGTGGGACCGCTGGCCGCCAGCCACCCGGCCGGCAGCCCCGGCGGCACGAGCACCCGCTCGGCGCCGCGCGCCGCGAGCAGCCGCCCGATCAGGTCCGGCAGCCCGCCGGCGTCCGTGCGGTGCACGACCGCCCGGTAGTCCGCCAGGTTCTCGGCCAGCAGTTCCACGGTCCGCTCGGCCGTACGGTCGCCGTGCTCGCGCAGATAGTCCCGCGCCACCGCCTCCTCGTACGGCCGCTCGTCCGCGGGCAGGTCCGCGAGCGCCCGCCGCACCCGGCCCAGGATCCGGTCCCTGCCGCTCACTTCGCCGTGTCCTTCCCGCCGTTCGTACGCTGCCACCAGTCCCGGAACGGCTCCGCCGGCACCGCCGGCAGGTCCCGGGTCCCGCTCCACGCCCGGCCCGGACCCGGAAGCGTGCGCGGATGCAGCCGGCGGGTGCGGGAGGCGAGCCGCTGTCCGGCGCGCAGCGCCCCCGGATGCGCGAACGCCCAGCGTGCGGCCCGCATCGCCGCCCGCTCGGCGGCATGGCCCCGGGCCGGTCTCAGCACCACCTTGTTGCCTGCCCGGACCGCCTGGCCGCCCTGCGCCACCCGCTCCCGCAGATGCACCAGCACCTCCGGGATGTCGATGGCGACCGGGCACACCTCGTAACAGGCCCCGCACAGCGAGGACGCGTACGGCAGGGATGCGTCGATCTCGCTGCCGGTGCCGCGCAGTTGGGGGCTGAGGATGGCACCGATCGGCCCCGGGTACACCGAGCCGTAGGCGTGGCCGCCCGCCCGCTCGTACACCGGGCACACGTTCAGGCAGGCCGAGCAGCGGATGCAGCGCAGGGCCTGCCGGCCGACCTCGTCGGCGAGGGTGTCGGTGCGGCCGTTGTCGAGCAGGACCAGATGGAAGGCCTCCGGGCCGTCCTCGCCGGTGGTGCCGGTCCACATCGACGTGTACGGGTTCATCCGCTCGGCCGTCGAGGAGCGGGGCAGCGTCTGCAGGAAGACCTCCAGGTCCCGCCAGGCCGGCACGATCTTCTCGATGCCGACGACCGAGATCAGCGTCTCGGGCAGGGTCAGGCACATCCGCCCGTTGCCCTCGGACTCCACCACCACCATCGTCCCGGTCTCGGCCACCATGAAGTTGGCCCCGGAGACGCCGACCTTCGCCCGCAGGAACTTCTCCCGCAGGTGGAGCCGGGCGGCCTCGGCGAGTTCGGCGGGGGAGTCGCTCAGGCCCTCGGGCGCCGGGCGCCCCCACCCGGCCATCTCGGTGCGGAAGATGTCCCGGATCTCACGCCGGTTGCGGTGGATGGCCGGGACCAGGATGTGCGAGGGCCGGTCCTTGCCCAACTGCACGATCAGCTCGGCGAGATCGGTCTCGTAGGCGCGGATGCCCGCGGCCTCGAGGGCTTCGTTGAGCCCGATCTCCTGCGTGGCCATCGACTTGACCTTGACGACCTCCGACTCGCCGGTGGCCCGGACCAGTTCGGTGACGATCCGGTTGGCCTCGTCGGCGTCGGCGGCCCAGTGGACCGTGCCGCCCGCCGCCGTCACCGACTCCTCCAACCGCACCAGATACCGGTCGAGATGGCGCAGCGTGTGGTCCTTGATCCGCTTGCCCGCCTCCCGCAGCGCCGCCCAGTCGGACACCTCGTCGACCGCCCGGGCCCGCTTGGCCCGGATGGTGTGCGTGGCGTGGCGAAGATTGGCGCGCAGGGTGACGTCGCCGACGGCCTCGCGCGCGGCCTCGGGGAAGGCCGGCATGCCCAGGTACGTTCCGCTCATGCGGCCGGCTCCTCCTCCGTGCTCGCCAGGATCTCCGCGATGTGCACCGGCCGCATGCCCGTCCGCAGCCGGCTCATCGTGCCGCCGATGTGCATCAGACAGGAGTTGTCGGCCGCGCACAGCACCTGCGCGCCCGTCGACTCGGCGTTGCGCACCTTGTCCGCGCCCATCGCCGCCGACACCTCGGCGTTCTTCACCGCGAACGTGCCGCCGAACCCGCAGCACTCCTCGGCCCCCGGCAGCTCCACCAGTTCCAGCCCCTTCACGGCGTCCAGCAGCCGCCGGGGCCGGTCACCCAGACCCAGGGCGCGCAGTCCGTGGCAGGTGGGGTGGTACGTCACCCGGTGCGGGTAGTACGCGCCGACGTCCGTCACCCCCAGCACGTCCACCAGGAACTCCGTCAGCTCGTACGTCTTCGGCACCACCGGCGCGAGCACCGTGGCCAGCGTCCCGCCCCGGCCCTCGGCCCGTGCCCGCTCTCCCATGCGCGGATACAGCTCGCGGACCATCGCCCCGCAGGACCCGGACGGGGTCACGATCGCGTCGTAGTCACCGAAGACCTCGGCGAAGTGCCGGGCCAGCGGCTCCGCCTCGTGCCGGTAGCCGGTGTTGTAGTGGGCCTGTCCGCAGCACGTCTGGGCCATCGGGAAGTCGGCCTCGACCCCCAGTCTGGCCAGCAGTCTCACCACCGCCCGGCCGGTGTCCGGATAGAGCGTGTCGTTGACACAGGTCAGGAACAGGGCGACACGCATCGCGGCTCCTCGGTGTCGGTCGTCGGACGTTCGCAGGGTAGTCGGCGGAATCCGCCGGGCGGAGGGCGTGGCTCACGGCGTGGCGAGCCGTGCCGCCGCCTCCCGCCAGCGGGCGGTCCGCCGCGTGGTGTGGCCCTCGCCGAACTGGGCGAGAAGTACAAGGAGGTGGGCCCCTCCAGCGCCACCGACACCGACCGGCCTCGGCACCCCCGACGACATGCGCAAGTACGTCACGAACGGCACCGTCAGCGGCTTCGAGCTGTGGGACCCGGCGAAGCTCGGCGACCTGGCCGCCCGTACCGCCGTCGCCCTGGCCTCCGGGCAGATCACCGGCAAGGAGGGCGAGACCTTCAAGGCGGGCGGCACGACCTGCACCATCGGCAAGGACGGGGTGATCAACCTGGGCAAGCCGACCGTGTTCGACGCGAAGAACATCGACCAGTTCAACTTCTGACGGGCGAGGAGGCGTTGATGCGACGCGTGTGCTTCCTGCTTCGCCGCCGCCCAGGCCGGCATGGAGGCCACCGGAGTCAACGCCCGCTGGCAGGCGGAGATGGCGCCGTTCTTCGAATCGCTGGACGGCGCCCGGCCCGACGAGGAGATGACACCGCTCACGGAGGTGTTCCACCCGCCCTGACCGCTCCCGCGGGCGGGCCCGCCGCACCCGCCGTCACCGGGCCGGCCCGGACCCGGCCGGCCGGACCCCTCCCCGCCCTACGCCGCGGACCTCGCACCGCCCGCGCGGACCGGGCCGTGATGCCGGTCATCGGGTCTCCTTCGTGGATACCCCGGCCTTCAGGCCGGGGAGGAAACGAAGCTCCCGCGTAGCGGGGCAGGGAAAGGCGAATCGCCGCCAGGGCGATTCGGCGTCTGTGGCCACCGGCCGACACCCGCCGTTCACACGGGAACTGATACTGTGTGAGCTATGACGCAGCAGGTTAAGCGGGCGTTCAAGTACCGCTTTTACCCCACGAACGAGCAGGCGGCTGAGCTGTCCCGCACGTTCGGCTGCGTCCGCCTCGTGTACAACAAGGCGTTGGAGGAGCGCACTCGCGCGTGGTACGGCGAGCAGCGCCGCCTGTCCTACGTGCGGTCGTCCGCGGCGCTGACGCAGTGGAAGAAGACCGAGGAACTGGCCTTCCTGGCGGAGGTGTCCTGCGTCCCTCTTCAACAGGCGCTGCGCCACCTTCAGACCGCGTTCGGGAACTTCTTCGCCAAGCGAGCGAAGTACCCCCGGTACAAGAGCCGGAAGAAGTCCCGAGCGTCGGCCGAGTACACCCGCAGCGCGTTCACGTGGCGTGAGGGGCAGCTGACGCTGGCGAAGATGGCGGAGCCGCTGGACATCCGCTGGTCGCGCCCGCTGCCCGCGGGTGCGGAGCCGACCACGGCGACCGTGTCCCGCGACGCGGCAGGACGCTGGTTCGTGTCCCTGCTGTGCGAGGACACCATCACCCCGGCCCCCG
>NZ_JBEYRK010000057.1:0-13541 GCF_040704065.1 Streptomyces sp. NPDC047869
CTGCTGCTTCTCCTTGGCCCCGTTGTACTTCTCGGTGGCCTGCTCCGCCTGCTCGTAGAGCTTGTCGACCTTCGCCTTGACCTCGTCCTTGCCGACCTTCTCGCTCGGGGCGGCGTTGGCGGCGTTCGCGCTCAGCACGACGGCGGCGGCCGCCGCGGTGGTCAGCACGGTGACACGCGTGCGGCTGGGCTGCTTGGGTCGACGGTGGGACGCCACGAGGGACGATCTCCTTCTTGTGAGTGATCACCCGTTCGGAGGTTCGAGCCCAGACCCTAGTGACCCAGTTGTGATCAGTTCAAATCCCCGCGGCAAAAAACCCGGTGACGCAACGCATTCTTTGCACACAACTCACGTGGGGTGATGCCCGATTGACACTACGTTGCGTGACGATACGACCAATTCGGGCATTGCATATGCGCGTTGCACGTTCAGGACAGTCGCTTCAGAAGTACCGCAGAGGCGACGGGACGGGCACCGGCGCGGGCGACCCCGTCGGCCACCTCACGGTCGGTCGAGGCGACGATGACCGGACGGCCCGGCGGCTCGGCCCGCACGAGCTGACGGATCAGCTCGTCCGCCGTGACGCCCGGCTTGGAGAACAGCACCCGCACCCCGCGCGGCGGCGCGAGCAGCACCGGCGCGGCCAGCTCGGCGCCGTCGAAGACACAGGTCACCTCGGCGCCGGTCTGCGCGGCGAGCGCCGAGAGCTGGCCCAGCAGGCGCAGCCGCTGCTTCTCCAGCGGCATCTGCGGATAGCCGGTCTTGGTGACGTTGTAGCCGTCGACCACCAGATGCGCCTGCGGCAGCGCGAGCAACTGGTCGAGGATCGCCGGGTCGTTCTCCGACAGCGCGCGGGCCGCGATGTCCTTCGGGGTCATCCGTCCGGGCTCGACCGCGTCCACGGTCTCGGCCGGGCGCACGGAGACCGGCGGCAGGGCGAGTTCGCGCCGGAGCCCCTGGGCGGCGTCCAGCATGGTGTCCAGCAGCAGCCGCACCCGCATGTCCTCCACGCTGCGGCCCTCACGGGCCGCCCGGCGAGTGGCCTCCAGCGCCGCCTCGGCCTCGCCCAGGCGCGCCTTGAGCCGCCGGGACTCGCTGTCCGCGGCGGAGAGCTGCGCGTGCCCCTCGGCGCGCACGGCGTCGATCTCGCCGCGGACCTTGCGCAGCGCGGCCTCGCCGCGCTTGACGTCGCTGAGCGCGGCACGCAGCTTGCGGTGCAGCGACTCCGCCTCCCGCTTCGCCGACTCCACCTCGGCGCGCAGCCGTTCGGTCTCGGCGCGGGTCTGCTCGCGGGCCTGGTCCAGCTCCGCCCGCAGCCGCTCGAGTTCGGCGCGGCTCTCCTCGTCGGCCCGCTCGGCGTCGGCGCGCTGCGCCTCCTCGCCGGCCGCGGTCACCAGCTTCACCCAGCCCGCGGGCCGCAGTACGTAGGCCGCGGCCGCCACATCGAGCGGGTCCGCGGCCGGGGGCGGCGAGCCGGAGTCGAGGGCGCCGGAGAGTTCCGGCTGCGCCTCTCTGAACTTCTCCCCGATCCGCTGCCGGAACAGCGCGTCGGTCTCCAGCGCCGCCGCCATCGCGTTACCGGCGAACTTGGCCCGGCGATTGGGGGCGAACCGGGCGTACTGCCGCAACTGGGCGGGCAGTTCCGTCACGGTCAGCAGCCCGAAGGCGTCCGAGACGATCTGCACGACCCGCCGGCGCACGCCGTCGGGCAGCGGACGGTCAAGCACCTCGGCGGTGCCGTCGCCCGGCCCCCCGCCTGCGGTCTCCACCATCCGTCACACCCCAATACCTCTACGGGGCCCGCTCCGCTCAGGAGCCGGCGCCCGGCCTGTCCACGAGTTCCACCTGGTCCACCGCGTTGCACCAGCGGCAGCGGACCGACTCGATGGTCTCACTGACCACCTCGCGCTCCTCGACCGTCGGCTCGCCCGCGAGGTCGAGGTGAACGTACTCGACGACCTTCGACGAGCGGGTCACGTCGAAGCGGGTGAGGTTGCCGCAGAGGGCGCAGCGCCATCGTGTCGTGGCGGTCGGCAGGGGAACCGTCATCGTGACTGTTCGCTTCCTTCTCGGGTCGTCCGCGCCGCTCCTCGGCGCGTGTGGCTCGTAACCCTACGGCCTGCCGGTCGATCGCCGCCCGCCCGTCCACGGCGGCGGGGCGATGTATCAGCTTACGTCCTGTTACGTCATGCTCTGTAGTCATGATCCGCACCTGGGGCACGGCGGCCCGCGGAGCGTTCCGGGCGGTCCGGGGCGCCTCCGCGCCGATGACATACGTCCTGCTCTTGCTGTGCACCCTGATCTTCGTGCTCGGCCCGGCCTCCGGACTCACCCCGGCGTACGGCTCGGGCGGAGCGCTGTTCGCGGCACAGCGGGCGTACTTCCGCCACTGGGGCGTGGTCCCGGCCGAGCTGTTCGACCCGTCCGTCCGGGCGGCCCTGACCCCGGCCACCGCCCTGTTCGTGCACGGCAGCTGGGTGCATCTGCTCGGCAACATGCTCTTCCTCTTCGTCTTCGGGCTGATGACCGAGGAACGGATGGGCCGGGTGGAGTTCACCCTCTTCTACGTCGGCTGCGGTTACCTGGCCCTGCTGGGCTACGCGGCCGCCAACGCCGCCTCCGGACAGTCGCTGGTGGGCGCCTCGGGGGCGATCTCGGCGGTCCTCGGAGCGTTCCTTTACCTGTTCCCCCGTGCCCGTGTGACCAGTCTCCTCCCCTTCCTGTTCTTCCTGCCCCTGCGCTTCCCGGCCTGGGTGGTGCTGCCCTTCTGGGCCGCCCTGCAGTGGCTCGCGGCGGGCCGCTCGGGCCAGGGCCCCGGGGTCGCCTACCTCGCCCACCTGATCGGCTTCGGCCTCGGCTTCGGCTACGCGTGGGTGCGCTACGGGGTGACTACTAGAGTGAAGTCCGCACCGGCCCCGGCACCCCAGGGAGAGAACCAGCCGTGATCACCGCGATTGTCCTGATCAAGACCAGCGTGGACCGGATCCCCGAGATCGCGGAGCAGATCGCTTCGCTGGATTCGGTGAGCGAGGTTTTCTCCGTCACCGGCACCTACGACCTGATCGCCATGGTGCGAGTGCGGCAGCACGAGGACCTGGCCGACGTCATCCCGGGGCGGATCAGCAAGATCCCCGGCGTGGAGGGCACCGACACGCACGTCGCGTTCCGCACGTACTCCCAGCACGACCTGGAGGCGGCGTTCGCGATCGGTCTCGACTCGTGAACGCCGCCTCCTAGCGGTCCGCGCCCCGGCTCAGGCCTGGTCGCGCACCGGCACGCAGCGGCCGTCCTCGGTGCGGTAGCGCCACCGCGCGCCGTCGCGGACCAGTTCCCGCACCGCGTCGACGAAGCGCTCGACGTGCTCGTCGGGCGTGCCCGCCCCGAAGCTGACCCGGACGGCGTTCAGGGACTTCTCTCCGGGCGCGGCCTCGGGTGCCCCGCACTCGCCCTGGGTCCTCGGGTCGCCGTCCAGCAGGGTGCGGACCAGCGGGTGGGCGCAGAACAGGCCGTCGCGGACGCCGATGCCGTACTCGGCGGAGAGCGCGGCGGCGAAGTGGGAGCTGTTCCAGCCCTCGACGACGAAGGAGAGCACGCCGACCCGCGGGGCGTCGTCGCCGAACAGGGAGAGCACCCTGACCTCCGGCACCTCGGCGAGACCCGCCCGGACCCGGGCGATCAGCCGCTGCTCGCGGGCCACGAGGGCGTCCCAGCCGGCCTCGGTGAGGGCCTTGCAGGCGGAGGCGATGGAGTAGGCGCCGATGACGTTCGGGGAGCCGGCCTCGTGGCGCGCGGCGCTCTCGTGCCACTCCACGTCCACTCCTCCGTCGGTGCGCCGGGTGACCCTGCGGCTGGCGCCGCCGCCCGCGAGGTACGGCTCGGCCGCGGCCAGCCAGTCGGCGCGGCCGGCCAGCACACCGGAGCCGAAGGGCGCGTACAGCTTGTGACCGGAGAAGGCCACCCAGTCGACGTCCAGGTCCCGGACCGACACCGGGTGGTGCGGGGCGAGCTGGGCGGCGTCCAGGACGATCCGGGCCCCGTGCGCGTGGGCCGCGGCGGCCAGCTCGCGCACCGGCCACAGCTCCCCGGTGACGTTGGAGGCGCCGGTGACGCATACCAGGGCCGGGCCGTACGGGTCGCGGTCGGCGAGGGCCCGCTCCAGGGTCTCCACGGCCTGTCGCGGGGTGCGCGGCGCGTCGAGGACGGTCACCTTCGCGCCCTGCCACGGCAGCAGCGCGGCGTGGTGCTCCGTCTCGAAGACGAAGACCTCGCAGCCGGCCGGGAGCGCCCGGGCGAGGAGGTTCAGGGAGTCGGTGGTCGACCGGGTGAAGACCACCTGGTCGCTGTCGCGGCAGTCGAGGAACCGGGCGACCGTCCGGCGGGCGTTCTCGAACAGGTCGGTGGAGAGCTGGGAGAGGTAGCCGGCGCCGCGGTGGACGCTGCCGTAGTACGGCGCGTAGGCGGCGACGTCGTCCCAGACGCGCTGCAGAGCGGGGGCGCTGGCGGCGTAGTCCAGCGCGGCGTAGGTGACCTCGCCGCCCGTCACGAGCGGGACGGTGACGTCACGGCCCAGAACGGGCAGCTGGTCACAAATGGTCTGGGTGGCGGCAGCGGTGGAGACGGACATGGGTGAACTCCCGTGAGGCAGGCCGGTGTCACCGTGCGAGCGGTACGGCTCGGAGCACGGCGGAAGGGGAAAAGGGGTACGCGGAGGCGGGGCTCTACGCCCTATCGCATTCGCTTGCTCACAGAAGGCTCCCTCGACGACCAGGACCCCTGGTCCCGCGCTCCCTGCAGGAGCCGCGCGAGGGGTCCGCGCTTGCCGTGGACCTCGCTGCCCACGACCTGGTCCTCACCCGGGGCACCCCGCCACGGACGGAGGGTTGCCGGACAGCCGGCCGGGGCCGAATGGCTGTCACTCATGACCTGGTTCAGTATCCTGCCACACGATCTTCGGTGCGCAAGGCGCGGTCCGCCATCCGGACCGCGCCCCGCGTCGCACCCGGCGGGTGTCAGGCGTTGCTGGCCGCCACCCACCGCTCCAGCGTCCGCTTCGCCGCCCCGCTGTCGATCGACTCCGCCGCCCGCGCCATGCCCGCGCGCAGCTGCTCGGTGAGCGGCTCGTCGGCCGGCCGCAGGGCCACCAGCGCCGCCGCCGAGTTCAGCAGCACCGCGTCCCGGACGGGCCCGTGCTCGCCGTCCAGCACGCGCCGGGCCACCTCCGCGTTGTACGAGGCGTCGGCGCCGCGCAGGGCCTCCACGGGGACCAGCTCGATGCCGGCGTCCCGGGGGTCGAAGCGCTCCTCGGCGACCTTGCCGTCGCGGACCACCCACACCCGGGACGTCGAGGTGGTGGTCAGCTCGTCCAGGCCGTCGTCGCCCCGGAAGACCAGGGCGGAGTTCCCGCGCTCGGCGAGGACCCCGGCCACGATCGGCGCCATGCGCGGGTCGGCCACCCCGACCGCCTGGGCGCGCACCTTGGCCGGGTTGGTCAGCGGGCCGAGCACGTTGAAGGTGGTCCGGATGCCCAACTGGCCGCGGGCGGCCGCGACATGGCGCAGCGAGGGGTGGAACTTCACCGCGAAGCAGATGGTGATGCCGGCCTCTTCGGCGACCTCGGCGACCCGCCGCGGGGTCAGGTGGAGATTGATGCCGAGCTTCTCCAGGACGTCGGAGGAGCCGGAGGCGGAGGACGCGGCACGGTTGCCGTGCTTGACGACCTTCGTGCCGGTGCCGGCGACGACGATCGACGACATGGTGGAGATGTTCACCGTCTTCGCGCCGTCGCCGCCGGTGCCGACGATGTCGACGGCCGGCCCGGGCACCTCGATCACATTGGCGTGCTCGTACATGGTCCGCACGAGTCCGGTGATCTCCTGCACCGTCTCGCCCTTGGCGCGCAGCGCCACCATGAACCCGGCGATCTGGGCGTCGGTCGCCTCGCCGCGCATGATGAGGTCCATCGCCCAGGCGGTCTCGTCGGCGGACAGGTCACGGCCGTCCAGCAGGCCGTTCAGCAGGGCGGGCCAGGAACGGCCCGCCGCGGTGTCGCCTCCAGCGGGGGTCACAGCGCTCATGGCCGCTCCTGGGTGTCTTCGAAGAACAGTGTGCTCCCACCCTATCCAGCCCCGGGCACCGCGAAGGGCCCCGTCCGTAAGCCGGACGGGGCCCTTCGACTGTGGCGTGGCGACGCTCGGGGATCAGTGGTGGCCGTGGCCGCTGGTGATCTCCTGGTATTCCTCGACGGTGGCCTTCGGGATCTGGTTGTCCTCGCCGTAGTAGGCGCTGCTGAGCTTGGCGCGCAGCTTCTCGGACCCCTTCACCTTGCGCTCGACACCGTTCTCGTCCACCGTCGGGCCGATCTCGGTCGGCTCGTACTGGTGGTGGGCGGTCAGGGTGTGGAGCTGCTCCTGGCTGAGCGGCTCGTGGATCTCGATGAACTCACCGTGCGGCAGGCGCTTGATGATGCCCGTCTCGCGGCCGTGCAGCACCTTCTCGCGGTCCCGGCGCTGGAGGCCGAGGCAGATCCGCTTGGTGACGATGAAGGCGATGACCGGTCCGGCGAAGAAGGAGATCCGGACGAACCACGTGACCGCGTTGAGCGACAGCTGGAAGTGGGTGGCGAAGAGGTCGTTGCCACCGCCGACCAGGCCGACCATGTACACCGTGATCCAGGCGACACCGAACGCGGTGCGCGTCGGGGCGTTGCGCGGGCGGTCCAGGATGTGGTGCTCGCTCTTGTCCCCGGTGACCCAGGACTCGATGAACGGGTACAGCGCGATCGCCGCGAGCACCAGGCCGAAGAGGACCAGCGGGATGAACACGCCCAGGACGAGCGTGTGACCCCAGAAGTTGATCTCCCAGCCCGGCATGTAGCGGACCAGACCCTCGGCGAAGCCCATGTACCAGTCGGGCTGGGCGCCCGTGGACACCTGGTCCGGACGGTACGGGCCCATGGCCCAGATCGGGTTGATCTGGGTGACCGCGGCGATGGCCGCGATCACGCCGAAGACCAGGAAGAAGAAGCCTCCGGCCTTGGCCATGTACACCGGCAGCAGCGGCATGCCGACGACGTTCTTCTCGGTCTTTCCGGGACCCGCGAACTGCGTGTGCTTGTGGTAGAAGACCAGGATCAGGTGGCCCACCACCAGGCCGAGCATGATGCCCGGCAGCAGCAGGATGTGGATCGAGTAGAACCGGGCCACGAAGTCGTGGCCGGGGAACTCGCCGCCGAAGAGGAAGTACGAGATGTACGTGCCGACGATCGGCATGGACAGGATCGCGCCCTCGGTGAAGCGCACACCGGTGCCGGAGAGCAGGTCGTCCGGGAGCGAGTAACCGGTGAAGCCGGTGAACATGCCCAGGACGAACAGCAGGAAGCCGAACAGCCAGTTGATCTCACGCGGCTTGCGGAACGCGCCGGTGAAGAACACGCGCATCATGTGCACGAACATGCCGGCGAGGAAGATCAGCGCGGCCCAGTGGTGGATCTGCCGGATGAGCAGACCACCGCGCACGTCGAAGGAGATGTGCAGGGTCGAGTTGAACGCCTCGGACATCAGCTGTCCCTGGAGCGGGACGTAAGAGCCGTGGTACTCCACCTCGTTCATCGACGGGTGGAAGAACAGCGTCAGGTAGACACCGGTCAGGATGATGATGAGGAAGCTGTACAGGCAGACTTCGCCCAGCATGAACGACCAGTGGTCGGGAAAGATCTTGCGCATGTTGGCCTTGGCCAGGGAGTAGATCCCCAGCCGGCCGTCCGCCCAGTCCGCTACCCGCTCGCCGGCCGGCGCCTTGCCGCGCCGCTCGTTGTTCTCGTTGGTGCTCATCCGCGCTCCCAGAATGCAGGACCGACGGGCTCCTCGAAGTCGCCGAGCGCCTGGAGGTAACCCTCGTCGTTCACGCCGATGCGGAGCTGCGGCAGGGCGTGACCAGCGGGGCCGAAGATCACTCGGGCACCGTCGGAGAGGTCGAAGGTGGACTGGTGGCACGGGCACAGGACGTGGTGCGTCTGCTGCTCGTACAGGGAGATCGGGCAACCGACGTGGGTGCAGATCTTCGAGAAGGCGACGATGCCCTCGTGCGACCAGTCGAGCTCGCGCTTGTCCTTGATGTTGCCCGGCTGCAGCCGGATGATCATCACGGCGGCCTTGGCGATCTCGTTCTGGAAGTCCTCGTCGGTCTCCTCCAGGCCCTCGGGCTTGACGAAGGTGAGCGAACCGACGGCGACGTCCTCGGGACGCAGCGGCTGGTTCGTGTTCGTGTTGACGAGGAGCTTGCCCTTGGCCCACAGGGTGTGCCGGAGCGAGGTGCCGGGCAGCGGGCCGAGGTCACGCAGCAGCACGACGCCGGAGAGCGGCACCAGGGTGAGCGCGCCGAGCATCGTGTTGCGGATCAGCTTGCGGCGGCCGAGCGCCGACTCCTTGGCACCCTGCTTGAAGTCCGCGTGGACCTGCGCGCGGACCTCCGGTGGGGCCGAGATCGGGTGACGCTCGGCGGCGACCTCCACGTCGGACATCAGGGTGCGGGCCCAGTGGACCGCGCCTGCGCCGATGCAGAACAGCGCCGTACCCAGGGTCAGGCCGAGCGCGAAGTTCAGCGCGCTGATGTGCCCGATCGGGAAGACGAAGACCGAGGTGTCGGGCGAGATCGTCACGTACGAGGCGATGAAGCCGACGGTGGCCAGCATCGAGACCGTGAACAGCAGGGCGACGACGCGCTCGGACCGCTTGGCGGCCCGCTCGTCGATGTCCTGGATCCGGTGCTCGTGGGGCGGCAGCCCCGGGTCCGCGAACGGGTTCGCCTCGTCCGCGACGCTCACGGCGCCGTGTGCGTGGTCCTGCGCTGCGGGCAGGTTCTCTTCTGGAATGTCTTGGCTACTCATGACTTCTTGGCCTTTGCGGTCCGGGCGGCGACCCACACGGCAACCGCGATCAGTGCGCCGAGGCCGAAGATCCAGGCGAACAGACCCTCGGTGACCGGCCCGAGGCCGCCCAGCTCGAGGCCACCCGGGTTGACCGTCTCGTCACCGTTGACCGCGTTCAGGTACGCGATGATGTCCTTCTTGTTCTTCTCCGACATCGTGGTGTCGGGGAAGGACGGCATGTTCTGCGGGCCGGTCTGCATGGCCTCGTAGATGTGCTTGGGGGACACGCCCTCGAGGTTCGGCGCGTACTTGCCCTTGGTGAGGGCACCACCCTTGCCGGTGAAGTTGTGGCACTGCGCGCAGTTGGTGCGGAACAGCTCGCCGCCCTTGGCGATGTCCGCGCCCTCCGGGCTGTACTGCTGCTTCGTCGGCACGTTCGGGCCGGCGCCCAGCGACGCGACGTACGCGGCGAGCTGGTCGATCTGGGCCTGCGTGTAGACGACCTTCTTGCGCGGGATCTGCGCCATCTGCGAGGACGAGGCGGGCATACGGCCCGTGCCGACCTGGAAGTCGACGGCCGCGGCGCCCACGCCGACCAGACTCGGCCCGTCGGAGGAGCCCTTGCCACCGGTGCCGTGGCAGCTGGCGCAGCCGACCTCGTAGAGCTTCTTGCCCTCCTTGATGGTCAGGGACTGGGAGGTTTCATCGGCCTGTGCCTTGCTCGCGGGCGCGAACGCGGCGTACAGCCCCCCAGTGGCCGCCAGCGCGAGGAGTAGGACGACGACCGCCGCCAGCGGATGGCGTCGTCGTGCGGAGAGCTTTTTCACGGATTACCCCGGTGTCAGGATCTTCTGCGTCGATGCTGGATGTGCGGGAACGGTCCCGGCTACTTGATCAGGTAGATCGTGGCGAAGAGGCCGATCCAGACGACATCGACGAAGTGCCAGTAGTAGGACACGACGATGGCGGCGGTCGCCTGCTCATGCGTGAACCTCTTCGCCGCGTATGTACGGCCGAGGACCAGCAGGAAGGCGATGAGACCGCCCGTCACGTGCAGGCCGTGGAAGCCGGTGGTCAGGTAGAACACCGAGCCGTACGGGTCGGAGGACAGGGAGATCCCGTCCTTCTTCACCAGCTCCGTGTACTCGTAGATCTGACCGCCGATGAAGATCGCGCCCATGATGAAGGTGAGGATGAACCAGCCACGGAGCTTCTTCACGTCTCCGCGCTCGGCGGCGAAGACGCCGAGCTGACAGGTCAGTGAGGAGAGCACCAGGATCGTGGTGTTCGTGGCGGAGAAGGGCACGTTGAGTGCCTCCGCCATCTCCTTCCAGTGCGCCGGTCCGGTCACCGACCGGAGAGTGAAGTACATCGCGAAGAGGGCCGCGAAGAACATCAGCTCGGAACTCAGCCAGATGATGGTTCCGACGCTGGTGAGGTTCGGTCGGTTGACCGACGGGTGCGCGTGCCCGGTTTCTACTGTCGTTGCTGTCGCCACGACCGACATTATGTCGGTCGCTTATCCCGCCCTCACCCCGGGGGGTGCCGTTCGGAGTGTCTTGCCCCGTCGAACCGGTGTTGACGTGGTGTTCATGGGAGTAGCATCCGCCTCGAACGGCCCTGTCCGTACGACGCCCACGTCTCGGAGGAAGCATGCAGCCGACCGCCACAGTGCTGGTGTACAGCGACGACTCCAACACCCGCGAGCAGGTGCGGCTGGCCGCGGGGCGGCGGCCCGCTCCGGACGTGCCGGTCGTGGAGCTCCTGGAGTGCGCGACGCCCGAGGCGGTGCTGCGCGAGCTGGACAAGGGCGGCATCGACGTGTGCGTGCTCGACGGCGAGGCCGTGCCGATGGGCGGCATGGGGGTGTGCCGGCAGATCAAGGACGAGGTGTTCAACTGCCCGCCCGTGCTGCTGCTGATGGGGCGGCCGCAGGACGCGTGGCTGGCCACCTGGAGCCGTGCGGACGCCGCTGTGACGCTGCCGGTGGAGCCGGTGGACTTCGCCTCCGCCCTGGCCTCCCTGCTGCGCCGGAAGCGGCTGCTGGGCGTCTGACGGGCGGTCCGGGGGCGCGGGGCGGGCCGTACCGCCCCGCGCCCCGGGTCACAGGGCCACCGGCCGCAGCCTGGGGGCGTCGTGGGACGGTGCCCCGGTGTCCGGTGTGCCGGCCGTCAGGGCGCTGCCCGTGCGCCACTTGTTCCAGTCGAGGTTCCAGTCCCCGAAGCCGTTGCCGAAGGCCTCCATCGGGTCGCCGTTGGAGTTGACCACCTTGACGATGTCACCCGGATGGACGTTGTCGAAGAACCACTCGGCGTTGGACGTGCTCATCCCCGTGCAGCCGTGGCTGACGTTGGCGGAGCCCTGGGAGCCGACCGACCAGGGCGCGGCGTGCACGTACTCACCGGACCAGGTGACCCGGGTGGCGTAGTAGACCGGCAGGTCGTACGAGTCGGAGCTGCCCTCGGCGATGCCGACGGTGGTGCCGCGCATCCGTACGAAGTACTGCTTCTCCAGGACGACCTTGACCCCGTTGCGGGTCTCGAAGCCGGGCTTGCCCGTGGTGACCGGGATCTGCTCGACCTGTTGGCCGTTCTTGTAGTACGTCAACTGGTGCGTCGAGGCGTCCGTGACGGCCTCGATCCGGTCACCGGTTGTGATCTTCAACGCCTTCGCCTTGCCGCCCCAGAGCCGGTCGCTGATCTTCACGCCCTCCAGATTGCTGTGCACCTGGATGGTGGCGTGGGCGGGCCAGTAGTCCTTGGGGCGGAAGTGGAGTTCCTTGTTGCTGACCCAGTACCAGGAGCCCGGCACGGCCGGCACGGAGTCCACGCGCAGGCCGCGCTCCACGACGGCCCGCTGGGCCTTGTCCTTGACCTCGCGGTCGAGTTGGGCGGTGATGGGCTGTCCGACGCCGTAGACGCCCGCCTCGGGCCCGAACGTGACGTTCAGCCGCTGCTTGCTGGTGGGCTTGCTGGTGTCGAAGGTGAGGACCTTGCGGCCGGGCGCCCCGTCGTCGTCCTCGGTGCTGACGCGGACCGTGTAGTGGGCGTTCGCGGCCAGCGGGGAGATGCTGTGCCAGCGACTGCCGTCGGCGGCGAGTTCGCCCGCCACGAAACGCCCTGTGGAGTCCTGGGCGGTGACGTCGGTGATCCGGCCGTCACCGCTCTCGGCGGTGATCTCCAGGGGCTTGTCCGGGTCGGCCCGCTTCCCCTCTTCGGTGGGGCCGTTGAACGAGATGTCGCCCGCCGCGTCGTACGGACTGGCCGACAGGGGGTTGCCGTCCGAACCGCAGGAGGTGACGCCCGCGCCGAGGGCGATCACCAGCAACGCGCAGCTGACGACGGTGCGGGTCCGCGGAGTGTGATTCATATGATCACGCTATGAGATGCAGACCTGCTTGGCGCGGCACGTAAGTCGTTCGGGTGATGCGCCGCGGCAAAGGCAGGAGCCCGGACCCTCCTGACGGAGGGTCCGGGCTCCTGGCGCTCTCGGCGCGGGCGTCACCGCGTGCTACTGGGTGCGGTTCTCACCGTGGTAGTACTCGAACACCCAGCCGAACAGGCCGATGGCGATGATCGGCGCGGCGAAGTAGATCAGCCACCAGCCGACCGCGATGCTGAGGAAGGCGATCGCGCCGCCGGCGCCCAGCATGAGCGGCTGCCAGCTGTGCGGGCTGAAGAAGCCCAGCTCGCCCGCGTCGTCCGCGACATCGGCCTCCTTGTCGTCCTGGGCACCGGCGTCGACCCGCCGGGCGGTGAAGCCCAGGTAGAAGCCGATCATGATGGCCAGGCCGAAGGCCAGGAAGAGCGCCGTGGTGCCGGCCGGCTCCTTCGACCACACGCCGTACACGACGGCCATGATCAGGAGGAAGAAGCTCAGCCAGATGAACATCCGGCCCTGGATCTTCACTTGCCGGCCTCCTTCTCGCCCGCGATGGCGGTGCCGTGACCGGCGTGCTCGAGCTGCTCGAGCGCGGCGATCTCGGGGTGGTGCAGATCGAACGCCGGGGCTTCACTGCGGATCCGCGGCAGGGTGAGGAAGTTGTGCCGCGGCGGCGGGCAGGACGTCGCCCACTCCAGCGAGCGGCCGTAGCCCCAGGGGTCGTCCACGCCGACCGGCTTGCCGTACTTGGCCGTCTTCCAGACGTTGTAGAGGAACGGCAGGATCGACAGGCCCAGCAGGAACGAGCTGATGGTCGAGATCGTGTTCAGGGCGGTGAAGCCGTCCGCCGCCAGGTAGTCGGCGTACCGGCGCGGCATGCCCTCCACGCCCAGCCAGTGCTGGATCAGGAAGGTGCCGTGGAAGCCGACGAACAGCGTCCAGAAGGTGATCTTGCCGAGGCGCTCGTCCAGCATCTTGCCGGTCATCTTCGGCCACCAGAAGTGGAAGCCGGAGAACATGGCGAAGACGACCGTACCGAAGACCACGTAGTGGAAGTGGGCCACCACGAAGTACGAGTCCGAGACGTGGAAGTCCATCGGCGGCGAGGCCAGGATGACACCGGTCAGACCACCGAAGGTGAAGGTGATCAGGAAGCCGACCGCCCAGAGCATCGGTGTCTCGAAGGACAACGAGCCCTTCCACATGGTGCCGATCCAGTTGAAGAACTTCACACCGGTCGGGACCGCGATCAGGAAGGTCATGAAGGAGAAGAACGGCAGCAGCACACCGCCGG
>NZ_JBEYRK010000058.1:0-12081 GCF_040704065.1 Streptomyces sp. NPDC047869
CGGCCGGTTGGCTCGGACCATGCCGAGGAGCACCCTCAGGTAACCGCGCGGCCCGCTGACGACGTACCGCAGATCGGCGATCTCCTCCTCACCGATCTGGCCCGGATGGATAGGCGCGAGACGACCGGTGAAGGGGCCCCGCAGCGGCTGACTTCCCGCAGGCCCCTCAGCCCCAGTGGCCCGCGGGGCGGCCAAGCTGAGCACGGCTTCTTCCACGGCCCGCAGGGCCCTTTTCTGCAGCCGGAAGCCCCCCAGTGGGGGAAGAGACAGCAGTGCCAAGCCGTGTTCGTGACTCAGGTCCACCACGAGCTTGCGCCCATGTGAGTGCAGGGGAAGGTCGGTGAGGGCCACGACGATGTCCCAGTTCCCCCCACTTCCGCGGTCCATGATCCGGCGCGTCAACGTGGACAGGTCCTCGGTCCCTGCGGTGAACGGCTCACTGACCACCTCGACGTCGAACCGTCGCCCCTGGCCTGACCTGTCGGCGAGCCGAGCAGGGAGTATCCGCGCCATGCGCTGCGCGATCTCCGTCGGCGTATCCGGGTCCGCCAGGAGAGCCACGACCGTAACGTCCTGTGACGACACCCGCATGACTCCTTCTCGTCGGCTGCCCCCGCGATCGCACGTGGCCACAGGATGCCCCCGAGGTAACGCCGACGCCGCGTGACACGCTGGCCCCTGCCGGCAGGTGCAGGGGGTACGGTCATTCCCCCGTGCAGGACCTGCTCCACCACCGGGCCACACGGTTGCGTGGGCCACCGCGAAGACCAGATCCGCGCCACCCCGGGCGGCACCGCACGCCGCGCCACCGGACACCCCGCTTCGGTGTCCTGCCCGGAAGTGCGCAGGCAGGGGACAGGCGAAGGCCCCGACTCCCGGCGCTCGTGGGAGCGGGGCCCGGTGACGGCGCCTGCCGCGCGGTTCCAGGCGCGATCAGGTAATCAGGAACGGTGAACAAGGACGCGACCGACCCCTTCGTGCATGTCCGGGGCGCCGGTGAGAACAACCTGCGGAACATCGATGTCGACGTTCCGCGGGACGCGATGGTCGCCTTCACCGGCGTCTCCGGTTCGGGCAAGTCCTCGCTCGCGTTCGGCACGCTCTACGCGGAGGCCCAGCGGCGCTACTTCGAGTCCGTAGCACCGTACGCCCGAAGACTGCTGCAACAGGTCGGCGCACCGCACGTGCAGGAGATCACCGGACTGCCACCGGCCGTCGCCCTGCAGCAGCGACGCGGATCGCCCAGCTCGCGCTCGACGGTCGGCACCATCACCACCCTGTCCAATCTGCTGCGCATCCTGTACTCCCGCGCCGGCACCTATCCGCCCGGGGCCGCACGGCTGGACGCCGAGTCGTTCTCACCCAACACCGCGGCCGGCGCCTGCCCGGAGTGTCACGGACTGGGCGTCGTGCACGACGTCGCCGAGGACCTGCTCGTCCCGGACCCCTCGCTGAGCATCCGCGAGGGGGCGATCGCCGCCTGGCCGGGCGCCTGGCAGGGCGCCAACCTGCGCAGTGTCGTGAACGGCCTGGGGATCGACATCGACCGACCGTGGCGCAGGCTCAGGAAGAAGGACCGGGACTGGCTGCTGTACACGGACGAGCAGCCCTCCGTGTACATCGAGCCGGAGGAGGACCGCATCGACTACGGCTACCAGGGCAAGTTCTGGAGCGCCCGCAAGCACGTCATGCACGTCCTCGCCGACTCCAAGAGCGAGAAGATGCGCGAACGGGCGCTCCGGTTCGTCAGGAGTGTGCCCTGCCCCGAGTGTCACGGCAGCGGACTGCGGCCCGAGGCGCTCGCCGTGACCTTCGCCGGACGTTCCATCGCCGAGATCAACGCGATGCCGCTCACCGAGGTCGTGGCGCTGCTGCGGCCCGTCGCGGGGCGGTCCGAGGCCGACGCCACCACGTCGACCGCCCGATCCGGAGAGACGACCGAGGTCGCGGTCCGGATCTGCGGCGATCTGGTCGCGCGGATCGACGTACTGCTCGACCTGGGCCTCGGATATCTCAGCCTCGGGCGCCGCTCGACGACCCTGTCGCCCGGCGAGGCGCAGCGCCTGCGGATCGCCACCCAGCTGCGCTCGGGCCTGTTCGGCGTCGTCTACGTCCTCGACGAACCCTCCGCGGGCCTGCACCCGGCTGACGCGGAACCGCTGCTGGACGTGCTGGACCGCCTCAAGGCGGCGGGCAACTCGCTGTTCGTCGTGGAGCACGACATGGACGTCGTACGGCGGGCGGACTGGGTGGTCGACATCGGCCCCGGCGCGGGCGAGGGCGGCGGACGCGTGCTGTACAGCGGCCCGGTCGCCGGTCTTGAGCGGGTCGGGGAGTCGGCCACGAGCCAGTACCTGTTCGGGCGCGCCCAGCCGCTCGATCACCGCCCGCGCACCCCGCACGGCTGGCTGCACCTGAGCGGCGTCTCCCGCCACAATCTGCACGACGTGTCCGTCGACGTACCGCTCTGCGTACTCACGGCGGTGACGGGCGTGTCCGGTTCCGGAAAGTCGACGCTGGTGACGCAGGTGCTCGCCGAGGTCGTCCGCGGCCACCTCGGAGTCGTACCCGAGGAGCCCGACGAGGCGCGGCTGGAGGTCGACGTACAGGACGCGTCGGGGGTCGAGTCGTTCGACCGGCTGGTCCTGGTCGACCAGCGGCCCATCGGCCGGACTCCCCGGTCCAACCTGGCCACGTACACGGGGATGTTCGACGCGGTGCGCAAGCTGTACGCGGCGACGGACGAGGCCAGGGCGCGCGGCTACTCGGCCGGGCGGTTCTCCTTCAACGTGCCCGAAGGCCGGTGCGAGACCTGCCAGGGCGAAGGATTCGTCGCGGTGGAACTGCTGTTCCTGCCCGGCACCTACGCGCCGTGCCCGACCTGCCGCGGCGCCCGGTACAACGCCGAAACGCTGGAGGTCACCTACCGCGGCAAGAACATCGCGGAAGTGCTGGCGCTGTCCGTCGACGCCGCCGCCAAGTTCCTGTCCGCCGTCCCGGCCGCCTCCCGCAGTCTGGAGACGTTGCGCGAGGTGGGACTGGGGTACCTGCGGCTGGGCCAGCCCGCGACGGAACTCAGCGGCGGTGAGGCGCAACGCATCAAACTGGCGACCGAACTGCAGCGAGCCCGCCGCGGGCACGCGCTCTACCTGCTCGACGAGCCGACGGCGGGGCTGCACCCCTCGGACATCGCGCTGCTGCTGCGACAGTTGCACCGGCTCGTCGACGCCGGCAACACGGTCGTCCTCGTCGAGCACGACCTGGCCACGATCGCCACCGCCGACTGGGTCATCGACCTCGGTCCGGGCGGCGGCGACGCGGGCGGGCGGGTGGTCGCGGCGGGTCCGCCGGCCAAGGTGGCGAGGGCCCGCCGCAGTGCCACCGCGCCCTATCTCGCGGCCCGGCTCGCGCGTTCCTGACGACAGAACCGCGATCGCGAATCCCCGAGCACCTGCGGCGCGACCCGGTGGCCGGGTGGTCTCGCGCACCAGCGCGGTGCGCGAGTACGCCGACTTTGCGGCATCCGCGGGACCCGACCTGCCGTGGCAGTCCCGCAGCCCGGCGTGAGCGGTCGCGTGTGGCAAGAATGACCCCATGCACATGGTGATCGCGGGTGGACACGGAAAGATCGCGCGCCGGCTGACCCGGCTGCTCTCGGCGCGCGGGGACAACGTCACAGGGCTGATCCGCAACCCAGACCACGCCGACGACCTGCGCGCGGACGGCGCGGAACCGGTGGTGTGCGATCTGGAGCACGCCTCGGTGGACGAGGTGGCCGGCCACCTCGGCGGCGCCGACGCGGCAGTGTTCGCCGCGGGCGCCGGACCGGGCAGCGGCGCGGCCCGCAAGCAGACGGTGGACCGGAACGCGGCCATCCTCCTCGCCGACGCGGCCGAGCGCGCAGGGGTGCGCCGCTTCCTGGTGATCTCCGCGATGGGCGTGGACAGCCCGCCGCCGCCCGGCACCGACCCGGTGTTCGCCGCCTACCTGAAGGCCAAGGGCGAGGCGGACGCCGACATCGCCTCCCGTCCGGGACTGGACTGGACGATTCTGCGCCCGGGGATGCTCACCGACGACCCCGGTAGCGGCCGCGTCACGCTCGCCGAGCACACCGACCGCGGCCAAGTGCCGCGCGATGACGTGGCTGCGGTGCTCGCCGCCCTGCTCCACGAGCCCAGGACCGCCGGGCGCATCCTCGAGCTGATCAGCGGGTCCACCCCGGTCGAGGAGGCGGTGCGCGCCGTGGCCGGCGGCTGACGCCGCACTCCGCCCTCGCCCGGGTGCGGGTAATGACTCACACCCGGGCGCCTTCGAAGGCGCCGCGCAGCGAGGCCGACACGGTGTTCCGCAAGCTGAGGGACATCGCCGCGTCGAGCGGTACACCCTTCGAGCACCAGTCGATCGGCTACGCCTTCGGTACCTCGGGGCGACGTCGGAGAAGGGGCACGTCGAGGAGGACCGGGACAAGCTGGACTGGCTGAAGAACGCCCTGGCGCGCACGGGGCACACGAGGCGCGGTCTCTCCGGCAGTGGTTCGCCGGCCCGCCATCGCTTGCTCGACCCACGAACGCAACTGCGCAGACGCTCGCCGGCCTTGCCGGCGAGCGTCTCGCCCTGGTCCAAACGACGAGGAGGGTCGGCACCCGTCTGGCGAGTCAGGAATGCACCGGTCCGGTCGCCCCACGAGTACGAGAAAAGGATCCACACATCTCGGGTGAGCCGACCCCTGAGCGGGTACGCGACATGCCGCTCGGTTCTCTGAAGGCTTCGAGGGACGGAGTGATGCCATGGTCGGTAGTCGGGTGCACAGCCTGTACCACCGCTACTCCCCCCGAAAGGGCAGCCTTCCGCGGGGCAGCGCCGGGCGGCACCCCATGGCCGCGCGCGGAGGGCCCCGCGCGCGGCCATGGGGTGCCGCCGCGCGCGGAGGGCCCCGCGCGCCCGCTCGCACCCCAGCCGACCGTGCCCTCCACGAACTGGTCGCGCTCTGCCGCGCCCTGTTCGGCACTCCGGACGAAGTCGAGATTCTCCGCCTGGCGATGGACCACATAGCCGCCGCGGGGCCCTACAGGGTGGAGGCCGGATACCTGAAGGTGGGCGGTGACCTGGTTCCCAGTCCGAGGGACGGGCAGATGCCTGCCTTCGCTGTGAGCCGGAGGGTGCGGGAGCTGGCCGGGCAGGACGGCAACGTGACCGTACCCGGCAGGCCCTGGGGCCGGGCCCTGGCGCTGCGCGGACCTGGGGGACTCCACGGCTACCTCGTGGTGACGTCCCGCTACCGGCCCACCGAGGCCGAGCGATTTCTGCTCGCCACGCTCGTCCGGCACACCGCTGCTGCACTGTCAGTCGCGTTCGCACATCGCCGCCGACGCGAGGACGCGCTGGAGCTGCGCCGACTGAGGGAGGAACGCACAGCCCTCCAGCGGCAGCTGATCTCCGTGGTGGCTGAGCTGGGCTACGAGCGAGCCGTTCACGCGTTCATGGCCGGCGTCGCTGCGTCGGGTGGCGGCGAGGAAGCTGTCACCCGCGCACTCCACAGACTCACTGGACTTCCCGCGCTGGTCGAGGACCGCTTCGGTCGGCTGAGGTCCTGGACCGGCCCCAGCCGCCCCGTCCCCTATCCCGAACCGGACCCGGTGCGCCAGGACGAAATGCTGCACGTTGTCGCTTGTCAGGCCGGGCCGGTGCGGATAAGGGACCGGCTGATCACCCTGATCCGCCCGCACGGGGAGATCCTGGGCGTGCTGGCCCTGGTCGATGCCCGGGACAAGGCCGACGAGCACACCGTACTCGCGCTGGAACACGCTGCCGCGTCACTCGCCCCGGAGCTGACGCACCTGCGCAATCTGGCCGAAGTGGAGCTGAGGCTGCACCGCGAGCTGGTGGACGACCTCCTGGCAGGGACGGACGAGGCGAGCGCCTACGCCCGGTCCGAGGCAGTCGGATACGACCTGCACCGCAGCCACTACGTCGTCGTGGTGCAGTGGTCGAACCGGACCGCCGACGATTCCTTCGCACAGACCGTGGGGCGGGCGGCCTCTGCCGTGGGCATGCGCTCGCTGCTGACCCGACGCGCCGACCACGTCGTCCTGGTCGCCGACGACAGGCCGCACGCCCACGCGCTGTACGAGGCGCTCGCCCGGGAGACCGGGACCCGGTCCGGGACGATCGGGGTGAGCGCCCCTTCCGACTCCCTGAACGACATCCCCCACCACTACCAGGAGGCGCAGCGCGCCCTGGACGTGCGCCGCCACTCCCGCGACCGCTACGGCACGACGTTCTTCGACGAGCTGGGCCTCTACCGCATCCTGGGACCAGGCAACGATTACCGGGAACTGGAGACGTTCGTCCAGGAGTGGCTCGGGCAGCTCATCGACTACGACTCCCGGCACCACGCGACCATGGTGGAGACCCTGTCCCGGTACTTCGACTGCGGCGGCAACTACGACGAGACCGCAGAATCCCTCGCCATCCATCGCAGCACGCTGCGCTATCGGCTCCAGCGCATCCGCGACATCAGCGGCAACGACCTCGCGAACGTCGAGGACCGGCTGAACCTCCAGGTGGCGACCCGAGTGTGGAAGATCGTGCTGGGCGGGCCCGGCTGACGCCTCGCTGGAACTCCTGTGGGAGTGGTGTCAACAGCGCTGCAGTGGGTGGGCCGGGCGGCGCAGGAGCATCTGGGCCGCCCTGTGGATGCCGGGACGGCCGGCGGCGACCTGGTCGAGCAGCCGGGTGCCGGCTGCGGAGTCCCGGATACCGGCCGCCGGTGACCAGCACCGCCAGACAGGCTGCAGGCGACGGTGGTGAAGGCGTCGTGGACTTCGGTGCGCCGCTCCCAGCGGACAGCGGGACGACCCGGGCAGGATCCTCCCGGCCCAGACCGGCAAACCGGGGGAAATCCGGCGGGTGAAGGAGGTGAGTGAGTGGCCCCTGCCGGTTACCCGGGTGGCCCAGGATTCCGGATTCCGATGAGGGAGAAGGGGCCATGACCCACAGTACGAGCGCCCGGGACGTGGTGGAGGCCATCAAGGATGTCGACTTCCCCGCCGGCAAGGACGAGCTGATCGAAGCGGCGAGCCGGTCGGGGGCCGCGCCGGATGTCGTCAAGGCGCTGCGCGGTATCCCGGCCGAGCAGTACGCCAACCGCGAGGAGGTGGCCCGGTCGGTCCGCGTGGACCCCGCCTCCGACCTCGGGCTGAGCCCGGCACAGCGAGCCGAGCAGGCCCGGGAGGGCGGCAGGCCGGGACAGTCCCAGCATCTGCGCGAGGTGCCGAAACCGCCAGTCGAGGAGGAGCTGGACAGCTGACGGTCGCGCCCCTCAGCGGGCGTGCCGCCTCGCCGCCCGGTCGGCGTCGCCGCCGGCGCCGAGCGGCCCGGCCGGAGCGAGCTCCTCCTCGACCTCCAGGCGGGGCAGCCTGCCGGCGAGCCACGCAGCGCCCCTCACCGTGGCAGCAGTTCGGAGGTTCCTGGCAACTGGCCACTCACCCCTCGCTGTTCACCGGTCCTTCATCAGCGCACGCGCACTGAGATGGTCACACTGGCGCAGACGACGCCAAGCCGTCGCCCGCCGCTGCCACTATCAGCGGCGGCTGCACACGATCGAGGGGCGACCCGGGAAAGAGAACACGGGCGGGCAACCAGCCCACTACGCTCATTCGAACCGCCCCTGAACAGGTAAAACGTCAAAGTGCTGCTGGAGCACCAAGAACTCTCGAACCTGAGACAACGTCAGCTGCCGTGCGTTGAAGCCGCACGACAGCGATTGCCCATCAATTTCTCACTCATGACAGCGGCCCACCCACCATGCCGTTCCGGCGCGGAGGCTCGCGCGGTGACAGGTTTGTCGAATTCGTACACGACGACGAGCTCGCTCATGCCTCCACGGTAAGCCGCCACGCGGCCGACTCGCCCGCAGTGGCCGCGGTGGCCGGTGCCTCACGCCGTGCTCGGGGCATGCCGGGAAGTGCTCGCCCTGTCCGCTGACTGGCGCCTACGAGATGGCCCTGGAGAAGGAACCGGCGAAACCGCCGCCCGCTGGGGCGGGCGTGCCGCGGAATGGCCGTTTACCATCGAGCGCGGAAGGCAAGGCATCCTCGGAATTCCCCCGTCATCATTCCCCCGTCGTCGATCGACCTGGCCGCTCAGGAGGATCTTTCTTCAGGCCGGTTGGAAGTGCCGAAAGGTAAAGGCCGTGAACGATTCGAATGACACGGACAGGATCCTTGAAAAGGTGGCGGAGAACGCGGGGAAACGCGGCCCGCAGCCGACTCGAAGCGCCTCGCGGCGTGCCGCGGCCGGGTGGGAGGCAGCCCGCGGTAACCTCTTCGCCGCCCCGGGCACCGTGTGCACCTTCCAGGCGCACCGCAACAACCACGATCCGGCGGCGCCGCGTCCCGCCGGGCTTCCGCGTCCCGGGGCCCGTCCGCGCGCTCGCCTGCGCACTCCCGCCCACCGCGCCGGGGCCACCTCCGTGCTCCGCACCCGGCGGATACACCGTACCGGCCGTCTCTGACCTCGTCGGCGGCCGTGCCCTCGGACATGCGCCGCCCGGCGTGAGCCTCCGACGCGCGCGGGTTCCGGCACCAGCAGCCTGTCCCCACCCCACGGCATGAGAGTCGTCCGCCGCCGTCCGAGCCGGAAAGAGAATCCATGGTGTTGTCTGCCCTGCTAGCAGCCGCCGACCCGCCGCAACTCCTCCCCGCGCGTGAGCAGATGGCGTTCACACTGGGCTTCCACATCATTCTGGTGCCCTTCGGCCTCGCATTCACCTTCATGATGTTGGTCTGCCACTACCGGGCGCTGCGCCGCGGCGATGAGCAGGCGCTGGTCCTGGCGCAGCGATGGTCCAAGGTGGCCGCCGTGCTGTTCGCGGTGGGGGCCGTGTCCGGCACCGTGCTGACGTTCGAGCTGGGGCTGCTCTGGCCCGGGCTCATGGGCAAGTACGGGCCGGCCTTCGGGTTTCCGTTCGCCGTCGAGGGTCTCTTCTTCTTCCTCGAAGCAATCTTCGTGGCCATCTACATCTACGGCTGGAAGAGGCTGCCCCCGTGGCCGCACTTCTTCACCGGCGTCGTGGTCACCCTGGCGGGCATCGGCGGAACGGCCTCCGTCATTGCGGCCAACAGTTGGATGAACCAGCCCGCCGGAATCACGGTGCGGAACGGGCGTGTGGTGGGCGTGGTCCCGTCCCAGGTCTTCTTCAACGGCGCGTTCTGGTGGGAGATGGTGCACATGCTCCTCGCGGCGTACATCGTCGCGGGGTTCATGGTCGCGGGCGTGTACGCGTGGGGCCTGCTCAAGGGGCGTCGGGACCACTACCACCGACTGGGGTTCGCCGTGCCGTTCACGGTCGCCGCGATCGCCATGCCGCTGCAGTTCCTCGTCGGGGACACGATCGCCCGCCAGGTGTACGACAGGGAGCCGGCGAAGTTTGCCGCCATCGAACTGGTACCGACCACCGATGATCACGTCCCGGAGACCCTCGGCGGCATCTTCGTCGACGGCAAGGTGCGCTACGGCATCCAGGTTCCCGACGTGGCCTCGATCCTCGCCGGTTTCACCCCGTCCACCACGATCAAGGGCTTTGATGCGATTCCCGCAGCGGTACGGCCCACGGACTCGGTCGTCAGCATCGTGCATCTCGCCTTCGATGTCATGGTGGCAACCGCATCGCTGCTGCTCCTGCTGGCACTCTGGTTCGCCTGGCTGTGGTGGCGGCGGCGCGAGGTGCCGACCAACCGCTGGTTCCTGCGAAGCTCCGCGGTCTCCGGGCTGGTCGCGCTCGTCTGCCTGGAGAGCGGCTGGGTGGTGACCGAGGTCGGCCGCCAGCCCTGGACGGTCGTGGGACTGCTGCTGACGGAGAACGCCGTCGCCACGCAGGGGAACCTGTGGCCCCTGTTCGCCACGGTCCTCGTGATCTACGCGTGCGTCGCCGTCGGCGCCTTGTACGTCCTGCGCACCTTGCGCCGCCGCTGGTCGGAGGAGGGCGCGGAGGCCGCCGTGGTCCCGTACGGCCCCCAGGCGGCGCCGACGACGAACGGGCACCCCTTCGGAGGAGATGACGCATGAGCGATTTCATCGCCGTGGTCCTGTTCATCGGGGTCATCGCCTACGCCCTCTTCGGCGGCGCCGACTACGGGGCCGGCTTCTGGGATCTGACAGCCGGCGGCGCCGCGCGGGGACGTCCCGTACGGGAGCTGATCAACGTCTCCATCAGCCCGGTGTGGGAGGCCAACCACACATGGCTGATCTTCTGCTTCGTCACGATCTGGACAGCCTTCCCCCAGGCGTTCACCGCCATGACCACCACTCTGTACATCCCCCTGGGCCTGGCGGCGCTGGGGATCGTGGCCAGGGGCTCGGGCTTCGCCTTCCGGCACGCGCTGGCCCAAGGGCGGGGAGAGCTGATCAGCGGTGTCGTCTTCGCCTGTTCGTCGGTGCTGACCCCGTTCTTCTTCGGCACCGTCGCGGGCGGGATCGCCTCCGGTCGTGTCCCCTCGGCCGGGCACGGCGACGCGCTGTCCAGCTGGCTCAATCCGACCTCCATTCTCGGCGGTGTTCTCGCGGTCACCGTCTGCGCCTACCTCGCCGCCGTGTTCCTCACCGGACAGGCCCAGCGCCGAGCGGACACCCCCCTGGAGAAGGCGTTCAGGCACCGGGCCTTCGGGGCGGGCATCGTTGCGGGACTGGTGGCGCTCGTGGGCGTGTTCGTACTGCGTGCGGACTCCCCGCGCCTGTTCCACCAGCTGAGCACGGTGGGTGCACCGCTCCTGGTCGTCTCGGGCCTGTGCGGCCTGGCCGCGCTGCTCCTGCTGCGCAAGGGCAGCCCCCCTGTCGTGCGCACCCTGGCGGCCATCGCGATCACCACCGTCGTCGGGGGATGGGGAGTGGCTCAGTACCCGTACCTCCTGGGCACCCACCTGACGATCCATCAGGCGGCGGCTCCGACGGCCACCTTGTGGGTGCTGATCGCGGTGTCCTTTGTCGCGGTTGTCCTGATCGTGCCGTCGCTCCTTCTGCTGTACAGCCTGCAACTGCGACGCAAGCTCGGCTGACGAGGAACTGCCGCCACCGGAACACCGCGCGCGGCGTCGTCCCGGGGTCACGTACGTCGCGGAGGCGGTGAGGTGGTGCGCCAGGATCCGTCTCGACCTCAGCGGCTCAGCCGACTGTGGTGGCCAGTGCCTCCTCGGCTTGGCGGACGCGCCACTCCTCGATTCTTTCCTGCTGCCGCCGGGCTCGTTCGAGCAGCGTGTCGAGCCGGGCAGGGTCCAGGCGCTCGTCGGCGGCGCTGAGGCGGCGCAGGACCTGCCACCCGGCCGCCTTTCCCTCGACCCCCATCCGTAGGGCCTCCAGATCCAGCATGGTGCCGAGCGGTGACGGGCGTAGCAGGTGGCCGTTGGGCTTCAGCCGTCCCAGCTTCTCGCCCGCCCAGCCCGCGCACACCTTGTAGCGGCGAACGGGAACGCCGAGATCCCCCATGATGTCCAGCAGCGCTGCCCGGTCCTGGGCGATCTCGGCTGCTACGGGCCCGATCGCGCGGCCAAGCGCGGACCCGCGGGCGGCGCGCGCCAGGCGGGTGGCGCGTTCGGTCCCGGCGGTGGCGCCGGCGAGGTGGTCGTTGAGATAGATGCCGAGCAGCCTCATGTCGACACCTGGTCCCGTTGGGCGGCTCTGGGTCGCGGTGGAATGCGGAAGGGCGTTCATCTGCGGCCTCCTTCGGTTCCCAGGGATTGGCTCGCGTGTGAGCGAGGGACAGACAGCGCGGAACCGACCGTGATGGGGTTCAATCCGGCCCGCGAGGGAGGTGGTAGGTGTTCATCGGCGCGTCCCTCACGGCTTGAGGACGACCTTCTCGCAGTGGTCCTTCTTGTTCTTGAACAGGTCGTAGCCGGTCGGTGCCTCGGTCAGGGGCAGTCGGTGGGTGATGACCCGGGTGGGGTCGATCTTGCCCTGCTCGATCAGGGCCAGCAGCGGTTTCATGTATTTCTGCACGTGGCACTGTCCGGTGCGCAGGGTCAGGGACCGGTTCATCCAGGCGCCCGCGGGGAATTTGTCGATCAGTCCGCCGTAGACGCCGAT
>NZ_JBEYRK010000059.1:0-7681 GCF_040704065.1 Streptomyces sp. NPDC047869
TGCCGCGCTTGGCGACCTTCTGGACGACCGGGATCTGCAGCTCGTTGGCGCGCCGTTCGGCCTGCCTGCGACGGCCTCCGGGGGAACGTCAGCGGTCCCGGCGCCGGGCGTGTGCCGCGGTGCCGGGACCGTTCACTGCGCGGCGCCGGTGCGCCGGAGCGGGGCTCAGAAGGCGGTGTTGTTGCAGCCCATGGTCGAGCCGTTGGACGTCTGCTGCGCGCCCGGGTTGCCCTCGCCGTTCGCCAGGTTGCCGCCCAGGCCGTCGGCGATGCCGACGTTGCCGAGGATGTCGGCGTTGAGGTCGTGCGAGCGGCACTTGGTGGTCTGCTGGATGTTGAACTCGTCGCCGCCCTTGCCCCAGCCCTCGCCGGCGTGGGCGGCGCCCGCCCCGAAGAACCCGGCGCTGGCGATGGTGGCGATGAGAAGGGTGGTGGCGCGGAGCTTGCGCATGTGAACTCCCGATGAGTGAGGAGGGTGAGATTCGAGGGGAACGTCAGCGGTCCCGGCGCCGGGCGCGGGCCGCGGTGCCGGGACCGTTCGCACTCCGGCGTCGGTGCGCCGGACCGGGGCTCAGAAGGCGCTGTTGTTGCAGCCCATGGTCGAGCCGTTGTGGGTGTTCTTGGCGCCCGGGTTGCCCTCGCCGTTCAGGCCGTTGCCCAGCACGCCGTCGAGCAGGCCGACGTTGCCGAGGAGGTCGAGGTTCAGGTCGTGCGACTTGCAGTGGGTGCTCTGCGTGATGTTGAACCTGTCACCGTGGTCGCCGTGGTCACCGCCCTTGCCGCCGTCGGCGTGGGCCGTGCCGCCGACGAGTCCGATGCTGCCGAGAGCGGCGACCAGGACGGCAACGTTGCGAAGCTTGCGCATGTCATCTCCGGTGGAGTGGGGGTTGCGATCTGTGGCAGATCGACGTTTTACAGTTACGGGAGATTAGTGCGAAATGTCCCGAAATGGGTCACGACGCGCCGCCCTTCTGATCACACGCCGGAAAACCCGGTACCCCCTAGGGGATATGACGGACCGTCGGATCGCGAGACGGGCGGACCGGGGTGGGCCACCGGCCTCCGGCCCTCAGTACTGCTGGGCGCTGGCCAGGGAGTTCGACTGGCTGTTGGCCTGGGTGCAGTCGACGCCCCGGGTCTGGGCGGCGGCGAGCAGGGCGACCGGCACGTTCGCGTCGAGCAGGTTCTGCGGGCTGCACTCCTGGTACGGACGGAACAGATTGCCCTGGCTCACCGCACCGCCCTGGTTGATCGTCTGCGGGGCGCCGTGCGGGGTCTGCTGGGCCTGGGGGGTGATCTGGGGGCTGATCTGTGGGTTCAGCTGGGGGTTGACCTGAGGGGTGACCTCGGTGCCGCGCTGCGGGGCCGCCTGCTGGGGGGCCGCCTGCTGCGGGGCCGGCGAGCCGTAGGTCTGCGCGGTCGCCTGGGAGGAGGTGGCCGAGGCGGCCTGGGCGTCCGGCTGTGATACGGGTGGCGGCACGGTCCCGTTGTAGGTGGCGGGGGCGGCGGAGCTCGGGCCGGCGCCGACGGCGGACAGACCGCCCGCAGCTGCGATGACGAGCGCGACGTGCTGAAGCTTGCGCATGGAATCCTCGGCCCTTCGTTGACCTGTGCGCGGAACCTGGTGAAACGCTGATGGGGCGGCACGGCTTTCGCTGTCCCGCTGCCCGGTGCGGCCGACGGTCGCTGTGGACCGTCGAGTCCGGCCCGTGGGGAACGAGGCGAGAACGGCGGCGGATACGGCCGTCGGCCCGGGGTCACCCATTCGACGCAAAGGCAAGGACCGGCATATGCCGTAACGCCCCACCCGGGAATGTGGCAAATGGGTGACAGGCCTTCGGTGGCCGTGACCACGCCGCGGAAATTCTCGTTCCGACGGGGAGAAGGCAGCGGTATGGACTCGACTCGAAAAGGGCGAGGGATCTCGCTGCCCGCTCCCACGCGACGTCCGCGTGCCGGTCAGGAGTAACGCTGCTGACGGTGCGGTGTGAATATCGCATCGACTGTGCGTGTGGCGGCACCGAACGCAATTGCTTTCCCTTTTCAGGTATCGAAGGGCCGAGGGTTTCATGCGCAAGCTTCACAAGGCCGCGCTCGTTGTAGCGGCGGCCGGCGGTCTGTCCGTCATCGGCGTAGGCGTCAGCCACGCCGATTCTCCAGTCGGACAGGGCAGCGCCGCTCCGGCGCCGGGGCCCGATCAGCAGGCTCCGCAGGCCTATGCCCCGGCCCCGGCTCCGCAGCCGGCGCCACAGGCGTACGCTCCGGCCCCGGCTCCGCAGCCGGCCCCGCAGGCGTACGCTCCGGCCCCGGCTCCGCAGCCGGCCCCGCAGGCGTACGCCCCGGCCCCGGCTCCGCAGCCGGCCCCGCAGGCGTACGCCCCGGCCTCGGCCCCGCAGCCGGCGCCACGGGCTTACGCCCCGGCTCCCGCTCCGCAGCCGGCCCCCCAGGTCTACGCCCCGGCCCCGCAGGCGCCGCCCCAGCAGACCGGTTACGCCTCGGCGTCGGCCGTGTCGCAGGGCTCGGCCCAGGCCACCGCGGCGCCGTACGCGCAGCAGGCGCCCTACCCGCAGCAGCAGCCGTACCAGCAGCCGGCGCCGTACCAGCAGGCCGCTCCCGCGCAGCCGGCGCAGGTCGTTCCGCAGGTCATGCCCCAGGTGATGCCGCAGGTCGCCCCGCAGGTGGCCATGCCCCAGGCCGCCGGCCAGGAGCCCCCGGCGCATGTCGCACCGCAGGTGAACCCCCAGGTCAACCCTCAGGTGAACCCGCTCGTCAACCCGATCATCGCGCCCCCGAGCGCCCCGGGTCTGTCCCCGGTCGGCCTCGGTCAGATCGCGGCACCGCCCGTCGGTCAGCTCGGGCTTCCCCGACTCGGCTGACCGTCGCCGCGGACGCCCGCGGTCACCACCCGATCTGTATCCGTCGCAGATTCCACCCCCTCAACAACGGAGAACCCATGCGCAAGTTCCACAAGGCGGTCCTCGTCGGCGCCATGCTCGGCACCGTCGGCTCGTTCGGCGCCGGCAGCGCCTTCGCACACGGTGAGCCCGGTCACGACATCGACGTCACGCAGGGCGTCGAGTGCCGCTCGCACGACATGAACATCGAGGTGCTCGGCAGCGTCGGCGCGCTCACCGGCGCCGCGGGCAACCTGCTGAACGGCGAGGGCAACCCCGGGGCGCAGCAGAGCCACCTCGGCTCGGACATGGGCTGCAACAACCAGGCGTTCTGACCGGCCCCGGGCAGCGGCGGACCGGCACGGACCGGCCGGAGGGCGCCCGCGAATCATGGATTCGCGGGCGCCCCGCGCTGTTGCGGGGCGAGTGGCCCGGCGTTGCAATCGAGTGTGTGGCATTTTGGCGGCGACGGGTCCGCCGGCCGCCCCGCTCCCGGGACGGGGGCCGGCCGCAAAGGACTCAAGAACGACGCGCTGGGCATGTTCTCCTCGGTGGTCATCGGGCTTGCCTCCACCGCCCCCGCCTACAGCCTCGCCGCCACACTGGGCCTGATCGTCGCGGCGGTGGGCCTGCAGGCACCGATCGTCATCATGCTGTCGTTCGTCCCGATGCTGCTGATCGCGTACGCCTTCCGGGAACTCAACGCGAGTAACGCCGACTGCGGGACGACGTTCACCTGGGCGACCCGCGCCTTCGGCCCCCGCACCGGCTGGATGGGTGGCTGGGGCATCGTCGTCGCCAACGTCATCGTCATGGCGAGCCTCGCCGAGATCGCGGGCACGTACAGCTTTCGGCTGGTGGGCCTGGACGGGCTGGCGGAGGACCGATTGTGGACCACCGTCGCCGGCATCGCCTGGATCGTCGTGATGACCACGGTCTGCTACGTCGGCATAGAGTTCTCCGCCGCCCTGCAGCGCTGGCTGCTCTGCATGGAAGTGGGGATGCTGCTGGTCTTGGCCGTCGCCGCGCTGGTCAGGGCCTACACCGACGCCCCGTCCACCGCGATCCATGTCTCCGCCTCCTGGTTCAACCCCTTCGAGGTGACCTCGGTGAAGGGGCTCACCTCGGGTCTCCTGGCCGGGGTCTTCATCTACTGGGGCTGGGACACCGCCGTCTCGATCAACGAGGAGACGGTCGACAGCACCCGCATCCCCGGCCGCGCCGCGGTCATGTCCACCGTCCTGCTGCTGGTCCTGTACGCGCTGGTGTCCACCTCGGCGCAGGCCTTCGCGGGAACCGGCGGTTCGGGTGTCGGACTGGGGAACGCCAACAACTCGGACGACGTCTTCTCCGGACTCGGCGAGGCCGTCTTCGGAAGCGGCGCCACGGGTCTGGTGCTGTCGAGTCTTCTGATCCTCATGGTGCTGACCTCGGCTCTGGCGTCCACCCAGACCACCATCCTGCCCCTGGCCCGGACCGTCTTCTCCATGGCGGTCCACAAGGCCGTCCCCGCCCGGTTCGCCCGGGTCCACCGCAGGTTCCTCACCCCGACCTGGTCGACCGTCGGAATGGGCGCGGTCTCGATCGGCTTCCTCGTGCTGCTGGCCTCCTTCAGCGGCAACGCGCTGGCCGACTCGGTCGACTCGGTCGGCCTGGCGATCACGTTCCACTACGGCCTGACCGGCTTCGCCTGCCTCTGGTACTACCGCAAGATCCTCGACCGCAGTACCAAGGACCTCGTCTTCAAGGGTGTGCTGCCGGGCCTGGGCGGGCTGATCATGCTCGCCCTGTTCCTCTACGCCACCTATGTCTACGCGGCCCCGGACTACGGTGGGACCAGCGTCGACCTGCCGCTCTTCGGGCCGACCGGCGGCGTCACCGTCATCGGTCTCGGCGCCCTGCTGATCGGTCTCCTGCTGATGCCGGTGGTCACCCGCGGGCACGGGGTGGCCCTCAAGCTCCAGCGGAGCCTGCTGCCGCGCCGCCTGCCACCGCACACCGCCCTCGACTCGGCGAGCCGCTACCTGCCCGCCGACAACGGCTCCGGGGTGGGCGGCGACTGGTACGACGTGATCCCGCTGTCGGGCACCAGGGTCGGCCTCGTCGTCGGGGACGTGCTCGGGCACGGTCTGCGCGCCGCCGCCACAATGGGCCGCCTGCGTACCGGGGTGCGCGTCCTGGCCCGTCTCGACCTGACCCCGGACGAACTGCTGTCCCGTCTGGACGACCTGGTCGAGCAGACCGCGCACGAGCGCGGGGACGGCCACGGCGGCCCGGCTCTCCCGAAGTCACAGGCGGACGAGGCGAGGGGCGTGACCTGCCTGTACGCGGTGTACGACCCGGTCTGCGGGCAGTGCAGCCTGGCGCGGGCCGGTAACCCGGTGCTGGCGGTCGTCGAGCCGCACACGGGTGTCGTCGGCTATCCGGAGCTGCCCCCCGGACCACCGCTGGGCGTCGGCGGTGTGCCCTACCAGAGCGTGGAGCTGCGGCTGCCGCCGGGCAGCCTCGTCGCACTGTGCACGGACGGCCTGCTGCAGGCCACCGCCGGCCGTGCCGCCGGGCTCGCACGGCTGTCCGGGATCCTCGCCGGTGACCGGACGTCCCTGGACCAGCTCTGCGACCGGGCGGTGACCGCCCTGCTGCCCGGGCCGGTCGACGTGGACGCCACGCTGCTCGTGGCCCGCACCCGGCTGCTCGACCGGAGTCAGTTCACCCAGTGGGAGCTGCCGCCCGACCCGGCCGGGGTGGCCGGCATCCGCACCGCCGTCAGCAAGCAGCTGCGGGACTGGGGGCTGGAGGACCTGGCGTTCACCAGCGAGCTCATCGTCAGCGAACTGGTCACCAACGCCATCCGCTACGTCGGCGGCCCGATCCAGGTGCGCCTGATCCGCGACCGGACGTTGATCTGCGAGGTCTCCGACACCGGCCACACCACGCCCAATCTGCGCCATGCCGCGAGCGACGACGAGGGCGGCCGGGGCCTGTTCATCATCGCCCAGATGACCCACCACTGGGGCACCCGCTACACCCCCACGGGCAAGACCCTCTGGACCGAGCAGGACCTGCCGTCGCCGGACGGCCAGTCCCCCGGAAGCCCGGGGGACTGAGCGGTTGCGGGCGCCCCGACCAGCCGTCTTCTCGACCGGAGGGGGCGTCTCGTGCCGGGTCGCGTCGGTCAGTTGAAGCAGCCGGGGACCGGGTTCGGACTGCCCGCGCAGTTGGTGGGGGTGTTGTTGATGACCGTGGTGAGGGTCAGGTTCACGGGGCCTGCGTTGTTGAAGATGCCGCCGGGGTTGCTGCCGTGGGCGGTGTTGTTGCTGATGTTGCTGATGCTCACCGTGGCGGTGCCGATGGCGCTGCCGGGCACGCCGTTGGCGAGGCCGCCGCCGGTGTCCGCCTCGTTGCTCCTGATGTTGCTGGCGCGCACCGTGAGCTGTCCGATGTTGGCGATGCCGCCGCCCGCGCCCTCGGCCTCGTTGCCCGAGATGTTCGAGGCGGTGACGGTCAGATTGCCGTCGCTGACGAGGCCGCCACCGTTCTTGTTGGCATGGTTGTTCGAGACCACGCTGGCGTTGATCGTCGTGGTGGAGCCGTTGAAGTTGCTGACACCGCCACCGAAGTCGGCCTCGTTGTTCCGGATCACGACCGCGTTGGCGGTGAGGGTGCCGTTGCCGGTGACCACGATGCCGCCGCCCGCCCCCGGCGCGATCGGGTTACCCGTGGCGTCGCCGTGGGCGATGCTGAGCGCCCGCAGGGTCAGGTTGCCGCCGTTGACGGTAATGATGCGGAACTTCGGGTCACTGGGGTCCGTGTTGGCACGGGTGATGAGGGCGCCGTTGCCGTTGACAACGATCTGCGAGGTGATGGCGGGCAGCGCGGCGGTCAGCGAGTACGGGCAGCTGGGCGCCAGGTTCAGAGTGTCGCTCCCCGGGTTGCTGTTGGCCGTGTTGATCGCGTTGACAAGGGCGGTCTGGCTGCACGCCACCGGCAGGACGGCGGCCGACGCGGCGGGGGCCAGCGCGGTCTGGGCGAGGGTGGCGGCCGCGCCTATGCACAGCACCTGGGCTGTCCGGGCGAGTGACTTCCGAGAGAGCATGGGGGTCCTTTCCGAGTCGTGCCCGCCGCGAGCGTCCGGCCGTACCGAAGGGCCCTGGACCATCTCGGGCAGGGGGTCGGAACAGCACTCCCCGCGGGTTCGCCCGGGTTCGCCCGTTACCGGCCGGTCTCCATCCGATGGGCCTGTGCCGTGCGTCCGATGGTCGTACCGGGCTTGCCTTCCGGCGGCCGCTGCGCTGCCGGCGCGGGCCCTCACCCACCGGGACCGCACGCGAAAGGCCCGCCGGACGGCTTCCGTTCTAGTGGTCGTCGCAACGCCCCAGTTCAGGGGATGCGATGGGCTTCGAGGTTCGGGAGCTGCGGACAGTGGCTCAGGGCCGCAGGCAGCTGGTGCGTGAGCGGGAGGCATACTCCCAGCTCATGCAGCAGGGCCTGAGCGGCACCACCGATCAACACGGTGGTGCCGCCTCCTGGTCTCTCCAGATACCTGCGCGAGGAAGACCGGATCCACATCGCCGGTCGGCTACGGGAGAAGGCCACCATCCGGCAGATAGCGGCTGAGCTGGGCCGCAGCCCGTCCACCATCAGCCGCGAGATCCGCCGCAACCGTCATCCAGGCAACGGCCAGTACCGGCCGCACGCCGCCCAGGCCCGCGCCGATGCCCGCCGCCCCCGCCCGAAACCAGGGAAGATCAGCCGGAATCCCGAACTGCGGGAGTTCATCCAGCACCG
>NZ_JBEYRK010000060.1:0-7507 GCF_040704065.1 Streptomyces sp. NPDC047869
AGGAGTCCGCCGAGGAGCCCGTGGACGTTGTCCAGGTCCTCAAGGACAAGCAGGTCGACGTTCTCGTCTGCTACCTGCCCGTGGGGTGCGAGCACCCCACGCCCCCTCTACCGGGTCAGCGGATCAGTGACGCCGGTACGACTGGACGTAGCCGTTCGCGGGCGAACCCACGCCGGTGACGTCGTCGTAGCCCTTCACCGCGGACAGCGAGCTGTCCTTGCCGAGGCTGCGGACCGAGGTCGCGAGGCCGTCGGCGGCGTCGAAGCCGTTCACGAAGTCGATCCGGGCGACCGCCAGGCCGGAGCCCGTCGGGTTGTCCGTGACGTCGTGGAAGACGCCCTTCTTGCCGTACTTCGCGTAGATCGCCGGGTTGGCGAAGCCGAGCGCCTTGCCGCCGCGCGCCTCCTGGGCCAGGGCCTGGACCGCCGCGATCACCGGAGCGGCCAGCGAGGTGCCGCCGATGCGGTACTCGCTGTACTGCTCGGTGCCGTCGGGGAAGGTCTGGGTCTGGCCGACCAGGAAGCCCGTGTTCGGGTCGGCGATGGCCGCGATGTCCGGGACGACGCGGTTGCCGGCGGCGTTGTTGGCCGTGGCGAGCGCCTTCGGGACGACGTTCTTCTGGTAGTACGGCTGCGGCACCGTCTTGCTGGTGCCGCCGCCCGCGCCCGAGGTGTAGGCGCCCGGGAAGCCCGTCCAGCTCTTGCCGTCGGCCGACAGGGACGCCTTCTCGGTGCCCCAGCCGGTCTCCCACTGGTACTTGTCGCCCTTGCCGACGGCCAGCGAGGTACCGCCGACCGCGGTCACCCACGAGGAGTTGGCCGGGGTGTCGACCTGCTTCACACCGGTGTTGGCGACCTCGTCGCCGTTGTCACCGGAGGAGAAGTAGAAGCCGATGCCCTGCACCGCGCCGAGCTGGAAGACCTGGTCGTAGGCGGCCAGGAGGTCCGGCGTCTGGTTGGCCTCGATGTCGCCCCAGGAGTTGGAGACGATGTCGGCCAGGTGACCGTCGACGATCTTGCTGAGCGAGTCCAGCAGGTCGTCGTCGTAGCAGGACGCGGCGCCCACGTACGTGACGTCGGCGGCCGGTGCGACCGCGTGCACGGCCTCGACGTCGAGGGTCTCCTCGCCGTACCAGCCGGCCGCGCCGCACTCCTCGGTCTTGGTGTAGTTCTTCGGCAGCACCTGGTGGAGCTGGCCGGTCTTCCAGGCCGCGTCACCGTTCTTCACCGCGTACTTGCCCGCGTCGAAGGCGATGGTCGGCGAGGCGTACGCGTCGGTGATGGCGATGCGCACGTGCTGGCCGGTGTAGCTGCCGGCGCCGTAGGCGGCGCGGAGCTGCTTGCCGGTGTAGCCCTTGATCGCGTACGGGACCTTCTGGCCGTACGCGTCCGGCAGCGTGCTCGCGGTCTTCGAGCCGTAGTACGAGGAGAACGGCCCGGAGTTCTTGAACACGGCGTCCGGCGGCGGAAGCTGGTCCTTGTGGTGCGCCTTGTGCGGGGCGTTGTCCAGACCGGTGACGGTCAGGACGGCACCCTTCAGACCGGCCGGCGCGGACGCGGTCGTCGCCGGGGCACGGTAGGTCTTCGAGCCCTTGGCGAAGTTGTGGAACTGGGTGCCGAACGCCTTCTCGGCGGCGGCCACGTCACCGGAGACGGCGACGTAGTGCGAGGTGACCTCGGTGACCGTCAGACCGGCCGACCTCAGCCAGGACTTGACGGCCGTCACCTGGGCCTTGGTGGCCCCGAAGCGGGCCTGCGCCTTCTTGGCGCTCAGGAACTTGCCGTACAGCGGCGAGTTCGGGTCGGACACGGCCTTGGCGTAGGCCGACAGACCGGCCGCGTCCCGTCCCGCCAGATAGACCCGGGCCTTGACCTGGGCGTCGTTCGAGGTGGCACCCTTGTCCGCCTTGGCGGTGGCCCACGCGGGCCTGGTGCCCTTCAGCGCGTCACGGGCCGGGCCGTCCGCGGCGTGCGCCGTGGGTATGCCCAGCGCCAGCGCACCGGCGATCATCGGCAGCGTCGCTGCCATGCTCACGCCGGCGCGCACCTTGGCGCGGTTGGATCTCATAGAACCCCCTGCGATGCGGTTCGCATGCACGTAGTGGCTGGAACGTCGTGGAGGAACGCACCGGCCCGCGGCGGTTCGGACCGGCGAATGGATCACACGACGATGGCCACTCTTGCGATGAACCGTTCATGCCAGGGGAACGCAAAGGTCAAGAGAAGCTCAAACAACCTTCATTCAAGGCGATTTGAGTTTTTTACGATGAGAGTCCGGATGGTGATGCTATGAACGGGGCTGTGCGCCACGCTCCTTGAGCATCCCCGCCATCAGCTCGATCTCCGACTGCTGCGCCTCGACCATGCCCTGCGCGAGCCGCTTCTCCACCCCCACCGCGCACTTGGCGGCACAGCCCCGGGCCATGTGGACGCCACCCTTGTGGTGGTCCGTCATGAGCTGGAGGTAGAAGACCTCCGCCTGCTTGCCGTTCAGCGTGCCGAGCTTCTTCATCTCGGCGTTGGTCGCCATCCCCGGCATCAGCGCCCCGTCCTCGCCGGCGGGCATGTCACCCATGCCCATCCAGGTCATCGGCGGGTCGGCGGACACCTTCGGCAGCCCCCACAGGTCCAGCCAGCCCAGCAGCATGCCGCGCTGGTTGGCCTGGGTCTGCGCGATGTCGTAGGCGAGGCGGCGCACCTCCTCGTTCTTCGTGCGGTCCCGCACGATGTACGACATCTCGACGGCCTGCTGGTGGTGGACGGCCATGTCCCGCGCGAACCCGGCGTCGGCGGACCCGGCCGCCGGCGTCGCGGTGTCCGTCCCGCCGGAGTCCTCGGCCACCGCGTATGTGATCGCGCCGGCCGCGACGAGCACCGCCGCGGCCGCGCCCGCCGCCCAGCCGACGTGCCGCCGCCTCACTTCATCGCCCCACCGGTGCACGAGGCGCCCGGCTCGGGCGTCTGCTTGCCCTGCACGTACGTGGCGAAGAACTTGTCCACCTTCGGGTCGCTCGCGCTCTTCACGGTCACCTGGTGGCCCCACGCCGACAGGATGATCGGGGCGGCCTGGTTCTCGTACGGGCTCATCAGCGAGTACGGCGTCTTCTTCACCTTCGCCGAGAGCGCGTCGACGTCCGCCTTGGCGGCCTTGCCGGTGTACGTCACCCAGACCGCGCCGTGCTCCAGCGCGTGCACGGCGTTCTCGTTCTGCACCGGCTCGGTGTAGACGTCGCCGTTGCAGTTGAGCCACACCGGGTTGTGGTTGCCGCCGACCGGCGGCTGCATCGGATACGACACCTTGCTGGTGACGTGTGTCCGCGACAGCTTCCCGGACCAGGTCCGCACCCCGTCCTTGCCGGTGGTGAAGTGCCCCGAATCGCCGGAGTTCTTGGCGTCGCCGCTCGCTGCCGAGTCCTTCTTGCCGGACTGCGAGTTCACCAGCACCACACCGCCGACGGCGAGGCCGGCGACGACCACCACGCTGGCGGCGACGGTGAGCACCCGGTTGCGGCGCGCGCGGGCGCGCTCGGCGCGCCGCATCTCCTCGATGCGTGCCTTGCGCGCGGCGGCGCTGCTGTTCTTGGCGGAACCCATGAGGCGTGTCCTTCTGGGGGAAGTGGCGTGGACGATGGGGCTCGCCGATCGTAGTGCGCTCGGCGGGCCGTTCCCCAGCGAGGGCACGGGAACCGAATAATTTGAACCCGCGATGCGCATTACCTACTCTCGTGGTATGCGGCTGCTGCGCTCCACCGACCTGGCCCTTCGGGTCCTCATGCGACTCACCGTCGCCGACGAGACCAGCCCCACGACCCGTCAGGTCGCGGGGGACATGGACGTGCCCTACACCCACGCGGCCAAGGTCGTCGCCGAACTCCAGCACATGGGGCTGCTCGACGCCCGGCGCGGCCGGGGCGGAGGCCTGAGTCTGACCGAAAAGGGGCGCACGGCGTCGGTGGGTGCCGTGGTGCGCGCCTTCGAGGGCGACGGCGACGTCGTCGACTGCGACGGCGCCGGCCAGGGCGTCGCGCCCTGCCCGCTGAACGCCGGCTGCCGGCTGCGGGGCGCGCTGCGCGGGGCCCAGGAGGCCTTCTACGCGGCGCTGGACCCGGTGACGGTGCAGGACATCGTCGTGAGCCCGACGGCTCCGCTGCTGCTGGAGATCGGCCGGGCGCCGCAGCCCCGGTAGCGGAGCGCCCCGCCCCCGGCAGGGGGGACGTGCCCGGTGACGCGGAAGGGCGCCCCGCGGGACCGGTGAAGTCCCGCGGGGCGCCCTGCGCGCTCGTCCGGGTCAGGCGGCCTTGGCGAGCCAGAGGTCCGGGCCGAACACCTCGTAGTGGATGTCGGCGGGGGCCACGCCCTTCTCGATGAGCTGGGCGCGCACCGCGCGCATGAAGGGCAGCGGACCGCAGAGGTAGGCGTGCGTACCGGCCGGGACGTCGACGTCCGTCAGGTCGACCAGGCCGGTTCGCCCGGCACCCTCGGCGTCCTGCTCGTAGAAGAAGACCGGCTCGGCGTCGGGCAGCTTGGCCGTGTACGCCTCGTGGTCGGAGCGCAGGGCGTGCGCGGCGGGGGAGCGGTCGGCGTGCACCACGGTCACCGGCGCCCGGTGACCGGTGAGGGCGAGCTGCTCCAGCATGGCGATCATCGGGGTGACGCCGATACCGGCGGAGGCGAGCAGGAGCGGCGCCTCGGTGTCCTCCAGGACCAGGTCGCCGTAGGGGGCGGAGAGCTGCAGGACGTCACCCTCGCGCACATGGGCGTGCAGGTGGTTGGAGACCTCCCCGTCGGGCGCGGTGCCGTCGCCGGCCACCCGCTTGACGGCGAACTGCCGCTCCGGCGAGCCGGGGGCCGCGGTCAGGCTGTACTGGCGGATCTGCCGGGCGCCGTCCGCGAGGGTGACGCCGACCGAGACGTACTGGCCGGCGCGGTAGCCGGGCACCGGGCCGTCGTCCACCGGGCGGAGCTTGAAACCGGCGACGTCGGCGGTCTCGTCGATCCGCTCGACGACCTTCCACTCGCGCCAGCCCCGCTGCTCGCTCTGCGCGTACAGCCGCTTCTCGATGGCGATGAGGGCGTTGGCCATCAGCCAGTAGACGTCGGTCCAGGCGGCGGCGACCTCGGGGGTGACCGCGTCGCCCAGGATCTCGGCGATCGCGGCGAACAGGTGCTCGTGGACGACCGGGTACTGCTCGGGGACGATGCCCAGCGAGGCGTGCTTGTGGGCGATGCGCTCGAGCATCGCGTCGGGCCGCTGCTCGGGGTTGTTCACCAGGTACGTGGCGAAGGCGGCGATGGAGCCTGCCAGGGCCTGCTTCTGGATGCCGGCGGCCTGGTTGCCGCGGTTGAACAGATCCCGCAGCAGTTCGGGGTGGGCCTTGAACAGCCGGGCGTAGAAGCGCTCGGTGATATCGCCGATGGCCGCGCCGACGGCGGGCAGGGTGGCGCGGACGGTGGCTGCTGACTGCTCGGACAGCATCAGGACTCCTCGATGGGCTCGATCGCTTCGACTCGCTCGATCGCTCGACTGATCAAAACGGTAGAGAAACTTGCATCTGAGATGCAAATTTAAGAGGGGTGGTGTCGGTCACGCCCGAAGCGGACCGGCCATTACGGATGCCGCCCCGGGCAGGCAAGATGGGCGGCAGAGCGGTACACCTGCCGTATGTGAGGCGTTCAGGCCGAGGACGCCCCGGCGATCAAGGTCCGCAACGCACGTGAAACGGTGTTGTGGTGTGATGCTCAGGTGCCCGACCGCCTGCCCCCGCGATGCGGGAACCCGGGCGGCCTGACCAGCAAGGATGGGGAAGCGGAAGATGGACAAGCAGCAGGAGTTCGTGCTCCGGACGTTGGAGGAGCGCGACATCCGGTTCGTACGCCTGTGGTTCACGGACGTGCTGGGCTTCCTCAAGTCCGTGGCCGTGGCTCCGGCCGAGCTGGAGCAGGCCTTCGACGAGGGCATCGGCTTCGACGGCTCCGCCATCGAGGGCTTCGCCCGGGTCTACGAGTCCGACATGATCGCCAAGCCGGACCCCTCCACCTTCCAGATCCTGCCCTGGCGCGCCGAGGCCCCCGGCACCGCCCGCATGTTCTGCGACATCCTGATGCCCGACGGCTCCCCGTCCTTCGCCGACCCGCGCTACGTCCTCAAGCGCGCCCTGGCCAAGACCTCCGACCTGGGCTTCACCTTCTACACCCACCCCGAGATCGAGTTCTTCCTGCTGAAGAACAAGCCCGTCGACGGCACCCGCCCGACCCCGGCCGACAACTCGGGCTACTTCGACCACACCCCGCAGAACGTGGGCATGGACTTCCGCCGCCAGGCGATCACCATGCTGGAGTCGATGGGCATCTCGGTGGAGTTCTCCCACCACGAGGGGGCGCCCGGCCAGCAGGAGATCGACCTGCGCTACGCCGACGCCCTGTCCACGGCGGACAACATCATGACGTTCCGCCTGGTCATGAAGCAGGTGGCGCTGGAGCAGGGCGTGCAGGCGACGTTCATGCCGAAGCCGTTCTCGGAATTCCCCGGCTCCGGCATGCACACCCACCTGTCCCTCTTCGAGGGAGACCGCAACGCGTTCTACGAGTCGGGCTCCGAGTACCAGCTCTCCAAGGTCGGCCGCTCCTTCATCGCGGGCCTGCTCAGGCACGCGGCGGAGATCTCCGCGGTCACCAACCAGTGGGTGAACTCCTACAAGCGCATCTGGGGCGGCTCCGAGCGCACGGCGGGCGCCGGCGGCGAGGCCCCCTCCTACATCTGCTGGGGCCACAACAACCGCTCCGCCCTGGTCCGCGTGCCCATGTACAAGCCCGGCAAGACCGGCTCCGCGCGCGTGGAGGTCCGCTCCCTGGACTCCGGCACCAACCCGTACCTGGCCTACGCCGTCCTCCTGGCGGCGGGTCTGAAGGGCATCGAGGAGGGCTACGAGCTTCCCCCCGGCGCCGAGGACGACGTCTGGGCCCTGTCCAACGCCGAGCGCCGCGCGATGGGCATCGAGCCCCTCCCGCAGAACCTCGGCGAGGCCCTGACCCTCATGGAGAGCAGCGACCTGGTCGCCGAGACCCTCGGCGAGCACGTCTTCGACTTCTTCCTGCGCAACAAGAAGTCGGAGTGGGAGGAGTACCGCTCCGAGGTGACGGCCTTCGAACTGCGGAAGAACCTGCCGGTGCTGTAGCCGCAGGTCAGAGTGGGTTACCGCCGGAGCGATCCCTTGGGGCTGACAGTCGCCGACCGTCAGCCCCGGGGCGTCGCTCGGTCGCCGGGCCGTCTCCGGGCCGTCAGACCGGATGGCAGCGCGCCGTAGCTCGTTCGATGCGGCCCGAGTGCGCTCAGGTCTGCGGCTCTCGCTGCCCCCTCGCTCACAACGGCCCGCTCCGCTCACCGCGGGCCCGGCACCCGGTCGGACCCGCGCTCCTCACGGCTTGAGGACGACCTTCTCGCAGTGGTCCTTCTTGTTCTTGAACAGGTCGTAGCCGGTCGGTGCCTCGGTCAGGGGCAGTCGGTGGGT
>NZ_JBEYRK010000061.1:0-7176 GCF_040704065.1 Streptomyces sp. NPDC047869
AACCGGCCGGACGCAGTGCTGTGCCGCACCAACATCGGCGCCATGGCCGAAGTCATGCGCCTGCTCACCGCCGGCCACCGCGTCGCCCTCACCCGCGGCGGCCAGCAACTCGCCGCACTCGCCCTCGCGGCCCGCGACCTCAAAGACGGCCGCCGCACCTCCCACCCCGAACTCGTACTCTTCGCCTCATGGGGAGAGTTGCAGGACTACGCCGCACACGACCCCGCCGGACGCGACCTCCAACCCTTCGTCGACCTCGTCGACACCCACGGCCCCGACGCCATCCTCACCGCAGTCGACCAACTCACCGACGAGACCCACGCCGACGTCACCGTCTCCACCGCCCACACCGCCAAAGGCCGCGAATGGCCCACCATCCGAGTCGCCGACGACTTCCCCCCGCCCAGGGACACCGACCAGCACGACAGCCAAGGACGCCCCATCCCCGAACCCGTCAGCGACACCGACGCCCGCCTCGCCTACGTCGCCGTCACCCGCGCCCGCCGACACCTCGACCTGGGCGGCCTCTCCTGGATCAACACTCACCCCACCGCGGTCAGCGCGGCTTGCAGCCCTGGGCACAAATGAGCCCGGAAAGCGGAGCCTGACAATGACCGACCGGCTCGAGCGACCCTCGCCCAGAGAACGACACAGGTGTCTTCCGTACTATCGCTACGACACACTGTGCGGCAGTAACTGCTACTGCTCACACAACATCAGGCGGATGAGCATCCACGTTGGAATTCGCATACACCGCGGACCGCCCGCCGCTCGTCGGCCGCAGCATCAAGGAAGGGTGCGAGCATCATGCCCGAAACCATGCCCGAAAACACCGAGTTGACCTCGCAGTACAGCGCACAGGTGGCCGGTGACCTTGAACGCAACCTCAAGGAGCAAGAACGCCTCAGCGGTGAGATCGAAGCACTGCAGGCGCAGTTGGCTGCCCGGCGGCACGACCACACGGTCCTAGTGAACATGCAGCAGGCCCTCGGCGTCCCCGCCACGGCCGCTGCGCCTGACCCCGTCGCAACGGTGCCGACCGCCCGCAAGAAGGCACCCGCGGCCGGGAAGCGAACCGGCAAGAAGGCCGCCAAGGCAGGGGCCGCACCGTCAACATCACCCACGCTTGTCGACCTCGTGCGCGAACACCTGGCCGGCCAAAACGAACCGCGCTCTGCTGCCGAGATCACCACCGTACTGGGCCAGGAGCACCCCCAGCGCGCCATCAAGACAACCGTCGTACGGACCACGCTCGAAGGGCTCGTGGCGAGGAACCAGGCCCAGCGCAGCAAGCAGGGCTCCTCCGTCTTCTACGCAACGCCCTATTCGACGCAGCCGCCCGCCGCCCAGACCGAAAGCCAGGCCGAACCGGCCAACTTCTGAGCCGGTCCATCGAGGCCAATCCCCTGCCGCCTGCCCCCTCTACGCCGCGTGCGCCGGCTGTGGCACCTGCGGCGGTGCACTCTCGCGATCGTCGGGTTTACGAGAGATGGCGAGCGCATGCCAGTCGGCGAGTCCGACCTGCCACTCCTGACTCAGAGCAGCACGTTGAACATGCTCGCGCCAGCCGGGCGGCCGTTCTGCAGCCACTCCTGCACGAACGAGGCCCCGTCGCACACGGCGAACCGCGACTTCACATAGAACTTCTTGTCGCTGCCCAGGCCCTTCTTGCACTCGTTGTACGTCATCTTCCGCGGCGGCTACGGTGCTGTCGCGCCCGGCCCGGCCGATGATCCCGCGCGCGCCTCCTCCTGCGCGGGGGCATGGCCGGAGGCCTGGTGCGACAGGGGCGCGTAGGAAGTTGCCGGCCCCCTCGTCCCCTGTGCCAGCCGTGCAACAGGGTCCGCCTTCCCAGCCAGTTCCTGGAGCTCTTCGCGGCCCTGAGGGGTCGCCAGCTCCTTCAGCGAAGGCTTTGCGGAGCCGACCGACAGAATGTACGACTCCACCTGCAGACAATCCGGCTGGCCGAGCAGTGGCCAGCGCACTTTGTCGCCTTCGATTTGCTTCGGATCTCGGGCACGGACACGACCAGGTGGCCCTACCGGCGCCGCAGGGCCGCGCTGCAGGCCCTCTTCGCTGACCACCGGCTCACTGCACCGTGGACGCTGCGCCCGTCGACCACGGACCCGGCAACCGTGCCGGAATGGTTGACCAGTTGGACGGCGGTCGGTCTCGAAGGTGTGGTCTTCAAGGGGTTGGAGGGCGTTTACGAGCCGACCGTCCGAGGCTGGAGAAAGCACAAGGTCAGAGAGACTGAGGACGCCATCGTTGGCGCGTTCACCGGCGCTCCGGCGGCTCCCCGCACACTGCTGCTGGGCCGGTACGACGCCTACGGGCGCCTGCGGTACGTGGGGCGCGGCGCAGCACGACGCTCCTCAGACCGTGGGTCGGGCGGTCGCCAAGCTCCTCACACCGGCCGGAGGTGATCACCCTTGGACGGGCTGGACGTCCAGCGCCGGGTGGGGCTCGCGCAAGACTCTGCACGCCACCTTCGTGGCGCCGAACTTGGTGGTGGAGGTCGGCGTCGACGTAGCCCGTGACAGTGCAGGCCGGTGGCGACACCCGGCACGCTGGCACCGTGCGCGCCCAGATCTATGTCGGCCGACACTCCGCCCCTGGAGCCCGGGCCGACGGGCTGAGCGGCGCGCGCCGTCCGATCTCGAGGATCCGGAGAGTGCAAGTGGGCTATACAGTCCGGCATGAGCATCGTCGACACGTCCATAGCTGCGGCCTCAGCATTTCTCAGCGGCGCTGCCGCTTTGGCGGCGTGGAGGGCATCCCGCCAGGCCAACGAAGCGGCCATGAAGGCGAACGAAACGGCCGACACCGTGGCGCGGATCGAGCAGGAACGCTGGCACAAGGAACTGACGCGTGGCGTCCCCGCCGGCCGCGCGAGCAAGAAGCACCCCGGTGAGGCTTTCCCGGCCGGCGTTGTGGCGTTTGAAGGGCTGCGGGGAGGGCGAGCGCGGCTGCCCTCTTCACCGCGCAGCGGGTCGGCAACGGGGCGTGCCGCAGGCCTTGGGTCCGGCACCGCCGGTCCCCGCACACGCCCCGCGTCACCCGCCGGCGAGCCCTCGGCCGCAGGACGCCGGCCCCGTATGACACCCGCTCGACCAGCGGGCGCGCCAGGTGCCACATCAACGGATCGGCCGGCCACTGGATGCGTCCGACGGGCACCTGCAGGACGAGCGGGGCCCGGGGGGCCAGCACATGAGAGGCCGGCACCGAATCCTACTGCCGCCGATCCACGGTGTTGCTGAATCTCGTCGACATTCCTGCCGCCGAGCAGACTCAAGCGTTCCCAGAACTAACCGTCAGACGATGCTGCTTCTCACTGACACAATCAGAGGACTGCGAATGTGTTCGGACCACGGCTGCGTCCACTGGATTCCGTTACCCTCAAGGCCTGTTCGAGACCCATGTGGCGAGGGGAGGCCGAGGACATGCGGGTCCGCATCCACGGCGACGGTGACGAGCAGGCGTTAGCAGACCTTCAGGACTGGCTGAGCCGCGATCCGCAGGCGCGCCGGCTGTCCGTCGCCCCCGTCAGCACGCCCGGCGCCACGATGAGCGTGCTCCACGCCCTCGACATCGCGTTCGATCACGGTCTCGACATTGCGAACTTCGCGGTCGCCTACGCCAGTTGGCGGGTCGCCAAGGCCAGTGCCGCCCTGCGCGGCGCGCGCACCCTCACGTACGGCGGCTCGAGCGTCGACATCGGCCACCTCGACGGCGCACAACTGGCGGAGCTCCTGCGTCGTCTGGACAGCGAGGGCACGGACACCGGTACCCCCCGGTCATGACCGAACAGCAGACGCGCGCCTCCCGCGCGGTGCTCTTCGGCGTACACGCCTTCACCTACTTGCCGGCCCTTGAGGGGGTGAGCCGGAACGTCCCCACGTTACTCGCCCAGTTGACCGACCCGGAGGTGGGAGGCCTCCTCAGGGAGGACTGCGTCGTCCTTTCCGAGAACAGCGGACAGGGCCGCGTTCTCGACGCCGTGTGCCAAGCGGCCGAGGAGGCTGACGATCTACTCCTGGTCTACTACGCGGGCCACGGCCACTTCGACCGGGGCGGTGGCCTGCTCCTGGCCACCGAGGCCTCCAGTACCACGCGCCGCCATCACTCCGTGCCGTACGAGGCGGTCCGGGAGTACGTGGGGGTGTCCCGGGCCCGGCGCAAGGTGGTCATCGTGGACTGCTGCTACAGCGGCGTGGCTGCGCGTATGGGCGAAGCATTGACGGGGGTGGAGGCGGCCGATCCGCTCGCCATCGAGGGGGCCTGTGTCCTGACATCGGCCGCCGAGACCGAGCAGTCCCTGTGTCTGACGGAGGGCAGCGTCTTCACGCTGGCCCTCCTCGAGGTGCTCCGGGACGGGCTGGGGGGCGAGCTGCCCGACGGCCGCCGGGGCCATGAGCAGAGCCACCTCAGCACGGCCGACGTCTTCGCAGCGGTCCGGGCCCGGCTCGCGGGACGCATCGTGGACGATCTGCCCGTTCCCGAGCCCCGGATGGCCACGCGGGGCGACGGCCACAAGATCCTCCTGGCCCGCAACCGTGCCTTCACCGGCCCCCCGGCCCCGCCCGTCAACCGTGCCCCGCAAGGTCTGTCGGGGCGAGACGTCCCGGACCCGCTGGCCATGGTCGTCGGCCAACAGACCTTCGTCGACGGGCTCGCCGGCTACCAGAAGAGCCTCACCCCTGAGTACCTGCCCTTCGTGTCCCCCGGTCCGAGCCACCCCTCGGAACCCCACAGGCTCTTGTGCCGCCTGCGGGACGCCGACGACCGGGGGGTGCTGCTGGTCGGCGCGGCCGGGACGGGTAAGACCCGGACCGGCCTGGAGGTGGGCTGGATGGCGCTGCACGAGGGCTGGCGGGTGTTCCACGTCCGCGCCGATCAGGGATCGTCCCTCACCATCCGGCTGACCGCCGCGGTGTTGGCGCAGAACAGCCCCGTCCTGGTCGTGATCCACCATCTCAACGAGTACCTCACGGACGAGGGAAGCGACGGCGCCCAGCTCGACCTGACCGCGCTGCACCACCTTCTCCTGCCAGAAGCCCGCCGCAGGGGCATCCAGGTGGCCCTGCTCGCCTCCGCGCGTTCCGGCTGGCTGCGCACCGCGCGCCGCATTCAGCTCCACGACCTGTTCGACGAGGTCGAGCTGCGGCAGGACGAGGACTTCCAGCGGTTGATCGCCGACCACGCAGTGGCCACGATGGCCCCCACCCTGGTGAACCGCCTCGGCATGGAACGAAGCCGGGAAATGGTCGGCCATCGCCCCACCATCGCCGTGCTGATGGCCCAAGAGCTGGAGCACCGGGCCCTCCAGGGACGTGCGGTCCCCGACATGACCAGGCTGCCCACGGGCGGCGCCCTGGGGAACTGGGCGAGAGGCCGGCTGGCGGGGGACGGCCTCCCCGCCGACGGCCCCCACGAAACCGCCTTCGACGAGGTCACCGCCGCCCACTGGCTGCTGCCTGCCGCCGCCGCGGCCGCCGCCTGCCCCCAGAAGAAGGCCGATGTGATCGCGGCGGCCACCGCTTGCCTGGCCCGAACGTCGAGCAGGTCGCCGCGCGCTGAGAACGTGGTGAACACCCTCATCGGCTTCGGCTGGCTGGAGCACGACGAAGGCAGCGGCCTGCTGAACACCGCGCACGACGTGGTCTGCGACCAGCTCGTCCAGTCCGTCGTCCTGCCGGCACGCGGCCGCACTCCGGATCGCGACCGCACGCGTGCCCTCCTCGCTGGCTGCCTGACCAGCGCGCGTACCGTCGGCCGCTACACGACGACCCTCGCCCGGCTCATGAACGACCTGGCCCCGGGCAACCGTGCGAAAGCCCTCTGCACGGTCCTCGACGAGTGGTTCGCCGACCACGCCCAGGCCCTCGGCGACGTCATACGCCGGGAAGCCGGCGACGGCGGCCACGCCCTCGACGTGATCTGCTCGGGGCCGCCCTGGGCCGACGCCGCGGTGCGCAACTGGCAGAAGGTCGCAGCACCCTGGCTGGAGGAGTTCGCAGACGACGTCAACGCCCACCACGTGCTCCGATACGGGCTGTCGAACCTGCCCGCCGGCGGCGCCGGGCCCCTCGTCCCCGTGGCGCTGCGATGGGTCGAGACCCACGGATGGCGACGCGAGGCAAGCCACGTCCTGGGTCCGCTCCTCGGCCGGAGTGACCTGACCGTGCAGGTGCAGGAGCTGGTCCGGCGCAAGGCGATGGGCTGGCTACGGCGCAACGGCGAGCTACTGGAAGCCGGCGTCGTCCTCTCCTCGCTTCTGGACCGACCCGAACCGGACGAGAGCCGGATGCGGCAAGCCGTCGCGTTCGCGTTCCGCTGGCTCGACGACCACGCGATCACGGCCGAGGCCCACTCCACCCTCCGTGCACTGCTCGAGCACCCCGGCCTCCCCCACCACGAGACCCGCCGCGCGGCCCGCCTCGCCGACCAGTGGCGGCAACACCACCCCGACGCGGAAGAGGCCGGCCTCCTGACCCCCCTGCCGGCCGGCCGGCCCGACAGGACCGACCATGCAACCGGGTAGCAGGCCCTCCGCCTCGCCGGCGAGGCACCGGACCACAACGCCACGCCGCCCGACACCACCCTCCCTGCGGAAGACCTGCTTGTCCGCCGGTCAGACCAGGCTCGGCAGATCCCCGCAACCGCCGCGGCATGGCTGGAGCGTTGCGGCATACCGACGTCGCGGACCGGACCGCTTCCCTCCCCCAGCACGGTGTTGCAGACCTGGCCGCAGAAACGCAGCCCACAACCAGGATGACCATCCAGCCGGCGATGGCCGCGACGAACCGCCTGCAAACTTCTGGGATGCGTCTGTTCGTGGCGGGAGCCGACTCGGTGATCAGGCCCTTGCCGCCGCCTTCCTCACAGAGGGCAGCCAGGAAGAAGGGTCCGGCGCGTAGGCGGCTCAGGATGTCCAGTGCCGGTATGCCTCCACCCAGACCCACCCTTCGGGTGCGGGGTCGGGCAGCGGTAGGTCGAGGATGCCGATCGTCTGAGCGTGCCGGCCGTGTCTGCACAGGGCGGCGATGCCGCTGCCGGGCTGTTCCTGGAGTGCGGTGACGGTCACGGGGATGCCGAGCACGACGGTGGTGAACGGCAGGGCCAGGCGGTCCTCGATGACTGCCTGGAAGGCGGCGAGCTGTTCGTGCTCGCCGT
>NZ_JBEYRK010000062.1:0-7131 GCF_040704065.1 Streptomyces sp. NPDC047869
TGTCCCCCCCCGGGCCTGGGGCGGCCCCCCGCGCCCGGTCCTCGGCTCCCGCCCCTTCCGGCGGTTCAGGCGCCCATCATGTGCACCCCACCGTCCACGTGCACGATCTCGCCCGTGGTCCGCGGGAAGAAGTCCGACAGCAGCGCGGCCACACCGCGTGCGGCCGGCTCGGGGTCGGTGAGGTCCCAGCCCGCCGGGGCACGCCGGGTGGTCCACACGTCGGCCAGTTCCGCGAAGCCCGGGATGGACTTGGCGGCCATGGAGCGCAGCGGCCCGGCGGCGACGAGGTTGCAGCGGATGCCGCGGTCGCCGAGGTCCCGGGCGAGATAGCGGCTGGTGGACTCCAGGGCTGCCTTGGCGACGCCCATCCAGTCGTAGTGCGGCCAGGCGACGGCCGCGTCGAAGGTGAGGCCGACGACCGAGCCGCCGCGCCGCTCCAGCAGCGGCAGGCAGGCCGTGGTCAGCGACTTGAGGGAGTACGCCGAGACCTGCACGGCCGTCGACACGTCCTCCCAGGTGCCGTCGAGGAAGGAGAAGGCGCCCTGGGGGCCGTAGGCGATGGAGTGCACGACGCCGTCGAGGGTGTCGGTGTGCTCGCCGATCCGCTCGGCGAGGCTGTCCAGGTGGCTCTGGTCGGTGACGTCCAGTTCGATGACGGGGGCGGGCTTCGGCAGCCTGCCCGCGAAGCGCTCGATCAGGGAGAGCCTGCCGAAGCCGGTCAGCAGGACCTCGGCGCCCTCCTCCTGTGCGATCCGGGCCACGTGGAAGGCGATGGAGGCGTCCGTGACGACGCCGGTGACCAGGATCCGCTTGCCCGCGAGGATGCCGCTCATACCGCCGGCACCCCCTGGGGCAGCGCGCCGACGAGCGGGGAGTCGTGGTCCTGCGGGCCGACGGCGGCACCGCCGCCGGGCGAGCCGAGACCGGCGAAGAAGGCGGCGTTGGACGCCGCGTGGTCGTCGCCCCACTCCTCGGGCATGTCGTCCTGGAAGTAGATGGCGTCGACCGGGCAGACCGGTTCGCAGGCGCCGCAGTCCACGCATTCCTCGGGATGGATGTACAGGGCGCGGCGCCCCTCGTAGATGCAGTCCACGGGGCACTCGTCGACGCAGGAGCGGTCCTTGACGTCGACGCAGGGCAGTCCGATGACGTAGGCCATGCTCAACTCCTCGGATTGACGGACGGGTTCACTTGACCGGCACGCCGGTGGTGCGCTCGCCCAGGGTCAGCACGGTGACGGCGAGGACGGCCATGGCGGCGGCGATGACACTGAACAGGGCACCCGCGCCGTGCCCCTCCAGCACCGGCAGCAGCACGAACGGCAGTGCGGCGGCGCTGAGTTTGGACAGGGAGTAGGCGGCGCCCGATGCGGTGGCGCGGATCGCGGTGGGGTACTGCTCGGACAGGTACACATGGCTGACGCTGGAGAAGACGTTGCTGAACAGGGTGTAGGCGAAGCCGCAGACCACGATCGCCGCGGCCGAGCCGGCGTAGGCGAAGCCGAGTCCGGCCACCACCATCGCGCCCGCCGAGAGGGCGACCAGGGTGCGGCGCTCCAGGCGGTCCACGACGGGCAGGACGAGCGCGGAGCCCACCGGGTACCCGAGGAAGGACAGCGCGGTGAAGCCGAGCCCCGCGACGATGCCGTAGCCCTTGGCGGCGACGATCTGCGGGGCGAGCGTGCCGAAGCCGTAGTAGCCGACGACCGACAGGACGCAGAACAGCCACAGCACGAGGGTCCGGCGGAGCATGCCGGGGCGCAGGACGTCCCGCATCCGGGACTGCCCGGCGGCCGGCTCCGGTGCGGCCGGCGCGGGCTCCTCCAGGACCTGTCCGCGGCCCGCGGCCTCCGCCTCCATCCGGGCGACCAGCCGCTCCGCCTCCGCGGTCCGGCCGGCCGAGGCCAGCCAGCGCGGGGACTCGATGAGCTGCCGGCGCAGGATCCACACGACGGCCGAGCCGAGCGCGCCGAGCACGAACAGCCAGCGCCAGCCGGCCACGCCCAGCGGGGTGAGCGGTACCAGCCACAGCGCGGCGAAGCCCACCGCGGGCACTCCGCAGAAGGCGAGGGTGTAGGCCCAGGCGATGAACCGGCCGCGCTTCCTCGCGGGCAGCACGTCGGCCAGGTAGCAGTCGGACAGGGCCTGTTCGGCGCCGATGCCGACCCCGGCCAGGAAGCGGGTGACGATCAGCCAGGTGGCGTTCGGGGAGAACGCGCCGAGCAGGGAGAAGACCGAGTAGATGGCGAGGTTGATCAGGAAGGCCCGACGCCGGCCGAACCGGTCCGCGATCCGGCCGAGCGTCAGGGATCCGATGAACTGGCCGACGAACACGGAGGCCAGGACGAGTTTGAGCGAGGTCGCGCCGAAGGCGAAGTCGCTCTGCAGCACCTTGGCGATGGTGCCCGAGAGGTTGTTCTCGAAGGTGTCGAAGAACAGGCCGACGCCGATGACCGCGGTGAGTCTGCGGTGCAGGGGAGTGATCGGCATGCGGTCGAGGCGGGCACCGATCGGGGCGGGAGCGGTGACATCACCCACCGCCGCGGTGGTCTGGGACATGGGGCTGGCTCCTTAGGGAACTCCTGGGGACCGGTGGTGCGTCGCTCCCGGGAAGGGAACCGCCCGGGCCGCCGACGGGCCCGGGCGTGCGGCCCGGGGGCCGGGGCGTGGGGGAATGGATGGTGCGGGACAGATGTGGGGGGCGTGGGGGTATGTGGGGGGCGGGCGGGGGTCGCCGGCCGGTGTCAGGCCGCTTCCACGGCCCGGCGCCGGATCTGCTCCTCCACGTCACCGCGCCGCACCGGCGCGCTGACCTCGTGCAGGAAGGAGGCGACCTCGCGGTACGAGGCCCAGAACCCGACCTCGTGGTACGGCACTCCGCGCTCGGCGCAGTACTCCATGGTCAGCTCCCGGGCGCGCCCCAGGTTCTTCTGCGGCATCGCCGGGAACAGATGGTGCTCGACCTGGTAGTTGAGACCGCCGTAGAGGAAGTCGATCAGCAGGCTGGGCCGGATGTTGCGGGAGGTGAGGACCTGGCGCTCCAGCCAGTCCAGGGTCTCCGCCTCGCCGTCGCGCACCTGCATGCCCTTGTGGTTCGGGGCGAAGATCATCCCGAAGTAGACGCCCAGCGCGGCGTGCTGGACCACGATGAAGGCGACCGCGAGCACCGGGGACAGGACGGTGAAGACCAGGCCCAGGTAGACGGCGGTGCGCAGCACGATCAGGAAGGTCTCCAGCACGGGCCGCTTGGTCTTGCCCTGGACGATGGACAGGACGGCCGTCCGCAGCATCTTGAAGCCCTCGAGGACGAGCAGCACGAAGAACAGCACGCTCTGGTAGCGCACGACGAACTTCTGGGTGCCCTTGCGGGTCGGGTACTGCTTGATGTCGAAGATGGCGGTGCGCCGGCCGATGTCCGGGTCCATGTCCAGGTGGTTGGGGTTGCTGTGGTGCCGGTTGTGGTGGTTGACCCACCAGCCGTAGCTGACCCCGTTGACCAGGTTGGCGTGGACGTATCCGACCGCGGAGGCGGCCTTCTTGCTGCGGAACATCGCCTTGTGGCCGGCGTCGTGCCACATGAACGCCGACTGGCCGCCGCACAGGCCCATCCACACGGCCGTGAGCAGCTGCCACCAGGAGTCGCCCAGCTCGAAGAAGGCGGCGAACCCGATCAGCAGCAGGGTGGTGTTGAGGGCCAGCTTGCCCACGTAGTAACGGGGGTCGAGGTCCAGCAGACCCTCGGCCTTGACCCGTTTGAGCAGCTCGGCGAAGGTCGCCGAGGCACCGGTGCGCTGCCCGGCGCCGGCCCCTCCACCGGCGGCCAGGGCCGCGGCTTCTTGTATGTGCGGACGCTGCATGCGTTGCTCTCCTTGGGAGAAGTGCCCGGATCGGGCGGCGGCGCCGCTGCCCCGCGGACCTGCGGGCGCCGCGAGTCGACAAGGCTCCCGCGTGGGTCACCGTCGCGGGATGGGCCCTGTCGCCGTACTCCCGGCATGCGCCCGGAGGGCGACGGCAGGGCCCCGCTTCGCCCGGCGGGCCCGGCGACGGGAGCACAGTGCGGTACTCCCGGTCCGGACCGCCGGGCGAACGTGTGTCCAGCGTTCCGTGGAGCGCTGATGTGGCACTGATACCGGTCTGACCGGGTGTGCGCCGGCACCCGCCGGCGCACCCGGCAGCGGCTCAGGCGGCCGCCTCGGCGCGCAGCCGCTCGTCGAGGGCGCGGACGGCCGCGTCGGCGGCCTCGGCGACCGACTCGTCGTCGGGTGCGCCGATGACGGCCATCAGCTGCTCGACCGTGGCGTGCTGGAGTTCTTCGGTGGACCGGCTCATCTCGGTGTCCTCTCGTCGTTCGCGGTGGCGGGTCAGAAGGCGTTGCAGGCGCGGAAGACGTGCGCGAAGCCGGGCAGCGAGGCCTGCGGCCCGTCGAAGGCGACGTACTCCGGGATCAGCACGTCGGGGGCCCACTTCTGCTTGTACGACAGCTGGGTCTGTGCCGGGTACAGGGCGGCGCCCTCGGCCCACAGGGCGTGCATCAGCCACTGGAACGCCGGGCTGTGGCCGTCGAGTTCGTGGCTCGCGTCCAGGCCGGTGAACGGCGTGAACCCGAAGTGCAGCCACTCGACGCCCTCGGCCCGGAACACCTCGATGGCGTGCGCGTTGATGGCCTCCATCAGGCCCGGGGAGCCCTCCGGGATACGGCGGCTGAGATCGTGCATCCAGCCGGCCCGGCTGCCGTAGACCGGCGAGTACGAGATGTACGCGACCGGGGCGCCGTCGATGGTGCCGACGAAGAGCCGGCGGTGTTCCTGGGCCTCGCCGCCGATCTGGCCGACGAGGAACTCCAGTTGCTGGGCGCCGCCCTTGGAGCCCAGCCAGGCCTGGTCGATGGTGGCGATGGCACCGGCCACGTCGCCGGCGTCGACCTCCTGGATCTGCAGGCCGTTGCGGAGCGCGCGGGAGATCTTGTTGCGCAGCTGCATGAACTTGGTGCCGCGCAGGGTGAACTCGCCGAGGCTCACCGCCCAGGAGGCGCCGACCTGGTTGACGGTGAAGCCGAGCCGGGCGTACCGCTCGGCGTCGGCGCGCTGGAGCTGGATGCCGACGAGCCGCAGCCCCTCGTCGCGGACGTGGGCGCGGAAGGCGTCGAGCAGGGTGCCGTAGTCCTTCTCGGCGGCGAAGGGGCCGCCGAGCTGGACGGCCCAGCGGCCGGTGCGGCGGTACACGATCACACCGTCCGCGCCCGGGACGGTGAAGATACTGTTTCCGCTGTTGAGGGCGAGGAACGCACTCGCGTTCTCGCTCGTGGTGTGGGCGCGTATCGCGTCCAGAACCGGGTTGTCCGTGACGGTTTCGGTGGTGGTGGCGGTCATTCCCGTACCCCTTTCGGGAGCGTTTTCCATCGAAGGGAGTACAACACCGGAAGGACGTCCGGGAAAAGAGCCGAAAGGAATTCATTGCCTGCGTCAGAAGCGTGTCAGCTTTCCGTCAGCGCAGGGTGCCAATGTTGTTCCCGTGAACGGCACGGGAAACCGGGCCGTAAACGTGGAGAGGTGCCCGGAGTGGCTGATCGGGGACCTGGAGCACGCCTCGAGGTCGGGCCGGCGACGGTCCGCGCAGGTTCGAATCCTGCCCTCTCCGCCACAGTCCGGAATTCCGCTCGGGGGAAACGAATTGCTGATCCGGCATGCGAATCGCCTTTGCCCTCCTCCGGTGTCGCGCCAATGGCGGCACGGCACCGGAAGCCCCTGAACCGCCGGCCGCCCCCCGTCCCGGCGGAGCAACCGCCCCGGCGGGACGTCCAGGAAGCAGACGCCCGCCGGGGCGCGGCGCATTGGATTACCCGGTCTTTTCAGCAGTACCACCCCAGAAAGAGACAACCTTCGCCAGGAATTTTCACCAAAGGGGGGAAGACATGCTGAGGTTCTCCATTCTCGGCGCACTGCAGATACTCACCGCCGCCGGTCCGGCGGACATCTCCGGCGACCTGCAGCGCACACTGGTGCAGACGCTGCTGGTCAGCGAGGGCCAGCCGGTGTCCGGGGAGGGGCTGGCCGAGGAGATGTGGGGGGACGCCGTCCCCGACAACCAGGCCAACGCCCTCCAGGCCCATGTCAGCCGGCTGCGCCGCAGGCTCCGCGATCTGGAGCCGGACCGGCCGTCCTCCCGGCTGACGATGCACCCCTCCGGCTACCGGCTGTGCGTCGGCGAGGCCGAGCTGGACGCGGCCGAGTTCATCAGGGCCGTACGGCTGGCCGAGTCGGCCACCGCGGCCGACGCGGCGCGCACCGCGCGGCTGCTCGCCGACGCGCTCGGGATGTGGCGTGGCCCGGTCTTCGGCGGATTCGCCGGCGGCACCCTGTGCCAGCTCGCGGGCGCCCGCTACGAGGAGTACCGGATGCGCGCCATGGAACTGCGCTTCGACGCCGAACTACGGCTCGGCCGCCATGCCGCCGTGCTCGCCGAACTGACCGAGGCGCACACCAACCACCCCCTGCGGGAACGATTCTGCGAGCAGCTCATGATCGCCCTGTACGGCTCCGGCCGGCAGGCCGACGCGCTCGACGTCTTCCACCGGATGCGCCGTCACCTCGACGACGAGCTCGGCATCCAGCCCTCCCCCGCCCTGCGCCGGGTGGAGCACGCGATCCTCTCCCACGACCCCGCCCTGACCGGCGAGGCCCGCCTCCAGCCCGTCTGACGCGCCCGAGCCGCGTAAGCGGCCCGTCAGTCCCCGGTCAGTCCGCATTGCCACGCTCGACGGGCGAGTGGAATCACGGAATCACCACGCCCCTACCCACGGAGGGGGAGACATGAGGTCCCAGGTCGAGGAACTGGCCGGCATACGCGAGCGCGTGCTCGCCGGCCCCAGCGAGAAGGCGACCGCCGCCCAGCACGCCAAGGGCAAGCTCACCGTGCGCGAGCGCATCGGCCTGCTGCTCGACGACGGCTCCTTCCACGAGGTCGAACCGCTGCGCCGGCACCGGGCGAGCGGTTTCGGCCTGGAGACGAAGAAGCCCTACACCGACGGTGTCGTCACCGGCTGGGGCACGGTGGAGGGCCGTACGGTCTTCGTCTACGCCCATGACTTCCGGATCTTCGGCGGCGCCCTGGGCGAGGCCCACGCCACGAAGAT
>NZ_JBEYRK010000063.1:0-5120 GCF_040704065.1 Streptomyces sp. NPDC047869
GCCCACCACGGCCACACCCCTCGACGGTCCGACTGGTCGGGCCAACCAGAGCCACCTCGATCAGCCGGAAAACAACCTAAATCACCGGTATTGCGGCTAGACGCGGCTGTTCCACGGTCCTTCACTTCTGTGACGCCTGTGACCCCTTGGCAGCGGGACGCAGGGCCGGGATGCTGAACCCCCCTGCCCCCCACCGCAGTTGGAGGTCCCCCATGCCCTCGCCGCGTATCCGCCCCCGGAGCTGGCTCGCCGCGCTGGCCGGTGCCGCCGCTCTCGTCGTGGCCTTCCCCTCCGCCGCCTTCGCCGCACCGCCCGCCGCCCTGCCCCGCAACGCCGAGCCCGCGGAACTGGCGTACCAGCCGGCCTTCGACTACGACACCGACGGCTGCTACCCGACGCCCGCCATCGGGCCGGACGGCGCGGTCAACGGCGGCCTGAACCCGACGGGCGCGCTGAACGGCAACTGCCACGACGCCTCCGACCTGGACAACACCAACAGCTATTCGCGCTACAAGTGCGACAACGGCTGGTGCGGCTACCTCTACGGGCTGTACTTCGAGAAGGACCAGGCGCTGGCCGGCAGCAGCATCGGCGGGCACCGGCACGACTGGGAGCACGTGGTGGTGTGGGTGCAGGACGGGCAGGTGCGGTACGTGTCGACGTCCAACCACGGCTCGTTCACCGTGCACCCGGTCTCCGAGGTCCGCTTCGACGGCGGCCACCCGAAGGTCGTCTACCACAAGGACGGCATCGGTACGCACTGCTTCCGGCTGGCCAACGCCAACGACGAGCCGCCGGAGAACCACGAGCACACCTGGCAGTACCCGCCGCTGGTCGGCTGGAACGGCTATCCGGCGGGGCTGCGCGAGAAACTGAGCGCCTACGACTTCGGCAGCGCCAACTTCGGCCTGAAGGACGCGAGTTTCGCCTCCCATCTGGCCTCGGCGAAACCCTCCGGCATCCCCTTCGACCCGAACGCCTGACGCCTCGCCACCGGCGCCGCCGGCTTACGGCCGTCCAGGGGGGAGCGTGGGAAGCGGCGCCCGTGAGGGTCTATGGTGTCCACCATGTCCGTGCCCGAGTTGATCCGTATCGTCTCCCGCGACTCGCCGATGGCCCTCGCCCAGGTCGAGCGCGTACGTGCCGAGCTGGGCGTACTGCGCCCGGGGGTACGCACCGAGGTCGTCCCCGTGAAGACCACCGGGGACAAGTGGCTCGGCGATCTGTCCCAGGTCGAGGGCAAGGGCGCGTTCACCAAGGAGGTGGACGCGGCCCTGCTGGCCGGGGAGGCGGACCTCGCGGTGCACTGTGTCAAGGACGTGCCCGCCGACCGGCCACTGCCCGCCGGCACGGTGTTCGCCGCGTTCCTGAAGCGGGACGACGTACGGGACGCGCTGGTCCACCCGGGCGGACTCACCCTGGACGAGCTGCCCGAGGGCACCCGGATCGGCACCTCCGCGGTGCGCCGGGTGGCCCAGCTCGCCGCCTCGCATCCGCACCTGGAGTGCGTGCCGTTCCGCGGCAACGCCAACCGCCGGCTGGCCAAGCTGGCCGCCGGCGAGGCGGACGCGCTGCTGCTCGCGGTGTCCGGTCTGGAGCGGATCGGCCGTGCGGACGTGATCAGCGAGGTGCTGTCCACGGAGACGATGATGCCGCCGATCGGCGCGGGCATCCTCGCCCTGCAGTGCCGCGAGGGCGACACCGAGCTGATCGACGTGATCAGCGATCTCGGTGATCCGGATACGCACCGGGAGGCCACGGCCGAGCGGATGTTCCTGCATGTGCTGCAGGGCCACTGCAACAGCCCGATCGCCGGTTACGCGCGCGTGGACCGCGGCGGCGAACTGTCCCTGCGGGCCTGCGTGTTCACCCCGGACGGCAAGACCCGGCTGAACGCCCACGAGTGGGCGGGCCGGCTGGACGCGGCCACGCTCGGCACCTCGGTCGCGGTGTCGCTGCTGCGGCAGGGGGCGCGGGAGATCATCGACGGCATCCCGCACTGACCCGGCTCAGGCGCCGCCCGGCTCCGTCTGCTCCTTGAGGAAGGCGCTCACCTGGTGGGCCAGGCTGCTCTGCGCGCCGGCCGCCGGGGCCGCGGGCGCGGTGGCCTCCAGCATGCCGATGCCGCCGGCCCACAGCCGGCGCTCGGTCCACTCCTCGTCCACCCGCAGCTGCACCTGGACGTCCACGTGCGTCAGGGACGCCTCGGGACCGGCCGCGTAGAGCACTGCGGTGGCCCGGCGCAGCGGGTAGACGTCGAAGCCCTCGATGAACTGGGAGTTCCGCCAGTCGATGAAGGCGCCCTCACCGTCCGGGCCGACCCGGACGTCGAGCTGGCCGTCTTCGAGGTGGATGCCGTAGTGCCGCGAGCCGCGGTTCTCGATCGTGACCCGGAGACTGAAGTACGTCAGACCCGTGGCGGCGTCGTCGCGTCCGCGCGGCGGCTCGGCCGCCTCCAGGCGGTGGACGCGGATACGCAGGCCGGCATGCTCGTCGTACTCCTGCCAGTCCCCGACCACGTTCGGCTCGTACACAATGCCCCTCTCCACCTTTCGAGAGCTGCTGTCTATCTGTGTGCCGAGCGCACTGTCAAATGAGCGGAATGCGCTGTGGCCAGCGGGTTCGCCCGCTTTGATCGGTGATCAAGCCCTGCCCAGGAGAAATCCTTCCGGCAGGGTCCCGGGCGGGGTCCGGGTGCGTGCCGCACATCACGTCCGCGGGGGGACCGACAGGCCGGGACACCGGGCGGCCCGGCGGGCTGGGACAGAGCCCGATGATGACCCGAATGGGTCGTTTTGTTTTGATATGCCCGATAGGGGGAATGGGTACTGAGTGCTTCGGACAGGAGGCACGTCCGTGGGAGCCGGTACCGGCCGGGCGCCCCGGTGTTCCTTCCAGCATCCGAGCGCACCCCCACGGTGTCTGTCGATCAGCACCTGCTGAGAGAGGTGCGCGCGATGCCTGTCACTGGCAGCACCAGGCCTCACCCCCACGACGACGCCCCTGACACGGGCAGGTCCTTCGAGCGGCTCGCGAGCCTGCCCGAGGGCGCGGAGCGTCGGACGCTCCGGGACGAGCTGGTCCGGCTCTGGCTTCCGATGGCCGAGCGGATCGCCGTAAGGTTCCGCGGCCGCGGAGAGTCCCTCGAGGACCTCTACCAGGTGGCCGCGCTCGGCCTGGTCAAGGCCGTCGACCATTACGACCCGGCCCGCGGCCGGGCCTTCGAGGCGTACGCGGTGCCCACCATCACCGGCGAGATCAAGCGCCACTTCCGCGACCACATGTGGACCCTGCATGTGCCGCGCCGGGTGCAGGACCTGCGCAACCGGGTCCGCGCCGCCCTCAAGGAGCTGGCCCAGACCACACCCGGCCGGGCACCCACGGTCACCGAGATCGCCGCGCACACCCGGCTGAGCGAGGACGAGGTGCGCACCGGCATGGAGGCGCTGGAGTGCTTCTCCGCGCTGTCCCTGGACGCGGAGGTGGCCGGCACGGACGGTTACGCGCTCGGGGACTCCCTGGGCTCACCGGACCCCGGCTTCGACCTGGTCATCGACCGGGCCGCGGTCAAACCGTGTCTGGCGGCTCTGCCCGAACGCGAGCGCACCATCCTCTACCTGCGGTTCTTCGGCGGGATGACGCAGAGCCGGATCGCCGAGCAACTGGGTATCTCACAGATGCACGTCTCGCGGCTGCTGAGCGGCTGCTTCGACCGGCTGCGCGAGGAACTGCTCGCGGAGGCGGGCTGAGGCTCAGTCCCCCGCCGTCCCCGGCACCTGGGTGGGGCCGTACCTGTCCAGGCTCTCCTCCAGGTCCAGGCTCTCCTCCAGCGCGGCGCGGATGTCGGGCGGGATCTCGCCGCGGCGGCCCCAGATGACGATCAGCTCCGCCACGTTGCGCAGCTTGATGTTGGTGTGCTGCGAGACGTCCTTCAGCACCTGCCACCCCTGGCCCGGGGTCACTCGGCCGAGGGCGACCATCATCCCGATGGCCTGGTCGACGACGGCGTGGGAGACCACGGCCTCCTTCAGCTGATCGACCTCCGCCTCCAGCTCGACGATGCGGTCCGCGTCGCTGTGCGTCATGCACCCATCCTGTCACCCGCCTGGACGATCGGCACCGGGGTACTCGACGCGCACTTCAGGCCCTTCCGGTTGGACACTGGTGCGTGAGCGGTGGCCGCCGGGCCCCGAGACTCAGGACGCGACAGCCATGAACGATGACAAGCGTGCCGGTGGCGGGACGAGGACGCGTGAGCTCGTCTCGACGCACTCCGTCTTCGGCGCCCCGTGCTGGGTGAGCCTGACCAGCCGTGATCTGGGCGCGACCCAGGAGTTCTACTCGGCCCTGCTGGGCTGGCGGTGGCGCGGCGCCAAGCTCGGCGAGCACTTCCGCATCGCCCTGGCGAACGGGGTGCCGGTGGCCGGGATCGCCGCGGTCGCCTCGATGTGGCAGATGGCGGTGGCCTGGACCCCGTACTTCGCGGTGCCCGACGCCGACGAGGCCGTGTCCCGGGCCCGGGAGCGCGGCGGTACGGCGGCGGTGGGGCCGCTGTCCTTCCCGCCGGGACGGGCGGCGCTGCTCGCCGACCGGGACGGGGCCACCTTCGGCATCTGGCAGGGCGAACTGGTCGGCAACTGGGAGGCCTGGCGTCAGGCGGCCCCCACCTTCATCCGGCTGCACACCCGCAACGCCTTCGACTCGGCGATCTTCTACGGCGAGATCCTCGGCTGGGCGACCGGCAAGCCGGGCTGCTGCGAGGTCCAGTACGAGGGCGGCGAGGTGGTGCTGCGCAGCCGGGGCGACGTGGTGGCGCGCATCGACTCGGGCGCGGTCGAGGCGGCCCCGGACCCGTCCGTGCGGCCGCACTGGCAGATCCACTTCGCGGTGGACGACGTGACGGGCTGCGCCCGCACCGCCGAGAAGCACGGCGGCAGCGTGCTGCACGAGGACGAGCAGGAGGCGATCCTGCGCGACCCGGACGGCGCCCAGTTCACGGTCACCTCCCGCAGCGCGCGCTGACCGATCCGCCCGGCCTGTTGCGGGGCGCCCACAGGTCGGTGGGCGCCCCGCAACAGACCCGGCCCCTAGTAGTGGCGGATAAGCGGCTGCCGCGGGCC
>NZ_JBEYRK010000064.1:0-4355 GCF_040704065.1 Streptomyces sp. NPDC047869
GTTGCGGCCCGCCGAGAACTCCCTATAATGCGCCTCCACTGACCGGGAACAACGACTGACAAGCCGCCGGGTCAGCGAGAAGAAAGCGAAATAAACGCTTGACTCTCCGGGTGAAAAGCGTAATATACGCCACCTCGAGTTAGCAAGCGAAAGCGACTAACTCACTGCTCTTTAACAATTTATCAGACAATCTGTGTGGGCACTCCACAAGACGATATCCAGCATCTTCGGATGCAAAAAAATATCAAGTCTTGAAGAGTGACTAACTGAAGTAAAATTCATGCAGTAAATCTTTGAGCATCGCTTCTCGAGTGGAAGCAAATCAAGCTTTTAATTGAAGAGTTTGATCATGGCTCAGATTGAACGCTGGCGGCAGGCTTAACACATGCAAGTCGAGCGGTAGCACAGGGGAGCTTGCTCCCTGGGTGACGAGCGGCGGACGGGTGAGTAATGTCTGGGAAACTGCCTGATGGAGGGGGATAACTACTGGAAACGGTAGCTAATACCGCATAACGTCGCAAGACCAAAGAGGGGGACCTTCGGGCCTCTTGCCATCAGATGTGCCCAGATGGGATTAGCTAGTAGGTGGGGTAATGGCTCACCTAGGCGACGATCCCTAGCTGGTCTGAGAGGATGACCAGCCACACTGGAACTGAGACACGGTCCAGACTCCTACGGGAGGCAGCAGTGGGGAATATTGGACAATGGGCGCAAGCCTGATGCAGCCATGCCGCGTGTGTGAAGAAGGCCTTCGGGTTGTAAAGCACTTTCAGCGAGGAGGAAGGTGGTGAGCTTAATACGTTCATCAATTGACGTTACTCGCAGAAGAAGCACCGGCTAACTCCGTGCCAGCAGCCGCGGTAATACGGAGGGTGCAAGCGTTAATCGGAATTACTGGGCGTAAAGCGCACGCAGGCGGTTTGTTAAGTCAGATGTGAAATCCCCGGGCTCAACCTGGGAACTGCATTTGAAACTGGCAAGCTAGAGTCTCGTAGAGGGGGGTAGAATTCCAGGTGTAGCGGTGAAATGCGTAGAGATCTGGAGGAATACCGGTGGCGAAGGCGGCCCCCTGGACGAAGACTGACGCTCAGGTGCGAAAGCGTGGGGAGCAAACAGGATTAGATACCCTGGTAGTCCACGCTGTAAACGATGTCGATTTGGAGGTTGTGCCCTTGAGGCGTGGCTTCCGGAGCTAACGCGTTAAATCGACCGCCTGGGGAGTACGGCCGCAAGGTTAAAACTCAAATGAATTGACGGGGGCCCGCACAAGCGGTGGAGCATGTGGTTTAATTCGATGCAACGCGAAGAACCTTACCTACTCTTGACATCCAGAGAACTTAGCAGAGATGCTTTGGTGCCTTCGGGAACTCTGAGACAGGTGCTGCATGGCTGTCGTCAGCTCGTGTTGTGAAATGTTGGGTTAAGTCCCGCAACGAGCGCAACCCTTATCCTTTGTTGCCAGCGGTTCGGCCGGGAACTCAAAGGAGACTGCCAGTGATAAACTGGAGGAAGGTGGGGATGACGTCAAGTCATCATGGCCCTTACGAGTAGGGCTACACACGTGCTACAATGGCATATACAAAGAGAAGCGACCTCGCGAGAGCAAGCGGACCTCATAAAGTATGTCGTAGTCCGGATTGGAGTCTGCAACTCGACTCCATGAAGTCGGAATCGCTAGTAATCGTAGATCAGAATGCTACGGTGAATACGTTCCCGGGCCTTGTACACACCGCCCGTCACACCATGGGAGTGGGTTGCAAAAGAAGTAGGTAGCTTAACCTTCGGGAGGGCGCTTACCACTTTGTGATTCATGACTGGGGTGAAGTCGTAACAAGGTAACCGTAGGGGAACCTGCGGTTGGATCACCTCCTTACCTAAAGATATTGATTCGAGTGGCGTGCTCACACAGATTGTCTGATGAAAAGTAACGAGCAAAGCGCTACCTGTTGATGCCATGAGTCATTCATGCTGATACGAACCGATTAAGTTATTCAGTTTAATCGGATTTTCGTGTCCCCATCGTCTAGAGGCCTAGGACACTGCCCTTTCACGGCTGTAACAGGGGTTCGAATCCCCTTGGGGACGCCATTCCGATAATGAGTGAAAGACATTATCACCGGTTAGCGATAACCGAAAAAATCTTAAAGATGACTTGCGAGTCATGTTTAAGATATTGCTCTTTAACAATCTGGAACAAGCTGAAAATTGAAACATGACGGCTGAAATTTATCCCTCCGTAGATGTACTGGGATGAAGAGTAACCTGTCATAGAGTCTCTCAAATGTTTGCAGCACGAACGATGGAAACATCTTCGGGTTGTGAGGTTAAGTGACTAAGCGTATACGGTGGATGCCTAGGCAGTCAGAGGCGATGAAGGGCGTGCTAATCTGCGAAAAGCGTCGGTAAGGTGATATGAACCGTTATAACCGGCGATACCCGAATGGGGAAACCCAGTGTGTTTCGACACACTATCATGTCATGAATACATAGTGGCATGAGGCGAACCGGGGGAACTGAAACATCTAAGTACCCCGAGGAAAAGAAATCAACCGAGATTCCCCCAGTAGCGGCGAGCGAACGGGGAGGAGCCCAGAACCTGAATCGGCTTGTGTGTTAGTGGAAGCGTCTGGAAAGTCGCGCAGCAAAGGGTGATAGCCCCGTACACTAAAATGCACAGGTCGTGAGTTCGATGAGTAGGGCGGGACACGTGACATCCTGTCTGAATATGGGGGGACCATCCTCCAAGGCTAAATACTCCTGACTGACCGATAGTGAACCAGTACCGTGAGGGAAAGGCGAAAAGAACCCCGGCGAGGGGAGTGAAATAGAACCTGAAACCGTGTACGTACAAGCAGTGGGAGCACCTTCGTGGTGTGACTGCGTACCTTTTGTATAATGGGTCAGCGACTTATATTTTGTAGCAAGGTTAACCGTATAGGGGAGCCGTAGGGAAACCGAGTCTTAACTGGGCGATTAGTTGCAAGGTATAGACCCGAAACCCGGTGATCTAGCCATGGGCAGGTTGAAGGTTGGGTAACACTAACTGGAGGACCGAACCGACTAATGTTGAAAAATTAGCGGATGACTTGTGGCTGGGGGTGAAAGGCCAATCAAACCGGGAGATAGCTGGTTCTCCCCGAAAGCTATTTAGGTAGCGCCTCGTGAACTCATCTTCGGGGGTAGAGCACTGTTTCGGCTAGGGGGCCATCCCGGCTTACCAAACCGATGCAAACTCCGAATACCGAAGAATGTTATCACGGGAGACACACGGCGGGTGCTAACGTCCGTCGTGAAGAGGGAAACAACCCAGACCGCCAGCTAAGGTCCCAAAGTCATGGTTAAGTGGGAAACGATGTGGGAAGGCATAGACAGCCAGGATGTTGGCTTAGAAGCAGCCATCATTTAAAGAAAGCGTAATAGCTCACTGGTCGAGTCGGCCTGCGCGGAAGATGTAACGGGGCTAAACCATGCACCGAAGCTGCGGCAGCGACGCTTAGGCGTTGTTGGGTAGGGGAGCGTTCTGTAAGCCGTTGAAGGTGGCCTGTGAGGGTTGCTGGAGGTATCAGAAGTGCGAATGCTGACATAAGTAACGATAAAGCGGGTGAAAAGCCCGCTCGCCGGAAGACCAAGGGTTCCTGTCCAACGTTAATCGGGGCAGGGTGAGTCGACCCCTAAGGCGAGGCTGAAAAGCGTAGTCGATGGGAAACAGGTTAATATTCCTGTACTTGGTGTTACTGCGAAGGGGGGACGGAGAAGGCTAGGCTAGCCGGGCGACGGTTGTCCCGGTTTAAGCGTGTAGGGGGTGTGACCTGGTAAATCCGGTTGCATATTAACCCTGAGGCGTGATGACGATGCACTACGGTGCAGAAGTAGTTGATGCCCTGCTTCCAGGAAAATCCTCTAAGCATCAGGTAACATTAAATCGTACCCCAAACCGACACAGGTGGTCAGGTAGAGAATACCAAGGCGCTTGAGAGAACTCGGGTGAAGGAACTAGGCAAAATGGTGCCGTAACTTCGGGAGAAGGCACGCTGGCATGTAGGTGAAGTCCCTCGCGGATGGAGCTGAAGCCAGTCGAAGATACCAGCTGGCTGCAACTGTTTAATAAAAACACAGCACTGTGCAAACACGAAAGTGGACGTATACGGTGTGACGCCTGCCCGGTGCTGGAAGGTTAATTGATGGGGTCAGCCGCAAGGCGAAGCTCTTGATCGAAGCCCCAGTAAACGGCGGCCGTAACTATAACGGTCCTAAGGTAGCGAAATTCCTTGTCGGGTAAGTTCCGACCTGCACGAATGGCGTAATGATGGCCAGGCTGTCTCCACCCGAGACTCAGTGAAATTGAACTCGCTGTG
>NZ_JBEYRK010000065.1:0-4083 GCF_040704065.1 Streptomyces sp. NPDC047869
CAGCGCCCGCTCCCGCTCCACCAGCAACGGCATCGCCTCGGACGCGGTCACCAACTCCCGCAACGGATAACGGGACAGCACCCCCTCCACCTCCGCGGACAGCGCGGGCTTCAGACGGTGGTGCACCGACCGCGTGTCGTCGCCGAGGGCGTGCGCGGCCTCCAGGACCAGGACCCGCTCCGGCCCCTTGGGCACCCCGGCGGCGGCCCGCTCGTAGAGTTCGGCGCCCTCCTCCAGCACCAGGCCGGTGTCGATGCCCGCCGGGATCTTGACGGAGGCGGTGTGCCGCCAGGTCGCCAGCGGGTCGCTCCACGCCTCCACCCGGAAGGTCCAGCGGCCGGTGGCGTCCGGGGTGATGTCGGCGCCCCACACGTCGCTGCCGGGGGACAGCTCCCGCATCGGCGTCCAGGGGCCACGACGGCCCTTCGGATCCCGCAGGACCACATTGGCACCGACGGCGTCGTGCCCCTCCCGGAACACGGTGGCCGTGACCTGGAACGTCTCCCCGGTCACCGCCTTCGCCGGGCGCCTGCCGCACTCCACGGCCGGCCGGACGTCACGTACCGGTACGCGGCCGATGGCCGGGGTCCTGCGCATGGTTCTCACCTCCGCCGTGCGCGAAGCCGGGCCCAGGGCCCGGCTTCGCGGTCCGATGCACGTCCGGCTGCTGCCGGTCCGTGGGGAACGCCATGTACGGTGCCAGGTCATGGGCTTGGCGCCGTGGAACGCCGCTCCGAAGGCGGCGCGCGCCGCGCCGCCCGGCCCGGCTGGGGCCGGCCGTCCTGCTCGCGCAGGTAGCCGGCCAGACTGGAGCGCAGATAGCGCTCGGCCGCGTCCGCTGCCTCCCGGGCGCAGCGCTTTCCCATCAGCACGCACAAGGTGTAGCCCGAGTCCTCGAAGGTTGCCCGGACGGTGCGGTCGTGGGGCGAGGCGAGCATCACGCGCTCCCAGGCCCGGTAACGCCGCAACTGCCTGGCCACTTCGGCCTTGGCGGGTAGCAGCATGACCCTCTTCACCTTCCACGCTCTCGACTGGGCGCGTTCCCGACGGTCGGGTGGTGTCCGCGCAGGGGTGGGCACGGAACCGTTACGGCGATCGAGGCTTTCACTCATGGTGCACGTATAGACACGCACCGTCCTGTTGGAACTTCAACCATCAGGCCGTTCGGGACGCTCGTGTTGCACGAATGGCGTAGTGACCTCACTGTTGGAGGTGACTCAGAAGCGATAACTGCTCACGCTCGGTGTCCGGGATCCCTCCCGGACGGTGAGGGAGCGAGAGTCTCGCCGGTGAGGAGCAAGCGACGATGAAGACCGCAGTGCCCTGCTACTACCACATCGATGTGGAAGTCAGCCCGGAACGGGTGGGACAGGTCAGCCGCATCCTGGGCGCCCACCTACGCTACTGGGACCTCGACAACCTCGTTGACCCCGTCCGCCGCGGCGCCGAACTGCTGCTGCGGGCGATCGACCAGCACGCCACGGACAAGACCATGTCGATCGAGATGTGGTGGAACGGCCAGCATCTCATCACGGCGGTCGGTGGCGACGACCGCGCTCTGCGTCCGGACCAGGACCTGAGGGCGTGCCTGGCGGACATCGCCGCCATGAGCGACGGATGGGGCTGCTGCGCCTCGGAGACCGGAAGCGTGATCATCTGGTTCTCGCAGCGGGCCCGCACCGGTGAGCGCGTCCCGCTGGTCCCGACCGCCCCGGCGCCGAGCCTCACCGAGGGTCTGCAGGTGCCGCGCGAGCTGCGGGTGGCCGCGCTCGCCGCGCCGGCGACCGCCGCGGACGGCGTCCTGGAGGGCGCCCGGTGACGGCACGGAAGTCACGGAAAGGGGTGCCCGTGTGGAGCGGGCACCCCTACCCCTTGGGGGCCGTGTTCGACGGCGACGGCACCAACTTCGCGCTGTTCAGCGAGGTCGCCGAGCGCGTCGAGCTGATCCTGGTCGACGACGCCGGCGCCGAGACACCCGTCCCGCTGCACGAGGTCGACGGCTTCGTCTGGCACGCCTACCTGCCCGGCGTCGGCCCCGGCCGGCGCTACGGCTACCGCGTCCACGGACCCTGGCAGCCGTCCCTCGGCCACCGCTGCAACCCGGCGAAGCTGCTGCTCGACCCGTACGCCCGCGCCGTGGACGGCCAGATCGACAACCACGCCTCCCTGTACGAGCGTTCGCCCGACGGCCCGTCCCCGGGCGACAGCGCCGGGCACTCGATGCTGGGGGTGGTCACCGACCCGTACTTCGACTGGGGCGACGACCGCGCGCCGCGCCGCTCGTACGCGGACTCCGTCATCTACGAGGCCCATGTGCGCGGCCTGACCCGCGCCCACCCGGAGGTCCCCGAACGGCTGCGCGGCACCTACGCCGGTCTCGCGCACCCCGCGGTCATCGACCACCTGACCTCGCTCGGCGTCACCGCGGTGGAGCTGATGCCGGTCCACCAGTTCGTCCACGACGGAGTCCTGCAGGACCGGGGCCTCGCCAACTACTGGGGCTACAACACCATCGGCTTCTTCGCCCCGCACAACGCCTACGCCGCCTTCGGCAGTTCGGGCCAGCAGGTCAACGAGTTCAAGGCGATGGTGAAGGCGCTGCACGCGGCCGGCCTCGAGGTCATCCTCGACGTGGTCTACAACCACACCGCCGAGGGGAACGAGTTCGGCCCCTCGCTGTCCTTCCGGGGCATCGACAACGCCTCCTACTACCGGCTGGTCGACGGCGACTGGGCGCACTACTACGACACCACCGGCACCGGCAACAGCCTGCTGATGCGCCACCCCTACGTGCTCCAGCTCATCATGGACTCGCTGCGGTACTGGGTGACCGAGATGCACGTCGACGGCTTCCGCTTCGACCTCGCGGCCACACTGGCCCGGCAGTTCCACGAGGTGGACCGGCTGTCCGCGTTCTTCGACCTCATCCAGCAGGACCCGGTGATCAGCCGCGTCAAGCTGATCGCCGAACCCTGGGACGTGGGCGAGGGCGGCTACCAGGTGGGCAACTTCCCGCCGCTGTGGTCGGAGTGGAACGGCCGCTACCGGGACGCCGTACGGGACTTCTGGCGCGGCGAGCCCGGCTCGCTGGGCGAGTTCGCCTCCCGGCTGACCGGATCGTCCGACCTCTACCAGCACAGCCGCCGCACACCGCGCGCCAGCGTCAACTTCGTCACCGCGCACGACGGTTTCACCCTGCGCGACCTCGTGTCCTACAACGACAAGCACAACGAGGCCAACGGCGAGGGCAACCGGGACGGCGAGAGCCACAACCGGTCCTGGAACTGCGGGGCCGAGGGCGACACCGACGACCCGGCCGTGCTGGAACTGCGCGCCCGCCAGCAGCGCAACCTGCTGGCCACGCTGCTGCTCTCGCAGGGCATCCCGATGCTCTGCCACGGCGACGAGATCGGCCGGACCCAGCGCGGCAACAACAACGCCTACTGCCAGGACAACGAGGTCTCCTGGGTCGACTGGGAGATCACGGACGAGCAGCGCTCGCTCGCCGACTTCACCCGGTACGTGATCGGCCTGCGCGCCCGCCACCCCGTGCTGCGCAGACGCCGCTTCTTCCATGGCGAGACCCCGACCAACGCCGTACAGCCGCTCCCCGACGTGATGTGGCTGCGGCCCGATGCCCGCGAGATGACCGAGCGGGACTGGCACCGCGGGGACGCCCACTCGATGGGCGTGTTCCTCAACGGCGACGCCATCGCCGAACGCGACCCGCACGGCCGCCGCGTGGTCGACGACTCGTTCCTGCTGCTGCTCAACGGCTACTGGGAACCGGTCGTCTTCCGCCTGCCCGACGAGTCCTTCGGTGAGCGCTGGACGACCCTGATCGACACCGCCGACCCGGACGGCATCCCCGACGAGCGGGAACGCAAGGCCGGCACCCGGCTGCGGGTGGAGCCGCGCAGCCTGACCGTCCTCTCCCGCCCGGCCCGCGACCCGCACCCGGCCCGCGGCACCCGCAGGGCCCGGGGCACCCGTCCGGCCCGCGGCAGCCGCTGATCCGGCACGACGATCGGCCCGGTCTGTTGCGGGGGGGCCCCCGGCCCCGGGGGGCCCCGGCACCGCGCC
>NZ_JBEYRK010000066.1:0-3799 GCF_040704065.1 Streptomyces sp. NPDC047869
CCGCCCGCGCGACCGCCCGGATACCACCGTGTCCCAGGATCCGCGCCTCGGCCCCCATCATCAGCCGCCGCTGTCGCTCATCCAGATGCGGGAACGACACCCCGAATCTGGCGGTGAGTTGACCACGAACCTCGTCGGATACGCTCATACCACAACAACGAGCCGTATCAGGGGAAGCAACACCTTGATTCTCTGCGAGCCCTTACGAGTTGGTGCGTGATAGCGGGTGAGGCGCCGTTGCTGGTTGGTGGCATGATGCGGATGTGGCGATCATGGTCGAGCGGTCGGTTCTCGCGCCGCATCGGGCGTTCTCTGGGGTCACGCGGCGTCATCTCGCCCTTCTGGTCGAGGAGTTGGCCGAGCAGTGGCAGGCCAATGTGGAAGGTCGCCGACATGCGGCACGCGGCGGCTCCCGACGGCGAGCAGCTGGTGCGGGCGCCCGGCATCAACTGGTGTTCGTCGACCGATTGACCTGGATCTCGGTGGCGTCCAGACGTAACTCGACGCCCTCGGCCTGGGCGCGACCTGGCTGTGCTCGATGCGTCCGGCGGTGCCGGTGTACTGGCGCTGGACCCCGACCGTTGCGGTGCCTTTCTTGAGATCGCCGGTCTCATCGACGACCAACACCGCGTTGTCGTTGTGCAGTTGCTCGATGACGAAGTCGCGGAGGACGTCGCGGACTGCATCGGCATCCCACCTGGCCCTGGACAGCAGATGCTGCAAGCCGTCCGGGGTCGCGTCCCCGGCGTGCTCGGCGAGCGTCCAGCAGTTCTTGCGCGGCAAATCCGACAACAGGCCAAGGACGAACTCCCGTGCCCGGCGCCGCGGTTCCACCCGTGCGAATCGCGGCGCGATGCGGCCCATCAGGGACTCGAACATGGCCTGCCAACGGGCAGGATCTATGCTGTGACCTGCGGCCACCGACTGATCTTCTGTCTTCACACACTGGTGATCACCGGTGGCCGTGCCGGTTCCCGGACCAGCCCAGCAACACGATCATGACCTGCGGGCGAAGTGAGGCCCGGCCCAACGAGTGGCGGCCACCACCTCCCGCGCGATGTCAACGACGAGCCGTCCGTCCGTCGCCACTCGCACGGTCTCCGCGGGGGCCCGCTGGTCCAGGAGCCGTGCTTTGCGGACACTTCCTTCCAGCTCCTGCTCCAGCTCTGAGCCGAGTTCTCGTCCCACCAGCCGCTCGCAGGCGGTGGCATCGGAGGCGGTGAGCAGGACTCGTATGATCCCCACTCCGGCCCCCATGGCACGTTCAAACATGCCCGTCGCCTCCGGCAGCACACTCATGGTGTTCGTATAGATCAGGCGTCGGTAGCCGCGCTGGGCGAAGTTCGCCCACACGGCAGTCAGATTGCTCTCGGTGATCCCCGCGCGGTGAGGATCTCCCTCTGGAGCCGGATGCACCTGCCCCATGAAGTCACCATCGATGATCGCGTGAGGGACCGCCTCAGAGCGCAGCAGCGCCGAAACCTCCCACCCCACCGTCGTCTTGCCGACACCAGCTCGTCCTCCGATGAGCAGTACTTCTGCGTGATCCATGAGGGCAGCGTGCCAGCGGGCGACCACCTCACGCGATCCGATATCGACCCGGTCGCCTGATCCCAGCCCCGCCCACAAGATCACGATCTACGACTGGAGTACTAGGTCAATCCTCCCCCACCCTGGAATTCGACTTCGAAACCGGCCTGCACTACAACGTCAACCGCTACTACGACCCACATCTGGGCCGCTACCTCAGCCCCGACCCGCCCGGACTGGCGCCCGCCGCCAACCACTACGCGTACGTCCCCAACCTCTTCACCCTGATCGACCCGCTCGGCCTCGCCGGCTGCACCGCCGACCCCAGCTGGGGCGGCAAGGTCGTATGGGTGCGGGACGAACACGGACGTCCCCACCGCGACCTACGACCCCGGACGCTTCGCGAACTACCTCTGGGTCTACGATCCCTGTCACACATCGGTGCACGTCAACCTCACGGGACCTGTATCCGAGCGTATTCGGGATCAGATGCGCTCAGACCACGCTCGGGGAATCTACCCGTCACCTGTTGACCCGGAGCTGCTCCTTCCCTGTGGCGCCACCGACAACGGTGAGTACCTGTTCCGGGTTGCGGCGTGTTTGAGGTACCGCTGCTCGGCGTCCGCGGCGGTCGAGGCAGCAGGCTGCCCGCGGTTCACGAGCGGGACTCGTGTTGCGGGTGGCGGCCGGCATCCCGTACGCCGGCACCGAGCCACGGCTCCGTTCTCTCCCACCGACGTTCGCGCCTGAGCCGCCGCAGCCCGGACGTGGCTCAGGCGGACCGTCTGCTCTGCGGGAACCTGCTTCACCACCGGTCGGAGGGTGGCCTGCGTCCGCGACCACCAGCGGGTGCGCAGGGGCGTCTTGGTGATTCCGGGCCGCGTCCGGGTCAGACGCCGGTGAGGCCCTCGCGGTGGCGGACGCGGAGGGCTGAGGCGGTGATCGCCAGGATGCCGACGGTGCCCCACAGGACCTGGAAAGCGACGGTGGTGGCGGCCGCGGCGAAGACGATGAGGGTGCCCAGCCCCCACAGTTGGGCGAAGTGGCCGGTCAGGGCGCCTAGGACGGGGTCGGTGACGAGAGCCCGCCCAGGCCGGAGATGACCGCGTACAAGGCGAGGGCAGCGGGCCGAATCAGGGTGCGGTGGAGGTTGGCGGGGCGGGCTCCGCCCGCCATGCCGAGGATCGCCGCAGCGAGGTAGCCGCCGACGATCCAGCCCAGGACGAGGTAGAACGACGACATGCCGCGGCCGTCGCTGGAAGCAGGCGGCACGATGTCCGTGACGGTCACCTGCCGGTGGCGTTCGGTTTCGAGGCGTCGGGCGATCTGCTCTGCGGTGGCGGAGACGGCAGGTCCACTGGCGGAAGGGACCAAAGGGTATCGCTGCTGCCCTTGGGGTTGACGACGATGGCCGCGTCGACGGTGCGGTTGACGATCAGTGTGCGGGCCTGCTCCCGACTGTCGGCGGCACGGGCATTGACGGGATCGCCGCCCAGGTGGTTGAGCTGGTCGACGACCTGGCCGGAAGCCGCAGCCGGTGCGACGACCGCTACCGGGATGCGATGCGGTTTCGGAGCATGGAAAGCACCGATGTAGGACAGGATGAAGCCCAGCTGGAGAGCCAGTACTCCGACCATCAGGACGACGCCGTGGATGCTGAGAGCGTCGCGCAGTTCGGCGCGAAAGCCGCGGAAGGCAGTCGGCGGTGCTTGCGGGGCGGGATCAGTGAGTGAGGGAGTCACAGGTATTCCGTTGCCCGTTTGTCGACGGGTCAGACGGTGCGTCGGCGAGGTCAAGTCTGACAGCAGGTCCCGGCTCCCCCCGGTGCGGCGTTGGCCGACCGGAGCCGGTTTCGTTTCGACTTCGCGGGCGGAGACCGGTGCGGGTAGTGCGTGCTTGTCTGGCGTCACCTCGCATGGTTCCCGGCTTGATGCCGGCAGTCGCCCGGTGTCGTGCAGGGCTGCTGCCAGCCGCTCTGCTGTTCGCCCTCGGCGGCCCAGAGGTGCGCTGAATCGTGCTTGAGGTCCTCGTCCAGGCCCGCTGGAAGACCCTGGCCTGGCTGGAGCACAACACGCTCGCGGTACGCACCAGCCCGGCCGGCGTGGCCGGGAGCGCGCCGGCGTTGAAAGCCCCACCACCCGCCGGCCGCGTCCCCGTCTCACGGGGCAACAGACCCTAGTGAGCTGGTCCGGAGATCCTGTCGCAGTAGCGGCAGATCCGGTCGATGATCTGGTCGGCTGTCTTGGTCCAGCGGAACGGGCGGGCCTGT
>NZ_JBEYRK010000067.1:0-3709 GCF_040704065.1 Streptomyces sp. NPDC047869
GGCGTTGATTTTTGGCACGCTGTTGAGTTCTCAAGGAACGGTCGCTTCCTTTGTACTCACCCTCTCGGGCTTTCCTCCGGGCGCTTCCCTTCGGTGTTCCAAACTCTATCAGTGTTCTTCCGACTCTCTGACCACCCTCCGCGGGCATGCGGAAGGGATCCCGAGAGAGGATCTGACCAGTTTGATTGCTGCCGGGCCGCGACACTTTCGCGCCGCACCGCCCCAAGCAGGAGTACGACAGTACACGGGGCCTCGAAGGCCATGCAAATCGACGGTGCTGGTGGTCTAGACCACTAGCTGGTAAGTTCCATACGGAACCGTCACTTCCTTTGGCATACGCTGCTGCTCAGCGCGCCGTTTCCGGGACAGGCAGTGACGGCCCCACCTGCAGCTCCACTTCTGGGAGGCTTCCCATGACCACCGTGACGTCCCCTCTCGCCGGTCGGGCCATCGGACTGGCCGAAGTGCCGGATCCGGTCTTCTCCGGGGCCATGGTCGGCCCGGGCACCGCGATCGACCCCGTGCGTGAACCCTCCGAGGTCGTGGCGCCGGTGGACGGCGTCATCGTTTCCCTGCACCCGCACGCCTTCGTCGTGGTCGACGGAACCGGGCACGGTGTGCTGACCCACCTCGGCATCGACACCGTTCAGCTCAACGGCGAGGGCTTCGAGCTGCTCGTCAGCAAGGGGGACACCGTGACGCGTGGACAGAGCATCGTGCGCTGGGACCCGGCCGCGGTCGAGGCGGCCGGCAAGTCCCCCGTGTGCCCCGTCGTAGCCCTCGAGGCCACCGCCGAGTCCCTCTCCGATCTGCGGGACAGTGGTGACGTGAAGGCCGGCGACAGCCTCTTCTCCTGGAACTGACGGCACGGCCGCCGTCCGGCGGCGTACAGGACGACCACCGCGGCGGCGGTCCCGCCGCACTAATCGGAGACGGTGAGATGGAGACAACGCTGCGAGGCGTCGGCGTGAGCCACGGTGTGGCGATCGGCGAGGTTCGGCACATGGGGACGGCGGTGCTCGAGCCGCCTGCCAAGCAGATACCCGCGGACGAGGCCGGACGCGAGCAGGGACGGGCCCGCCAGGCGGTGGACGCCGTGGCGGCCGATCTGATGGCGCGCGGCAATCTGGCCGGCGGCGAGGCCCAGGCGGTGCTCGAGGCGCAGGCCATGATGGCCCAGGACCCCGAGCTGATGGCGGACGTCGAGCGACGCATCGCCGTCGGCAGTACGGCCGAGCGTGCCGTCTACGACGCGTTCGCCGCGTACCGCGAGCTGCTGGCCGGTGCCGGGGAGTACCTCGCCGGGCGCGTCGCCGACCTGGACGACGTGCGGAACCGGATTGTCGCCCGGCTCCTGGGTGTGCCGATGCCGGGTGTTCCGGACAGTGACAAGCCCTATGTGCTGGTGGCGCGCGATCTGGCGCCCGCGGACACGGCGCTGCTCGACCCCACTCTCGTCCTCGGTTTCGTGACCGAGGAGGGCGGGCCGACCAGTCACAGCGCCATCCTCGCCCGCGCCCTGGGTGTTCCGGCCGTCGTGGCGCTCCCGGGCGCCAAGGAACTGGCCGAGGGGACGGTGGTCGCCGTCGACGGCAGCACCGGTGACATCTTCGTGAATCCGAGCGCCGGGAAGAGGGCCGAGCTGGAGTCGGCGGCCGCCGAGCGCAAGGCCGCGCTGGCGGCTTCCACCGGCCCGGGTGCCACGGCCGACGGGCACAAGATGCCGCTGCTGGCCAACGTCGGCGGGCCCGCGGACGTGCCGGCCGCCGTGGAGGCCGGGGCCGAGGGTGTCGGTCTGTTCCGCACGGAGTTCCTCTTCCTGGACGACAGCAAGAACGCACCGTCCGAGGACAAGCAGATGGAGGCCTACCGGCAGGTGCTGGAGGCGTTCCCCGAGGGCCGTGTGGTGGTGCGGGTGCTGGACGCGGGCGCGGACAAGCCGCTCGAGTTCCTCACTCCGGCGGACGAGCCCAACCCGGCGCTGGGCGTGCGTGGTCTTCGGACCCTGCTCGACCATCCCGACGTCCTGCGCACCCAGCTCACCGCGCTGGCCAGGGCGGCGGAAGGGCTGCCGGTCTACCTCGAGGTCATGGCGCCCATGGTGGCGGACCGTGCGGATGCCAAGGCGTTCGCGGACGCCTGCCGCGAGGCGGGGCTGCGGGCGAAGTTCGGCGCGATGGTGGAGATCCCGTCCGCCGCGCTGCGAGCGCGTTCGATCCTTCAGGAGGTCGAGTTCCTCTCGCTGGGGACCAATGACCTCGCGCAGTACACCTTTGCTGCGGACCGCCAGGTCGGTGCGGTCTCCCGGCTTCAGGACCCGTGGCAGCCGGCGCTGCTCGACCTGGTGGCGCTGTCCGCCGAGGCGGCCAAGGCCGAGGGCAAGAGCTGCGGGGTGTGCGGCGAGGCCGCCTCCGACCCGCTGCTGGCCTGTGTGCTGACCGGTCTGGGTGTCACCTCCCTGTCCATGGGCGCGGCGTCGATTCCCTATGTCCGGGCGACGCTGGCGAAGTACACGCTGGCGCAGTGCGAGCGGGCCGCCGCCGCCGCGCGGGCGGCGGACAGCGCCGAGGAGGCACGCAGCGCCGCGCAGGCGGTGCTGTCCGGGGAGTAGCCGGTCCCGGCTCGTACCGGATGGCCGGTTCAGGGGCGTCCCACCGTCGGGTGGGGCGCCCCTGACGCGTTCAGTGGCGGTGTTCCGGTGGCGTGTCCTCCTGTCCGAGGTCGGGCGGTGCGCAGTAGTCGACGTCCGGTTCGGGGCTGATGATGTCGCCGGATTCGGCGTCCGTGCAGTAGGCGTCGAAGACCTCGGCGGCACTGAGGGGTACGAGGTCGCCTCCGCGCAGTCGCCAGCCGTGCACGAGGTCGGCCGTGCCGGGAGAGCTGACACGCATGACCAGGCCGCCGTGGCTCTTGGTGGCGAGGCCGAGGGCGAGGACGCTGGTGAATTCGAGGGCTTCCGCCTCGTCGAGTTCGGTGATGCCCTGGTCGGCGTGGAGGACGGCCACGAGGGTTTCCGCCGGCGCCGAGACGCTGCAGACGAGGTGGCGGTCGCCGGGCGGGGCGGTGTCGAGGATGCGGACGACGAGGTCGGAGGCACGGGTGAAGGCGGCGCGGCCGATGTCCTCGCCGCAGGTGGCGCAGGGGCCGAGGCGGGTCAGGAGGATCGTGGCGTACTCCCAGGTGGCCTGGCGTACGGCTTCGTCGACGAGGTCGGGCAGGAGTGTGGTGAGAGGACGGCCGTCGTAGGGGACGGTGGGGCCGGTGGCCGCCAGTTGTGCGGTGAACCGGGCACGGCTGGCGGACGCTTCCGGGTCGAGGCCGGTTTCCGCGCAGAACGCGGCGTAGTCCTCGGGATCGAACAGGGCCAGTGTCGTGTGTCCGCCCTGGGCCGCCCGGGTTTTCAGCAGGGCCTCCACCTGTTGCAGGTAGGTGGTGTGGTCGTCGAAGACGAAGCTGCGGTAGCGCCGCATGGCGCTGAAGTCGTGCTCGTCGGTGAGCAGGCCGATGGTGCCGGCGATCTCGCGGCGCAGGACGCGTCGCATCGTCTGCTGGTCGGTGAGCGCCATGTTTCCCCCAAGTGCGCGGTCGATCAATGCTCACTCACAGTAACCGGGGGCACTGACATTGATGCTGATACTCGGGTTCCGGTGGTCGTGACCCGGGCACTGACTGACGCCCTGCTGGGCTGTCTTCGCGTTGTTCTGTCCAG
>NZ_JBEYRK010000068.1:0-3401 GCF_040704065.1 Streptomyces sp. NPDC047869
CTGGACAGAACAACGCGAAGACAGCCCAGCAGGGCGTCAGTCAGTGCCCGGGTCACGACCACCGGAACCCGAGTATCAGCATCAATGTCAGTGCCGGGTCGTACGGTGGCCGCATGGACAGTGATGGGCAGGACGGGCAGCGGGTCGTGTGGGCCGTCGTGGACACCGGTATCGGGCCGCTGATGCTGGCGGCGACCCGCGAGGGACTGGTCAACGTCGTTTTCCACGCCACCGACCGGGTGCGCGAGCGGTCCCTGGAGCGGCTGGCCGCCCGGATGGGCGCCGAGCCCGTCGAGGACCCGAGGTCGCCGCTGCTGAGCGAGGCGATACGGCAGCTCGAGGCGTATCTCGCCGGTACGCGGCACGATTTCGACCTGCCCCTGGACTGGTCGCTGATCTCCGGTTTCAACCGGCAGGTACTGCGCGAACTGGCTTCCTCCGTGCCGTACGGCACGGTGGTCGGCTACGGGGACCTGGCCGGGCGGGTCGGGCAGCCCGGCGGGGCGCAGGCGGTGGGGGCCGCGATGGGCGCCAATCCGCTGCCGGTCGTCGTGCCGTGCCACCGCGTGGTGGAGAGCGACGGTGGCATCGGCGGTTTCGGCGGCGGACTGGAGACCAAGCGGAAGCTGCTCGCGCTGGAGGGTGTGCTGCCCGAGCCGCTGTTCTGACGGGGCGGGCGGGCTATCCGTAGTGCCGGACCTCGACGACATTGCCGTCGGGGTCCCGGAAGTAGAAGCTGCGCGTGGCCTCTCCGCGGGCACCGTAGGAGCCGTACCCGATGTCGGTCAGGGGCACGGCACGCTCTTCAAGACGGGCGCGCAGGGCGTCGAACCCGGCGGACGGCAGGGACAGGCAGACGTGGTTCACGGGGTGGCCGGCGCTGTCGGCGGCGCCGGGGAGCATGTTCATGCGCTCCGCGAGGGACCGCGGCGCGAGGTCGAGGATCGTTTCCTCGTTGACGCGTACGGAGGGGAACGACACCTTTCCGTCGGCGTACTCGGCGAGCCTCAGGGGTTCGAGGCCGACGGCGTTCTCGTAGAAGGCGGCGGCCGCTACGGGGTCGGCGACCCACAGGACGACATGGTCGAGACGCGTGGTGTGGTCGGTCATGCGGCCCAGGCTGGTGGTGTCCCCCACAGACCGCAAGCGTTTATCCGGCTCCGGCGCCCGCCAGGGATGAGAGGGGACCGACGGACAGGAGGCGGGCACGTGGTGCTGGTGGTGTCGGAAGAAGTCCGGGACGCGCTCGACGCCCGGCGGCCGGTGGTGGCCCTTGAGTCCACGATCATCGCGCACGGGCTGCCGCGTCCGCGCAATCTGGCGGTGGCGCTGGAGCTGGAGGACGTGGTGCGGCAGGAGGGCGCCGTCCCCGCGACCGTCGCCGTGCTGGACGGGCGGCCCCGCGTCGGCCTGGACAAGGGGCAGCTGGAGCGGGTCGCGAACGAGGACGGCATCCGCAAGCTGGGCCATCGCGACCTGCCCCTGGCCGTGGCCGCGGAGGCGAGCGGGGCGACCACGGTGTCGGCGACGGCGCAGCTCGCGGCCCTGGCGGGCGTCCGGGTGTTCGCGACGGGCGGGCTCGGTGGTGTGCACCGGCAGTGGACGGTGACGCAGGACGAGTCGGCCGACCTGGGTCTGCTGGCCCGGACCCGGATCACGGTGGTGTGCGCCGGTGTGAAGTCGATCCTGGACGTGTCGGCGACCCTGCAGCGGCTGGAGACACTGGGCGTGGCCGTCGCCGGGTACCGCACCGGCCGGTTCCCCGGCTTCTACCTGTCCGACTCCGGGCATCCGGTGGACTGGACACTGGACGGCCCGGAGGAGGTCGCGCGGGTCATGCGGGCGCAGGACGCGCTCGACGCGCCGGACTCCGCGCTGATCGTCGCGAATCCCGTCCCGCGGGACCAGCAGCTCGATCCCGAACTGCACACGCGTGTGCTCGCCGACGCGCTGCGCGCCTGCGAGGAGGAGGGGGTCACCGGGCAGGGGGTGACACCGTTCCTGCTGGACTACCTGGTCCGGCACACGGAGGGAGCCTCACTGAGCGCGAATCTGGCGGCGGTGCGCGGCAATGTCCGGCTGGCGGCACGCATCGCCACGGCTTGGGCCAGGGGGTGAGCTCCGGAGAGGGCGGAGCTCTGCTGGTCGTCGGGGACGTCGTCACCGATGTCGTCGCCCGGCACCGGGGACCGCTCGCGGCCGGTACCGACACGTCCGCCGCGATCCGCACCCTGCCGGGAGGCGCCGGCGCCAACGTGGCCTGCTGGGCGGCGCACGCGGGCTGTGCGGACGTGCGGCTGCTGGGCCGGGTGGGCGCGGACGCGGCGCGGTGGCACGAGCGGGAGCTGGTGGCGGCCGGAGTGCGGCCCCGGCTGGTGATCGACGGGGAGGCCGCGACCGGAACGGTGATCTGCCTCGTCGACAACGGCGCCTCGGCCGAGCGCACGTTCCTCACGGACAGCGGGGCGTCGCTGCGGCTCGAACCCGCCGACTGGTCCGACGCGCTGCTCGAGGGGGTCGCCCGGCTGCATCTGTCGGGCTATCTGCTGTTCTCGGAGCGGAGCCGGGCCCTCGCCGTTGTGGCCCTCGCGGCGGCACGCGCGCGTGGCGTGCCGGTCAGTCTGGATCCGGCGTCGGCGGGGTTCCTCGTGCGTTTCGGAGTGGACCGCTTCCTGGCCTTCGCGGAGAGTGTCGACGTGCTGCTGCCCAGCCGCGACGAGGCGTGCCTGCTGACGGGCCTGTCCGAACCGGGTGACGCGGCGGCCAAGTTGAGCCGGCTGGTCCCGCTGGTGGCCGCCAAGTCGGGTGTGGACGGGGCGCTGGTGGCGCGTTCCGGGGCCGTGGTGGCCCGGGCGCCGGCCGTACCGGCCGATCCGGTGGACACGACGGGCGCGGGCGACGCCTTCACCGGCGCGTTCCTGGCCGCCCTGCTGACGGGCGCGGGTCCTGAGGAGGCGGCGGCGAAAGGCTGCGGGGCGGGCGCATCGGCGGTGCGGCAGGTGGGCGGCAGACCACCGCTCCGGGACACCGGCGGCCTGCCCTCACCTGGCTGACCAGGTCCTCTCGCCCGGAACGCACCAGGGCAGGGCACCCGGCGCCGCGCCCTCGCCGCGTCGTGTCGCGTCGGCGCTGGTGCCTGTGCCTGTGCCTGTGCCTGTGCTGGTGTGCCGGCGTCGGTGCGGGTGCCGGCTGCGACGCACCCGAAGGACCTAGGTGTATTGATCACGAGCGTTGTTAAGAGCGCTGGGCGGCTGATGGGCGGGTGTCCGCCCATCAGCCGCGTCAACAACGCTACGGGTCAATACACCTAGTGTCCCGGTCTTGAGTTCTGGTCTCGCCTCGTGAGTCGCCTTCCGTTTCAGATTCGGGCGTTTGCCAGTTGCGAGGTGGCTGGGGGCGGT
>NZ_JBEYRK010000069.1:0-2426 GCF_040704065.1 Streptomyces sp. NPDC047869
TGGACAGAACAACGCGAAGACAGCCCAGCAGGGCGTCAGTCAGTGCCCGGGTCACGACCACCGGAACCCGAGTATCAGCATCAATGTCAGTGCCGTGTGGCACCTTGATCACGCACCGTCCGACCGACGCCCATGGAGCAGCCCGTGCCCCCGTACACGCCTTCGTTCGAACTCCTGCCCGGCGCCGCCGAGTCGCCCGTGCTGCTGCACGTGCCGCACTCGTCGCGGGCGATACCGGATGACGTCCGCGAGGACATCGTGCTGGACGACGCGGCGCTGGAGCGGGAACTGGACCACATCACCGACGCGCACACCGCGCGGATCGCGGAGCGGGCGGCGGCCCTGGCCGGGACCACCCCCTGGCGGTTCGTGAACCGGCTGTCCCGGCTGGTCGTGGACCCGGAGCGGTTCCCGGACGAGCGGGAGGAGATGCTCGCCGTGGGCATGGGAGCCGTGTACACCGGGACCACGCACCGCGGTGTGCTGCGGGCCGCGGACACCGATCCCGAGCCGCTGGTCGAGCGATACTTCCGGCCGTACGCGCGCGCGATGACCGAGGCGGTGGCCGGGCGGCTCGCCGCGACCGGGCGCGCGATCGTGATCGACGTGCACTCCTACCCGCGCGAGGCCCTGCCGTACGAGCTGCACGGTGCCGGTCCGCGGCCGCCCGTGTGCCTGGGCACGGACGCCTTCCACACGCCGTCCCGGCTGCGCGAGGCCGCCCTGAAGGCGTTCGCCGAGTGCGGGGAGACCGGGCTGGACAGCCCGTTCAGCGGGACCTACGTGCCGCTGGAGTACTACGGGCGCGAGGCGCGGGTGAGCGCCCTGATGGTGGAGATCCGCCGGGACACCTACATGACCGAGCCCGGCGGCCCCGCCGGGCCGGGTCTCGAGGACCTCGCCGGGGCGCTGGCCGCGCTCGTGGACGCCGTGTAGCGGCGGGGCGCCTCCGGGGCGGGCTCCGGGCCCTCCGGCTGGAGCACTCCCGCAGGACAGCGGGCGGGGCGCGTACGAAGGTGGTGGGCATGACGGAGGAGATCACGCTCACCGGCCGGGCCGGGGCGGCACCGCCCGAGCGGGGCTGGCCGCCGCCCGTGCGGGACTGGCTGCCGCTCGACCTGGACGGGACGGACTTCGACCCCGTCCTCGCCGGTCTGATGCGCGAGGGCCCGCTGACCCGGATCCGGCTGCCGTTCGGTGAGGGGTGGGCGTGGCTCGCCACCCGCTACGAGGACGTGAAGCTGGTCACCAACGATCCGCGCTTCGGCCGCGCCGAGGTCGCCCGCCGTCAGGTGACCCGGCTGGCCCCGGACTTCGCGCCCCGCCCGGGCTCGCTGGCCTGGGCCGACCAGCCCGAGCACAACCGGCTGCGCAAGCCGGTCGCCGGCGCCTTCACGGTGAGCGCAATGAAGCGACTGCGGCCCCGCGCGCAGCGGATCCTGGACGAGCTGATGGACGGCGCCGTACGGGACGGACCGCCCGCGGACCTGGTCGAGCGGGTGCTGGAACCGTTCCCGATCACGGTCGTCAGCGAGGTGATGGGGGTGCCGTCCGCCGACCGGGAGCAGGTGCACACCTGGACCCGGCAGATCATCTCCACCTCCGGTGGCGCCGAGGCCGCCCGGGCCGCGAAGACCGGCCTGTACGGCTGGATCACCACGGCCGTCCGGTCCCGGGCGCACAGCACGGACGAGGACGTCTACTCGCTCCTCGGGGCCGCCGTGTCCCGAGGCGAGATCAGCGAGGAGGAGGCCGTCGGCCTCGCCGGGCCGCTGCAGATCGGCGGCGAGGCGGTCACCCACAACTGCGGCCAGATGCTGTTCCTGATGCTGACCCGGCCGGAACTGATGGACCGCGTACGGAACCGCCCCGAGGCGCGCGGCCCCGTGCTCGACGAACTCCTGCGCCACATCCCGCACCGCAGCACGGTCGGGCTCGCCCGGATCGCCCTGGAGGACGTCGAGGTCGGCGGTCACCGGATCGCGGCGGGCGAACCGGTCTACGTCTCCTATCTCGCCGCCAACCGCGATCCGGCCGTCTTCCCCGACCCCGACCGCATCGACCCCGACCGGCGCCCCAACCCGCACCTGGCCTTCGGCAGCGGCCCGCACTACTGCACCGGCGCCGTCCTCGCCCGGCTGCAGACCGAACTGCTCGTCGGCACAATCCTGGACCGGCTGCCCGCCCTGCGCCTCGCCGTACCACCGGACCAGGTCCCCTGGCGGCACAAGACGATGATCCGCGGACCACGCGCCCTGCCCGTCACCTGGTGATGGTGGCCGGGCAGGTCGGGGCGGCCACCCACCGATCAGCCGTGTGAACAACGCTTCAGGTCAATACACCTAGTGTCCCGGTCTTGAGTTCTGGTCTCGCCTCGTGAGTCGCCTTCCGTTTCAGATTCGGGCGTTTGCCAGTTGCGAGGTGGC
>NZ_JBEYRK010000070.1:0-1990 GCF_040704065.1 Streptomyces sp. NPDC047869
TGTCTAGTCCCAGGTGATGTTTGACGTTCTGGTCTCAGCTGATGCTTGACGGTGGGCCTAGACAACATCGGAAACTTCGCGGGGTTTGTTCGCTTTCACGTTACGGACCGGGACGTCGGTCGTGCGCCGGATCACCCGGACCTGACCGTCCAGCTCGACGGTGAGCGTCGTGTCGGACACGTGCACGGTCACGGTCTGGCCCGCGTAGGGGCGGCCGAGGGAGACGACCTGCCGGCAGACCATGACCGTGCCCACCGCGCTGACCCGCCGCTGGACCCGCACGGGCTCGACTCCGGGCCGTGGCGGCGGTCCGGCCGGACGCAGGCCCCGCAGCCTGCGGACTTCCTCACCGGTCAGCGGATTGGGCCGCACCCGCAGCAGTTCCCGCGAGGACGGATCGAAGAACGACAACGTCTCCTCGTCGATGCGGACACCCACCTGGCGGCCGCCGAGGATCTCCGCCGCCAGCACCTGGTGCCCGCCCAGGCCCACCAGGCCGCTGTTGTTCACCACCCGGTCCACCTCGAACGCGGCCCCGTCACCGGCCGGAAGCGGGGCCGGCCCCGCCGCACGTCCGCCCCGGGCCGCCAGCCGTCCCAGATCCGTCACCGACAGATGCGACCGCACGGTCTTGATCCGCGCCCCCGCGATCAGCAGATGGATCACCCGCGTGTCGGCCCAGAACGTCACCGTCAGCCCCGAGCGGGCCGGACCCAGCCAGAACTGCTTGCCCGCCACCTGCAGATTCCCACTCGCAGGCACCACCCGCTCGAACTCCACCGGCCCACCGGACTCCACCGGCACCACCGCCGGCACCTCAGGCAAGGCGGCAGGAACCTCGCAGGCTTCGGTCGCAGCCGGCTCCGGATCCTCTCGGGGTGTCCGCTGCTGCGGCACCAGCGCCAGCACTCCAGGGATCTTCAGGCCCAAGACGTCCCGCTCCTGCTCGGCAACCGGGGTGAACCGGTCGCCCGGAGACTGCATGTCCAGGGCCTGATGCGGACGCATGGAGTTGTACTCCTCCACCCACGCATCCAGTGCCGCCTGAGCCTGCTCGATGCTCTCGAACGCGCCGCAGTCGTCGAGGAGTTCACGCCGCAGCGTCTGATGGAACCGCTCGACCTTGCCTGTCGTGGTCGGCGACGCCGGCTGGGTGAGGCGGTGCGCGATCCCGTTCTCCCGGCAGATCCGGTCGAACAACACCTCACCGCCCTGCCCGAACCGGTCGGTGAACTGCTTGCCGTTGTCGGTCAGCACCTCTTCCGGCACCCCGAACCTGTGCAAGGCCCGGGCGAAGGCCGCGCAGACCGCCCGTCCGGTCGCCCGCTCGACCACCGAAGCGATCACGCAGTACCGGGAATGGTCATCCACACCGGTCACGACCTTGGCCTCGGTCAACTCACCGGTCACCGGGTCGACCAGCATCACGCCGCCGACGATGTCCATCTGCCACAGCTGCATCGGCCGGTCCCGCTGCCAGCGCTTGTAATCCGACCGCTTCCGGCGCCGCACGCCCGGCTCCACCAGCCCGTGACGGACCAGGATCCGATACACGGTCATCCGCGACGGCACCGGATCCACCTGACCGGCCCGCTCCAGCACATGAGCGATCCGCCGCGGACCCCACTTCGGGTGCTTGCGCCGCAGCTCGCACACTGCAGCTTCCACCTCGGCAGAGGCCTGATGCGGACACGACGCCGGCCTGCGCGAACGATCCGCCAGCCCCGCCAGGCCGGAGGCCTCATACCGCGACTTCCACCCGCTCACCGTCTGCCGCGAGACGCCCAGTTGGGCGGCGACCTCCGTCACCGTCGCACCCGCCAACACCGCAAGCACAGCCCGGTATCTCTGCTCGACAACCGACAACTCCACCAGCGCCAATCCCGGCCTCCCCACACACGCCGCAACGACGCGCACAGAAAAGCCGATCACGGCCACTGTCAACCATCAGCTGGGACCGAAGTGTCAAGCATCTACCGGGACCGGACAC
>NZ_JBEYRK010000071.1:0-1725 GCF_040704065.1 Streptomyces sp. NPDC047869
TCTGGGGCCGCGTCGGCGGCGATCTCATGGATCTGACGATGCTGACCCGGGCCCTGAGGAACCACAACGGTCGCGGCCTCGACCGCACCGTTGCCGCGACCGCCGCGGTCACCGCCATCACGGCCACGGACGTCTACGCGGCCGTGACCCGCACCCGCAGGAGCACCCCCATGGAACTGACCGCGGCCACCACCGTCGTCCAGTCCCCGGACGAGGTCTACGCCCTCTGGAAGGATCTGACGCGGCTGCCGGACTTCATGGCGCACCTGGACGAGGTGCGCGTCACCGGTCCGCGCACCAGTCACTGGCGGGCCGGCGCGCCGTTCGGCAAGGCGGTCGAGTGGGACGCCGAGACCACGCAGGACGTCCCCGGCCGGCTGATCGCCTGGCGGTCGGTGGACGGCGCCGACATCGACAACTCCGGCGAGGTCCGCTTCGTGCCCGCCCCCGGCGGCCGGGGCACGGAGATCCGGGTGACCCTGCGCTACGACCTGCCCGGCGGAGCGGTGGGCAAGGCCGCGGCGCGCTACTTCGGCGAGGAACCGCACCAGCAGCTGGACGACGACCTGCGCCGCTTCAAGCAGATCGTGGAGACCGGCGAGGTCGTCCGCTCCGAGGGCGCGCCCGGCGGCAAGCGGGCCCGCGGCGAGTTCCCGCAGCACCCGGCCCGACCGCTGACCGAGGACGAGCTGAAGGAGGCCCTGGCATGAAGGCGAACTGCTGGACGGGACGCAACTCGGTCGAGGTGCAGGACGTCCCCGACCCGTCGATCCTCAACAGCCGCGACGCCATCGTGAAGATCACCTCCACGGCGATCTGCGGCTCCGACCTCCATCTGCTCGACGGCTACGTCCCCACCATGGAAAAGGGCGACGTCATGGGCCACGAGTTCATGGGAGAGATCGTCGAGGTCGGCCCCGGCGTCAGCGACAAACTGCGCGTCGGCGACCGGGTCGTCGTGCCCTTCCCCATCGCCTGCGGCGCCTGTGCGTCCTGCCGCGCGGAGCTGTACTCGTGCTGCGAGAACACCAACCCCAACGCCGGCATCTCGGAGAAGTTCTTCGGCCACCCCACCGCCGGCATCTACGGCTACTCCCACCTCACCGGCGGCTTCGCCGGCGGCCAGGCCGAGTACGCCCGCGTGGTGCTCGCCGACGCCAACGTCCTGAAGATCGGGCCGGACCTCACCGACGAGCAGGTGCTGTTCCTGTCCGACATCCTGCCGACCGGATACATGGGCGCCGACATGTGCGACATCCAGGAAGGTGACGTCGTCGCCGTCTGGGGCGCCGGCCCGGTCGGCCAGTTCGCCATGGACAGCGCCCGGGTCCTGGGCGCGGAAAAGGTCATCGCGATCGACAAGGAGACCTACCGGCTCGACATGGCCGCCGCCCAGGGCTACACCACCATCAACTTCGAGGACACCGACGTACGCTCGGCACTGCTCGAACTCACCGGCGGCCGGGGCCCCGACAAGTGCATCGACGCGGTCGGCATGGAGGCCACACACGGCGCCACCCACGTCCACCTCTACGACCGCGCCAAGCAGGCGGTCCGCTCCGAGACCGACCGGCCACACGCCCTGCGCCAGGCCATCCTGTCCTGCCGCAGCGGCGGCGTGGTGTCGGTCATCGGCGTCTACGGCGGACTGATCGACAAATTCCCCGCGGGCGCCTGGATGAACCGGTCCCTGACCCTGCGCACCGGACAGTGCCACGTGCAGAA
>NZ_JBEYRK010000072.1:0-1553 GCF_040704065.1 Streptomyces sp. NPDC047869
CCCGGCATCGCCAACCTGCACAACCGCCCGCGACGGACAGGCAGTCAGAGCCAGAGATCGACGCTCCTTGCGGCGGTACATCATTTACGGGACGGCCCTTATAGGGGTGGCGGTACGGCAAGATGGGGTCATCTTCAACGTTTGGGGAGCATCGAGGAAACGATTGCTGACGAGGAGCGGCAAAGTGCCTGCACACCGCGCTACTGAGCGCAGTCGGCGCGGTTCCGAAGCGCTGCCCAGCGACAGTGACGGCAACCGTGACGGCAACGACGGCGGACGACAGCGATACCCGGCAGCCCGGCACGGCGGGGGCACGGGCTCGTCGGACCGGCCCGCCAAGGCCTGCCCCCGTCTTCGTCAGCAGCGTGCGGAAGAAGCGCCTGGCCGCAGCGGTGTCCCGCCGGTTCTGTACGAGGATGTCGAGCACGTTGCCGTCGGCGTCGACGGCCCGCCAGAGGTACTTCTGCTCTCCGTTGATCTTGAGGAAGACCTCGTCCAAGTGCCACTTGTCCCCGGGCCGGGGCTGTCGGCGGCGCAGGCCGTTGGCGAGGACTGCCCGAACTTGGCGCACCAGCGGCGGACGGTCTCGTGGGAGACGATCACGCCGCGCTCGAGCACCAGCTCCTCGACCTCGCGGAACGACAGCGGGAAGCGGAAGTACAGCCACACGCAGTGCGCGATGATCTCGACCGGGTACCGGTGCCCCTTGTACGACGGCGGCGTACCGCCCACGGACCACCCCCTCCACCATGATCAACCCGAAGATCATCCCACCCGGCCAGCCAACGTGACAGTGCCCGAAGAGCGCACCCTGACCGCTATGGTGACTGACCATGTCACCGATAGCCCGCACCTTGCAGATCGCCCTGATGCTCTCCGGCTTTGCCCTACTCGCCTATGCCGCCCTATGGGACATGGACGACGCCACAGGGTGGCAGTGCCGGGCCACGAAAATAGGACAGGAACCGGTGCAGATCTGCGGCACCGAGGACGGCCTGCACACTCCGATCCTCCTCGGTATGGCCGGGATCGCTCTAGAGATCGCGGGCGTTTCCGTCGTGGTGGGGGCCCGCAAGGGACGCTCGGTCGAGGCTTCGCCGTCAGCCGTCCCGGCCTCGTTCGCACCAACGCCCCTTGGTGCGGCGCCCTTCGGCTCAGCGCCCTTCGGGTCAGGGCAAACACCCCCTGCCCCCGCTGCTCCACCCAACCCGTGGCCTTCCCAGGTGCCTCCACAGACTGGGCCCGGACAGCACTGACGGAAGCCGCTACACCGGAGGCCTGCTCGGCGACCGGCGGCGGGCGCCTACTCCGGAGCCGCACCGCCGGGAACCGGGGCGAGGACCGGTGTGACTGAGCGCTTCATCCGGCGATCGTTGCGTAGACCGACCGTCACCCATGCGCTCCGCTGATGCCGTGTCGGCGCGTCTGTGGCACAGCCAGCCTGGCGACCGCGCGCTTAGGGCTCGCAGAGAATCAAGGTGTTGCTTCCCCTGATACGGCTCGTTGTTGTGGTATGAGCGTATCCGACGAGGTTCGTGGTCAACTCACCGCCA
>NZ_JBEYRK010000073.1:0-1480 GCF_040704065.1 Streptomyces sp. NPDC047869
CGCAATACCGGTGATTTAGGTTGTTTTCCGGCTGATCGAGGTGGCTCTGGTTGGCCCGACCAGTCGGACCGTCGAGGGGTGTGGCCGTGGTGGGCTGTGGTGCTCGGCTCGTTTGAGGGCCCAGTTGGACATCTTGCGTTTGATCACACGCGGGTTGGCGCGCAACCGCCGTGCGGGCAGCAGCCGTTCGGTGATCTCACGCAGGCTCTGGGTGATGGACCGGGCCAGTCGCGAGGGGGGAAAGCGCCGCCTGCCCGGTGACGTGGCGACGGACGACGCGAAGGGTGCGAGTGAAGGAGACCCGGTCAGGATCGTGCCCGGCCTTGAGGGCAGCCTGGTGCATCAGGTCCCGCAGCGCGTGGTGGACCAGCAGAAACGCGAAGATCTCCTGTTCGACGCCGCGTGGGTGCTGGGAACGCAGCACCAGCCCCGGGACGCCCTGATGGTTCTTGATCTCGTCCAGGGTGCTCTCGATCTCCCACCGCTGGGCATAGAGGGCGGCAAGCTCCTCGGCCGGTGCCTGCCCGGGGTCGAGGATGGTGGTGATCAGCCGGTAGACGGTGCCGTCACCGCCGCGTGGGCCGACGGTGTACTCGATCACCCGCACCCGCTCGGGGTCCGCGCGCTGGTAGTGGTCCCGCGCGGCGACGATCTCCGACAGGTAGGAGCCGTCGGCGAGGGTCTGAAGGACCGGCAGCACCACGGTCCTGCGGACCCGCCACAGCAGGTCCGCGCCGCCCGCCTTCGCCGCCCGCCACAGGTCGAGACCGCAAAAGCCCCGGTCGGCGAGCACAAGCATGCCCTTCGTCAGCGCGGGGAACAGCCGCTGGGCCAGGGCGGTCTCGTGGACCTTGAGTGGTCCGACCTCGGCCGCGAACACGGCATGGGTGCCGCATTCGGCCAGGGCCGCCACCCTCGCCTGCGGATACGCACTGCGGCCCTGCCCACGACTGGTACCGGGACGCCCGAAGAACTGAGCGTTCGCCGCGGTGTCCGGAACATCGAAGACCGTGCCGTCCACCGCGACCAACCGCCACCGCCGATACCAGGCACCCTGCGTCCGCGCGACCGCCACCGGCCGGCACACCCGGGCGAACAGGGCCCGCAACGGCTCCGGCCCGAGCCGCAACCGGGCCCGCCCGATCGCCGCCGTCGTGGGCACCCGCCAGGCGGTCGCCCACCGGCCCTCGCGCTCCAGCCCCTGAACCAGAAGCCGGGCCACCTCTTCATAGCCCTGCCCGAAGAACAGACACATCGCCAGGACGAAGTAGACCACCACCCGTGCCGGCAGCAACCGCGTCCGCTGCTCGACCCTGCCGCACTCGGCGACCACCTCGTCGACCAGCTCCGGCGGAAACGCCCGCGTCAGCACCCCCAACGCGATCCGATCCGAGAACCGACCAACCCCCGACGACTTCACCTGACCCGGCCTTGGCACAACCCATCCAACGACCAGACCCCAACAAAGTCACCGGTATTG
>NZ_JBEYRK010000074.1:0-1238 GCF_040704065.1 Streptomyces sp. NPDC047869
GAGAAGTACCAGCTCAAACCCCGCGACTGGGAAGCCGCCGCACGCGAGGGCCGCACCATCGCCCCCCTCATCACCAAACTCAACACCATCCGGCGCGCGAACCCGGCCCTGCGGCAACTGCGCGACCTCCACTTCCACCACGCCGACAAGGACTCGGTGATCGTCTACTCGAAGCGGAGCGGATCGAACACGGTTCTGGTGGTCGCCAACCTCGACCCCCACCACACCCAGGAAGCCACGGTCTCGTTGGACATGCCGCAACTCGGCCTGGAATGGCACGAGTCGACGCCGGTGCGCGACCTGCTCACCGGCGACACCTATCACTGGGGCAGGGCCAGTTATGTGCGCCTCGGTCCGGGCGGCGCGCATGTGCTGGCCGTCGGCCGGGAGCCCGGGGAACGTCCACCGGGTGAGCACAGCCAGGTTCTGCGACCGTCCACCCCGCCGACCGGAGGGTCACCCGCCATATGATCGTCAACGAGCCCGTCCCGGACACCTTCGAGGACACCCCCGCCAAGGACCGGCATCCGGATTGGTTCAAGAGCGCCGTCTTCTACGAGGTCCTGGTCCGCTCCTTCCAGGACAGCAACGGGGACGGCATCGGCGACCTCAAGGGCCTGACCGCCAAACTCGACTACCTCCAGTGGCTCGGCGTCGACTGCCTCTGGCTGCCGCCCTTCTTCAAGTCCCCGCTGCGGGACGGCGGTTACGACGTCTCCGACTACACGGCAGTGCTTCCCGAGTTCGGCGACCTGGCCGACTTCGTCGAGTTCGTCGACTCGGCGCACCAGCGCGGTATGCGCGTCATCATCGACTTCGTCATGAACCACACCAGCGACCAGCACCCGTGGTTCCAGGAGTCGAGGAGAGACCCGGACGGCCCGTACGGGGACTACTACGTCTGGGCCGACGACGACAAGCAGTACCAGGGCGCCCGGATCATCTTCGTCGACACCGAGGCCTCCAACTGGACGTACGACCCCGTACGCAAGCAGTACTACTGGCACCGCTTCTTCTCGCACCAGCCGGACCTCAACTACGAGAACCCGGCGGTGCAGGAGGAGATGATCTCCGCGCTGAAGTTCTGGCTGGACCTCGGCATCGACGGGTTCCGCCTGGACGCCGTGCCGTACCTGTACCAGCAGGAGGGCACCAACTGCGAGAACCTGCCGGCCACGCACCAGTTCCTGAAGCGGGTCCGCAAGGAGATCGACGCCCAGTACCCCGACACCGTGCTG
>NZ_JBEYRK010000075.1:0-1214 GCF_040704065.1 Streptomyces sp. NPDC047869
CTTGCAGCCGAGCTCACCCGTCAGGGGCACACGGTGAGTGCGGACACGGTCGGGGACCTGCTGCGTGAGGAGGGCTTCAGCCTGCAGGCCGGCGCCAAGACCCTGGAGGGCAAGCAGCACCCAGACCGTGACGCCCAGTTCCGTTACATCAACGAGCGAGCCAGACAGCACATGGGCGCCGGCCAGCCGGTGATCAGCGTGGACACGAAGAAGAAGGAACTCGTCGGCGACTACAAGAACGCGGGCCACCAGTGGCGGCCTGCCCAGGAGCCGGTGATGGTCAAGACGCACGATTTCCTGGACCGGCAGGGACCGGGCAAAGCGATCCCCTACGGCATCTATGACATCGCCGCGAACACCGGCTGGGTCAGTGTCGGCACCGATCACGACACCGCCGCGTTCGCCGTCGCCTCCATCCGCCGCTGGTGGCAGGCCCGGGGCCGGCACGACTACCCGGCCGCCACCCGTTTGCTGATCACCGCGGACGCAGGCGGGTCCAACGGCTACCGCACCCGCGCCTGGAAGACCGAACTCGCCGCCTTGGCCGCCGAGACGGGTTTGGACATCACGGTCTGCCACATGCCGCCGGGCACCTCGAAGTGGAACAAGATCGAGCACCGGCTGTTCTCCCACATCTCCATGAACTGGCGCGGCCGCCCGCTGACCAGCCACGACGTCATCGTGAACAGCATCGCGGCAACCACTACCCGCACCGGCCTGAAAGTCCACGCCGAACTCGACTCGGGGACCTACGACACCGGCATCAAGGTCACCGACAGCGATATCGACGCTCTGCCCCTGCACCGGCACCGCTTCCACGGTGACTGGAACTACACCCTCCACCCCCAACCTCGCGACACGACCAGCACAGCCGAGAGCCCTCGGTCAGCCGGCTGCCCGTCCTGGCAGCCCTGCACCGGGCATCTGCGCAACCCAGAGCTGACCGGCATGCCCGAACCAGCGCTGGACCACCTCGTCGACCAACTGGCACAGAAGCTGGATGAGTTACGTGAGCGAGGACGGCTCCAGCAGCGAGGAGGCGAACGCATCCGTGCTCGCGGCGCTGGGGCCAAGGACAAGCTGACCACCGCCGACAGAGTCCTGGCCACCGTGCTCTACCTGCGCAAACTCGGCACCCGAGACCTGCTCGCCCAGCTCTTCGGGGTCAATGGCAGCACCCTCACCAGGGCCGTTCGCCAAGTGCAGCCCCTCCT
>NZ_JBEYRK010000076.1:0-1196 GCF_040704065.1 Streptomyces sp. NPDC047869
GAGAAGTACCAGCTCAAACCCCGCGACTGGGAAGCCGCCGCACGCGAGGGCCGCACCATCGCCCCCCTCATCACCAAACTCAACACCATCCGGCGGCAGCACCCCGCGCTACAGCGTCTGCGGAACCTCCGCTTCCATCGGACCGACAACGACAACGTGCTCGCCTACAGCAAGAGCACGGGCCCGGACACGGTCATCGTGGTCGTCAACCTCGACCCGCACCACACCCAGGAGGCCACGGTCTCGTTGGACATGCCGCAACTCGGCCTGGACTGGAACGCCACCCTGTCCGTGCACGACGAACTGACAGGTGAGAGCTATCACTGGGGCAGGACCAACTACGTGCGTCTCACGCCCGGCCGGACGCCGGCGCACGTGCTCCACGTCGGGCGATCGATGCCCCAGATCGGAGGGCCCTCAGCGTCATGACTGTCAATGACCCCGTGCCGGACACTTTCGAGGACACTCCCGCCAAGGACCGGGATCCGGAGTGGTTCAAGCGCGCCGTCTTCTACGAGGTGCTCGTTCGCTCGTTCCACGACAGTGACGGCGACGGCATCGGCGATCTCAAGGGCCTGACCGCCAAACTCGACTATCTGCAGTGGCTGGGAGTGGACTGCCTCTGGCTGCCGCCGTTCTTCAAGTCCCCGCTGCGGGACGGCGGTTACGACGTCGCCGACTACACGGCCGTGCTCCCCGAGTTCGGCGACCTCGCGGACTTCGTGGAGTTCGTGGACGCCGCGCACCAGCGTGGCATGCGCGTCATCGTCGACTTCGTCATGAACCACACCAGCGACCAGCACCCGTGGTTCCAGGAGTCCCGCAAGGACCCCGCCGGCCCCTACGGCGACTACTTCGTCTGGGCCGACGACGACAAGGGCTACGAGGAAGCGCGGATCATCTTCGTCGACACCGAGGTCTCCAACTGGACCTTCGACCCGGTGCGCGGCCAGTACTACTTCCACCGCTTCTTCTCCCACCAGCCGGACCTCAACTACGAGAACCCGGCCGTCCAGGAGGAGATCCTGGCCGCCCTGAAGTTCTGGCTGGACCTGGGCATCGACGGCTTCCGTCTCGACGCGGTCCCCTATCTCTACGCGGAGGAGGGCACCAACTGCGAGAACCTGCCGGCCACGCACCAGTTCCTGAAGCGGGTCCGCAAGGAGATCGACGCCCAGTACCCCGACACCGTGCTG
>NZ_JBEYRK010000077.1:0-1191 GCF_040704065.1 Streptomyces sp. NPDC047869
CTAGTGTCCCGGTCTTGAGTTCTGGTCTCGCCTCGTGAGTCGCCTTCCGTTTCAGATTCGGGCGTTTGCCAGTTGCGAGGTGGCTGGGGGCGGTGTCCTGAGGGCATGGGGGACACCAGGCTGGAGCCGCTCGTGCTGTCCGGGGATGAGCGATCGATCTTGCGGAACTGGGCCCGGCGCCGGTCGACGGCGCAGGGCCTGGCCAAGCGGGCCGCGATCGTGCTCGCCTGCGCGGACGGGCTGAGCAATACCGCGGTGGCGGCCCGGCTGGAGACCGACCGCAAGACGGTGCGCCGGTGGCGGACCCGGTTCCTGGCCGAGCGGCTCGACGGCTTGTCCGACGAGCCGCGCCCCGGGGTGCCGCGCACCATCACCGATGCGCAGGTCGAGGAGGTGGTGGTGCGGACGTTGGAAGCGGTGCCGGAGGGCGGAACGCACTGGTCCAAGCGGGAGCTGGCACGCCAGGTGGGTATCTCGCCGACCAGTGTGTACCGGATCTGGCAGGCGTTCGGGCTGCAGCCGCACCGTACCGAGACGTTCAAGATCTCCCCGGATCCGTTGCTGCTGGACAAGATCAGGGATGTGGTCGGGCTCTATCTGGCCCCGCCGGCGAACGCGGTGGTCTTCTCGGTCGACGAGAAACCGCAGATCCAGGCACTGGAACGGACGGCACCCGTGCTCCCGATGCTGCCCGGTGTCCCCGAGCGGCGCAGTTTCGACTACATCCGGCACGGCACCACCGATCTGTTCGCGGCGCTGGACATCGCCACCGGGAAAGTGATCGGCAAGGTGTCCGCCCGTCACGCCGCCGAGGACTTCCGCGACTTCCTGGACCTGCTCGACCACGAGGTGGAGCCCGGTCTGGCAGTCCACGTGATCTGCGACAACCTCTCCGCGCACAAGGCGCCGGTCGTGCACAAGTGGCTGGTGGCCCATCCACGTTTCGCTCTGCACTTCACACCCACGTACTCGTCGTGGATCAACCAGGTAGAACGCTGGTTCGCGGAACTGCAGCGCCGCTGCCTGGAACGCGGGGTGTTCTGCTCAGTCGACGCGCTCCAGGCAGCCCTGCAGAAATGGATCGAGGTCTGGAACGAACAGGCCCGCCCGTTCCGCTGGACCAAGACAGCCGACCAGATCATCGACCGGATCTGCCGCTACTGCGACAGGATCTCCGGACCAGCTCACTAG
>NZ_JBEYRK010000078.1:0-1155 GCF_040704065.1 Streptomyces sp. NPDC047869
CGGACGATCCGCAGTAACCGCCTGCCCTCGTCGTCATCGATCTCCCGGACCTGCACACGTTCAGCCACGCGATCATTCTGGCCGTCCGGCGCCGCCCAGGACAGCAACAGAGTGACGCCTCATCGCAGGGCGAACGTTGCTTGATGCGGCACTAGCGGGTGACCTCAGTCGGAGATGTGCCGTCGGTTGGTGGTCGTCCGGGTCCGGAGATTCCGCTGATCGATCGGTGAAGAGTCGTTTCGCGTCGAATGCCGACGGGGACCCGGATGCAACGCCGCCGGAGCGCCGACGCTCCGCCTGGCGAGCCGGCGGCAAAACCCACCGTTCCGCCTGATGCAGGTGAACGGCCCGCGGAGACGTGCCGGAGCCACGGACTGCGTCGCAGCACTTCCGAGAGTCAGGCTCTCTGCGCCTTCTCCACCACCGCCATGCCGCGACATCAAGGGAAGTCACCATGAAAGCAGCGGTATACGAAGGACCGCGAACGGTCACCGTGAAGGACGTACCGGACGCGAAGATCGAACACCCCTGCGACATCATCGTCAAGATCACCACCACCAACATCTGCGGTTCGGACCTGCACATGTACGAGGGCCGCACCTCCTTCGAGTCCGGCCGCACCCTGGGACACGAGAACATGGGCCAGGTGGTGGAGGTCGGCTCGGCCGTCCGCAAGGTCCAGGTCGGCGAGTACGTGGTCCTGCCCTTCAACATCGCCTGCGGCTTCTGCAAGCAGTGCGAGCGGGGCCTGACCAACTACTGCCTGACCATGCAGCCGGAACCGGACCTCGCGGGAGCCGCCTACGGATTCGCCGACATGGGCCCCTACCAGGGCGGCCAGGCGGAGCTGCTGCGCGTGCCCTACGGCGACTTCAACGCGCTGCGTCTGGGCGAGGACGCCGCCGAGCGGCAGACCGACTACGTGATGCTCGCCGACATCTTCCCCACCGGCTATCACGCCACCGAGATGGCCCACGTCAAACCGGGCGACCAGACCATCGTCTTCGGGGCCGGTCCCGTCGGGCTGATGGCGACCTACTCCGCCATCCTCAAGGGCGCCGGCCGCGTCTGGACGGCCGACCACCAGCCCGACCGGCTGCGCAAGGCGGAGGAGATCGGAGCCATCCCGATCAACACCGCCGAGCAGAACCCGGC